>NZ_JMLO01000018.1:0-107143 GCF_000686785.1 Rhodococcus sp. UNC363MFTsu5.1
CCACGATCGCCGCGATCTTGACCAGGGTGAACCAGAACTCCACCTCACCGAACACCTTGACGCTGAGCAGGTTGATCGCGCCGATGAAGAAGATGATGGCCAGCACCCAGATCCACCGCGGCACGTCGGGGAACCAGAACCCCATGTAGACGCCGAACGCGGTCACATCCGCGAGGCACACCACGATCATCTCGAAGGTGTACGTCCAGCCGGTCATGAACCCGGCCAGCGGCCCGAGATGCTTGCTCGCATACTCACCGAACGAGCCCGACACGGGATTGCTCACGGCCATCTCACCGAGCGCGCGGAGCACGATGTAGATCGCCGCCCCACCGATCAAATAGGCGAGCAGCACCGACGGGCCGGCCCGGTTGATCGCTTCCGCCGATCCATAGAACAGGCCGGTCCCGATGGCCGAACCCAGCGCGATGAACCTGATGTGGCGTGCTGTCAGACCTCGGGTCAGCGCCGTTGTGGCGGCTTTCACTATCGGTCTCCCTGCGAACTACTCGAAACTCGGGCGATGCCCGGACTTGATGATTGCGACCCGCAGCCTAGCCCTGTAATGCAGGTCACCCGCTGTCGCCGGGTCCCATGCGGCCCCTCCGCCACGCCGAAACGCCGACCTCGCTTTCGACCGCTCGACCCGAGCCGCTAATATCGGGGGCGGTCATGAGTGCCAGCATCAAGCCCCGGCTAGCTGGTCGGCAACCCTCCATCCGCGGTGGGGTGCCCCGGGTGATGACCGGGTTGTCCGAGAAAAAGTTCGGATGACAAGCGCGGGTCCGTCGGGACGGACCCACAAAGCGGGCCACGACCCACCGGAGGTTCACCATGTGTTGTTGTCGCAGATAGGACCCAGTCTTGCCCCCTGGCGCCCGAGCTGCGCCGATCTCCCCCAATTTCTTGGAGTAGACAACACATGAGCGAGAACACCCCCGTCACCGACCCCGCTGCCTGGAGCTTCGAGACCAAGCAGATCCACGCGGGCCAGACGTCCGATGCGACGACCAACGCGCGCGCGCTGCCGATCTACCAGACCACGTCGTACACGTTCAACAACACCGACCACGCGGCGGCGCTGTTCGGACTGGCCGAGCCGGGCAACATCTACACCCGGATCATGAACCCGACCCAGGACGCGGTCGAGCAGCGGATCGCCTCGCTCGAGGGGGGCGTTGCCGCGCTCCTGCTGGCCTCGGGTCAGGCCGCCGAGACGTTCGCGATCCTCAACCTGGCCGAGGCGGGCGACCACATCGTCTCCAGCCCGCGCCTGTACGGCGGCACCTACAACCTCTTCCACTACACGCTGCCCAAGCTCGGCATCACGGTCAGCTTCGTGGAGGACCCGGACAACCTCGAGCAGTGGCGCGCGGCCATCCAGCCGAACACCAAGGCCTTCTTCGGCGAGACCATCTCCAACCCGAAGAACGACGTCTTCGACATCTCTGGTGTCTCGGCGGTTGCCCACGAGAACGGCATCCCGCTGATCGTGGACAACACGGTCGCCACCCCGTACCTGATCCGGCCGCTCGAGCACGGCGCGGACATCGTGGTGCACTCGGCGACCAAGTACCTCGGCGGGCACGGCACGGCGATCGCGGGAGTCATCGTCGACGGCGGCAACTTCGACTGGACCCAGGGCCGACACACGAACTTCACCACGCCCGACCCCAGCTACCACGGCGCGGTGTTCGCCGACCTCGGTGCGCCCGCCTACGCGCTCAAGGCCCGCGTGCAGCTCCTGCGCGACGTGGGTGCGGCGGTCTCGCCGTTCAACGCCTTCCTCATCAGCCAGGGGCTGGAGACGCTGAGCCTGCGCATCGAGCGGCACGTCGAGAACGCCCAGCGGGTCGCCGAGTTCCTGCAGGCCCGGCCCGAGGTCACCTCGGTCGCGTACGCCGGCCTGCCCTCGTCGCCGTGGTACGAGCGCGGCCAGAAGCTCGCGCCGAAGGGTGCGGGCGCGATCGTCGCGTTCGAGCTGGCAGGCGGGGTCGACGCGGGCAAGAACTTCGTCAACGCCCTCACCCTGCACAGCCACGTCGCCAACATCGGTGACGTGCGTTCGCTCGTCATCCATCCCGCCTCCACGACGCACTCGCAGCTGACCCCCGATGAGCAGCTGGCGTCGGGCGTGACCCCGGGCCTGGTGCGGCTCGCCGTCGGCATCGAGGGCATCGACGACATCCTGGCCGATCTCGAGGCCGGTCTCGCGGCGGCGGCATCTTGACAGTGCGCTCCGAGTCAGACGCCCGTTCGGCGCGGCCTCCGCGGGGACCCCTACCGTCCCTCGCGGGGTTCCCGCCGCCGAACGGGCGGTTGACGGGCATCGGCATCGGCCCGTTGGAACTCGAGAGCGGGGTCGTCCTGCCCGATGTCACCCTCGCCGTCCAGGCGTGGGGAGAGCCGAGCGCCGACCTCGACAACATCGTGCTCGTCGAGCACGCGCTGACCGGTGACTCACACGTCTCCGGTCCCGTGGACGACGAGCACCCGTCGCCGGGCTGGTGGAACGGCATGATCGGCCCCGGCGCCCCCATCGACACCGACGAATGGTGCGTCCTCGCCACCAACGTCCTCGGTGGCTGCCGCGGCACCACCGGGCCCGCCTCGCTCGACCCGGACGGCCGGGCGTGGGGATCGCGCTTTCCCGAGATCTCCATCCGCGACCAGGTGTCGGCGGAGCTCGCGCTGGCCGACCTGCTCGGCATCGAGCGGTTCGCGGCGGTGGTCGGCGGCTCGATGGGCGGCATGCGGACCCTCGAATGGACGGTCGGCCACCCCGAACGCGTCCGATCCGCCCTGATCCTGGCGGTCGGCGCGCGGGCGACCGCGGATCAGATCGGCACCCAGACCACGCAGATCGCCGCGATCACCGCCGACCCCGACTGGCAGGGCGGCGACTATCACGGCACCGGACGGGTGCCCCGCACCGGACTGGGGATCGCCCGTCGGATCGCGCACCTGACGTACCGCACCGAGGACGAACTCGACACCCGGTTCGGCAACGCCACGCAGCCGGGCGAGGACACCTGGCACGGCGGCCGGTACGCGGTGGAGAGCTACCTCGAACACCAGGCCGACAAGCTGGTCGCCCGCTTCGACCCCGGCACCTACGTGCTGCTCACCGAGGCGATGAACCGGCACGACGTCGGCCGCGGACGCGGCGGCGTGGAGGCGGCGCTCGCCTCGACCCCCGTCCCGGTGATCGTCGGCGGCGTTGACTCCGATCGGCTCTACCCGCTCCGGCAGCAGGAGGAACTGGCAGAGCACCTGCCGGGGTGCGACGGGCTGCGCGTGGTGAACTCCCGCTACGGACACGACGGCTTCCTCACCGAGGCCGAATGGGTCACGACGCTGCTCGGCGAGACCATGGCGCTGGCCAGGGCCGGTCGTGGCGCCGCCGAGTAGGGCGATTCTCACACTGCCGAACGTATTTTCATTATCACCATTTTTGTGAGCGCGGGGTCGCTACCATCTGCGCCGTGCGTTCGACTGTGATCCACCCCATTTCGACCACCCTCCCGCCACCGCTCGACACCTTCCCCCCGACGGACGGTTCACTGGTCACGGTCGCCATCGGCTCGCTCCGACTGGAGAGCGGCGACGTGCTGCCGGACGTCACCGTTGCCCTCCAGTGCTGGGGCACCCCCAGCCCGGATCTCGACAACATCGTGCTCGTCGAGCACGCGCTGACGGGCGACTCACACGTCACCGGCCCGGCCGACGACCAGCACGCCACCCCCGGTTGGTGGAACGGCATGGTCGGCCCCGGCGCCCCGATCGACACCGACGAATGGTGTGTCCTCGCCACCAACGTGCTCGGCGGCTGCCGCGGCACCACCGGGCCGGGCTCGCTCGCCCCCGACGGAAAGCCATGGGGCTCACGGTTTCCCGCGATCTCCGTCCGCGACCAGGTCGAGGCCGAGGTCGCCGTGGCCGACGCACTGGGCATCCGACGGTTCGCCTCCGTCGTCGGCGGCTCGATGGGCGGCATGCGAACCCTCGAATGGACGGTCGGCCACCCCGACCGCGTCGGCTCGGCCCTGGTCCTGGCGGTCGGCGCCCGCGCGACCGCGGACCAGATCGGCACCCAGACCACCCAGGTCGCCGCCATCACAGCCGACCCCGACTGGCAGGGCGGCGACTACCACGGCACCGGCAGGACCCCTGAGGCCGGACTGAGCGTCGCCAGGAGAATCGCGCACCTGTCCTATCGCGCCGAGGCGGGTCTCGACGGCGCTTTCGGGAATGCACCGCAGGCCGGGGAAGATCCGTGGCGCGGTGGCCGATACGCCGTGCAGAGCTACCTCGAATACCAGGCCCGCAAGCTGGTCTCCCGCTTCGAAGCCGGCTCCTACGTGGTCCTCACCGAGGCCATCAACCGGCACGACGTCGGTCGCGGCCGCGGCGGCGTGGAGGCGGCGCTCGCCTCGACTCCGGTCCCGGTTGTCGTCGGCGGCGTCGACTCTGATCGGTTGTTCCCGCTGCGCCAGCTCGAGGAGGTGGCGCAGCACCTGCCGGGCTGCGATGGCCTGCGATTGGTGCGGTCCGCGGATGGGCACGACGGCTTCCTCACCGAGGCAGAATGGGTGACCAAACTACTCCGCGAGACTCTGGATTTGGCCCGAATCGGCCGCAACGGGGCCGCACTCGGGCAAGCCGAATCAGGGCAGCGCGAGATTTCCGGATTGGCCTCCTCCTGGACGCTTGATCGATAACATTTGCGCCGTGTCAACGCCAACGATCAACCTCAGCACCCCCGTCGAGCAGCTCCCGACCGACGCCACCGTGATGGCGGTCATCGCTGAGCCGGGCACCCGCAGCGTCGTCGCGTTTCCGCCGACGGACGGGCGTCTGACCGAGATCAACATCGGATCGCTCCAGCTGGAGGGCGGGGGCGTGCTACCGGACGTCACCGTCGCCCTCCAGTGCTGGGGCACGCCGAGCCCGGATCTCGACAACATCGTGCTCGTCGAGCACGCACTGACGGGCGACTCGCACGTCACCGGTCCGGCCGACGACCAGCACGCCACCCCCGGTTGGTGGAACGGCATGGTCGGCCCCGGCGCCCCGATCGACACCGACGAATGGTGCGTCCTCGCCACCAACGTGCTCGGCGGCTGCCGCGGCACCACCGGACCGAGCTCACTCGCCCCCGACGGAAAGCCATGGGGCTCACGCTTCCCCCTGATCTCCGTCCGCGACCAGGTAGAGGCCGAGGTCGCCGTGGCCGACGCACTGGGCATCCGACGGTTCGCCTCCGTCGTCGGCGGCTCGATGGGCGGCATGCGCGTCCTCGAGTGGACGGTCGGGCACCCCGACCGCGTCGGCTCGGCCCTTGCCCTGGCGATCGGCCCGCGCGCGACCGCGGACCAGATCGGCGGCCAGACCACCCAGATCGACGCCATCACCACGGACCCGAACTGGCAGGGCGGCGACTACCACGGCACCGGCAGGACCCCGGATTCCGGACTGAGCATCGCCCGCCGGTTCGCGCACCTGTCGTACCGCGGCGAGGCCGCCCTCGACCTGCAGTTCGAGAACGCGACCCAGCACGGCGAGGACATCTGGCGCGGCGGCAGGTTCGCGGTGCAGAGCTACCTCGAGTACTGCGCGGACAAGCTGGTCACGACCTTCGACGCCGGCTCCTACGTGGTCCTCAGCGAGGCCGTCAGCCGGTACGACGTCGGCCGTGGCCGCGGCGGGATCGCGGCCGCGCTCGGCTCGTGCCAGGTCCCCGTGGTCGTCGGCGCCATCGACTCGGACCGGATCATGCCGCTGCGCCAACTCCAGGACATGGCGGAGCTGCTGCCGGGCTGCGACGGCCTGCGGGTGGCGCGGTCCGACGCCGGCCACGACGGCTTCCTCACCGAGGTCGACTGGGTCACCTCGCTGGTCGACGAGACCCTGACGCTGGCCAGGGCGACCCGCGTGAGCACAGCAGCGTGATCGCGGTGCTGCCGTCGTAACGGCGGCAGCACCGCGACCCGCGCGCCCACACCACGGGCGCCGCGATCACGGCACCCGCTCAGTCGGTGCCCAACGGATCGATCGAGACCGCCAACCACACGATGGCGCCGCCGACCGCGGTCAGCGCCCCGACATCGAAGCGCTGGCCCCGCACGGCCAGCAGCCCCACCCGCTCGGCGGGCAGGCACAGCCGGAATCCGGCGGCCAGCAGCGTCGCCAGCCCGAACACGAAGGCACCGCGCCGCCACCGGTCGGCGAGCACGAAGACCACCGCGACGAGCACAACCGCGAACACCGCCAGCAGCGGCAGGTTCTTGCGGGCGAAGCGCACCCAACGGTTCGCCGTCGGTGCGGAGGTCTGCGCGGTCATCGGCGGTGCTACTCGGAGCCCGCTGCGAGCTGCTCAGCGCGCTCCACGACGTTGGTCAGCAGGAAGGCTCGCGTCAGCGGCCCGACGCCGCCGGGATTCGGCGAGATGAATCCCGCGACCTCGCGGACGCTGTCGTCGACGTCGCCGCGCAGGCCGTCGGCGGTCCGGCTGACACCGACGTCGAGCACCGCGGCACCCGGCTTGACCATGTCCGCGGTGATCAGCCCCGGCACCCCGGCCGCGGCCACGACGATGTCGGCGCGCTCGACCTCGGCCGCGAGGTCCTTGGTCCCGGTGTGGCAGAGGGTGACGGTGGCGTTCTCGCTGCGACGGGTCAGCAGCAGACCGATCGGCCGGCCGACGGTGACGCCACGGCCGACGACCACCACGTGCGCGCCGTTGATCGGCACCTCGTAGCGGCGGAGCAGGTGCACGATGCCGCGGGGGGTACAGGGCAGCGGCGCCTCCTTGCCCAGCACCAGCCGGCCCAGGTTCACCGGATGCAGTCCGTCGGCGTCCTTGCCCGGGTCGATCCGCTCGAGCGCAGCGTTCTCGTCCAGGTGCTTGGGCAGCGGCAGCTGCACGATGTACCCGGTGCACTCGGGGTTGGCGTTGAGCTCGTCGATGGTGGCCTCGAGCTGCGCCTGGGTGATGTCTGCGGGCAGGTCACGCCGGATCGAGGTGATCCCCACCTTGGCGCAGTCGTTGTGCTTACCGCGCACGTAGGCCGCGGATCCGGGGTCGTCGCCGACCAGGACGGTGCCCAGCCCGGGCGTGATGCCCTTGGCCTTGAGCGCATCCACTCGGGCTTTGAGATCGATGAAGATCTCGTCGCGGGTTGCCTTGCCATCCAGGATCGTCGCAGTCACGGCCACCATTGTTTCAGGTAAGACTGGATGGCATGGCAACGACTCCCGAACAGGCACCCGATCTCGTCGGCCCGCGGGTGGTGCTGACCGCGATCCGCCCCGAACACCGTGACCGACTGCGCGAGATCCACCGCGAGCCCGAGGTCCGCAGATGGTGGCAGATTCCCGACGACGACTGGCCCGAGGCCGAGGAACCGGACACCACCAAGTACACGGTGCTGGAGGACGGTCAGGTCATCGGGTTCGCTCAGTGGTACTGCGAACCGGACCCCGACTACCGACATGCCGGGCTAGACCTGTTCCTCTCGTCCGGGACGCAAGGCCGGGGCCTCGGCACCGAGGTGGTGCGGGTGCTGTGCGCGCATCTCATCGACGACCAACGGTTCCACCGATTGGTCATCGACCCGAAGCTCGCCAACGCCCCCGCGATCGCCTGCTACCGCAAGGTGGGCTTCAAGGACGTCGGCGTGATGCGCGAGTACGAGAAGAACAAGAACGGCACCTGGGACGACGGGCTGCTGATGGACCTGCTGGCGCGCGAGCTCGTGCGCTGAGGCAGGCCCGGTCCCGTCAGCCCTCGGGGTACAGGACGGGCTTCAGCTCCGCCCAGGTCCGTCCTGCCGTCAGGAAGTGCGTGTCGGCGACTTCCTCCACGAACACCATCACGTGGGCGGCGTCGTAGCCGAGGTTCTCGGCCACGACCCTGCTCACGTCGCTCATGGTCTTCCGGATCGCCTCCGGGGACTTGCCCTGCATCGTCTTGATCGTGACCATCGGCATGCGTTGCCTCCACCTCTCTGGGTTTGATATCGAAACCCAGCATGGCGGGACCTGGGTCTGAAAGTCAAACCTTGGTAGCCTGGCCGCATGCCGGACCGACCCGCCCTGAGAGTCCCGCTCGACGACTGCGGACTCGCTCGCGCCGTGACCGTGATCGGGGACCGATGGACGCTGCTCGTGCTGCGCGAGGCGCATTACGGTGTGACGCGATTCGATGAGATGCGGGCGGACCTCGAGATACCGAAGGCCGCATTGAGCTCGCGATTGAAGGGGCTCGTCGACGAGGAGCTGCTCGAGCGGCGCCCCTATCGAGAGGAGGGTTCACGCACCAGGGACGAGTACGTGCTCACCCCCAAGGGCCGCGCACTGTTACCCGCCCTGATCGCCTTGATGCAATGGGGCGACCGCTACGCGAACACCGGCGCTCTCCGGTTCCACCATGCCGGGTGTGGCGGGACCGTGACCGCTCGTCTCGTATGCGACTGCGGGCATCTCGCCGAACCGGCGGACCTGGTTGCCACCGCGACCGAGGACGCCGACCTCGTGGCGGAGGAGAGTCGCTAGGGCTCGACGATCAATCCGTGCGCGCCCGCCATCGCGATCGCCTGCGTCATCTCGATCTTCGCCCCGTCCAGCTTGGCGCTGGTCCACAGCGAGGCGTCGACGTGCGCGCCGCGCAGGTCGGCGCCCTCGAGCCGAAGGCCGCTGGTGCGGGCACCGAACAGGTCGACGGACTGCAGCACCGTCTGCCGCAGGTCGGCGTCGACGAGATTGGCCTCGCGCAGCCGGCAGTCGGTGAGGTTGACCCCGCGCAGGTCGGCCTTGCCGAGCGAGGCGAGCGTGAAGTCCACCTCGTCGAACTCGATCGGCCGGATGCGGCAGTCCTCGAAGGCGGAACCGAGCAGGCTCGAACTCCGGAACACGCTGTGCCACAGCCGCGTCCGGGTGAACGTGCAGGACCGGAACGCCGTCACGGTGTGATGTGACCCGGACAGGTCCGCGCCGGTGAAGTCGCAGTCGGTGAAGACGACACGCTCCGTGCGCAACTCGCTGAGGTCCGCGTCCCGGAAGTTGCAGCCGGTGTAGTGCCGATCGTGCCAATTCTGACGCGGCAGTCGGGCGTCCGCGAAGTCCTCGCCGACGAATTCCTCGGGGTGTTCCGGTGCCATGCGGCCATCCTGCCCCCACCCACCGACGCGGCGGGGCACCGGTGGCCGGGCACCTGCCGTTCCCGGTCTGCTACTCGGCGCCGATCAGGCGGGAGGCGTCAGGCGCACCCGGGTCGGCGTGATCCGCAGTTCGGTGCTGTAGACCCGGTCTATCTCCTCGACCGTGGTGCCGAGCTCGCCGGTGATGCTGGCCTCGTACTTGTCGAGATAGGCGCGCATGCCGCTCGACTTCTTGTTCGGGGTCGCCGACGCGGTGCCGCTGATGACGACGATGTCGGTGCCGTGCGGGTCGGAGTTGAAGTTGAGGGTGACCGCCGGGCGCTCGGCGATGTTGTGCACCTTGCGCGATCCGGGAGCGCTGAACACCACCAGATCGTCACCGTCGGGCACGAACCAGACCGGGTTCGGTGCCGGCGCTCCGCTGTCGGTGACGGTGGTCAACCAGGCGACGTGATCCTCGGCGATGTGCCGGCGGGCCTCGGGTGGCATCTCCATGTCGGCCTCCAATCGAGTCTGTATCGACGATACGACCTCAGGGCGGCCCGGGGCGCTGAACGGCCCGCCGCCTCCGATGGCAAGCTGATGCGGTGTTCCGACTGATGTTCCACGAGCCGCGCATCCCACCGAATACCGGCAACGCGATCCGTCTTGTCGCGGGCACCGGGTGTGAGCTGCACCTGGTCGGCCCGCTCGGCTTCGACCTGTCCGAGCCGA
Organism: Rhodococcus sp. UNC363MFTsu5.1; assembly: GCF_000686785.1. Taxonomy (NCBI): domain Bacteria; kingdom Bacillati; phylum Actinomycetota; class Actinomycetes; order Mycobacteriales; family Nocardiaceae; genus Rhodococcus; species Rhodococcus sp. UNC363MFTsu5.1. The sequence goes on from NZ_JMLO01000018.1 coordinate 9,876, forward strand.
AGCTGCGCCGGGCTGGGCTGGACTACCACGACCTGGCCTCGGTCACCGTGCACGAGAACCTCGAGGCCGCATGGGCCGCGCTGGCACCCGAGCGGGTGTACGCGTTCACCGCGCACGGGCAGACCTCGTTCGCGGATGTCGAGTACCAACCCGGCGACGTGCTGCTGTTCGGCCCCGAGCCGACCGGGCTGTCGCAGGAGGTCCTCGCCGACCCGCACGTCACCGCCCAGCTGCGGATCCCGATGGTCCCGGGCAGGCGCTCGCTCAACCTGTCCAATGCCGCGGCCGTCGTCGTGTACGAGGCGTGGCGCCAGCACGGCTTCGCGGGCGGCAGCTAGCGAGTCGCGGTCGCCACCGCGAAGGCCACCCGCATCTGGGTGAAGCGGAACAGGCCGGGGCCACCCGAGACCTCCTCGTAGGCGCGAACCACATCGTCGACGAACCGCGGCACCCGGTCCGCGTCCAGCCGGGCGGTCCAGGCCGCGAAACCCACCGCGCACCAACGGGAGAACTCCTCCCTCGACCCGAAGTCCCAGTCGAGATCCGAGGTCCGCAGGTCGGTCACGACGAGGCCCGCCGACGCGGCCAGCTCCGGATACGCGGCGGGGTCCACGTGGGTGAACGGCGCCTCGAACCCGGCGAACGACTCGGCCCACGCCTGCTCCCCGCACACGCGCATGGCCACCGACTCGAGGCTCGGCCGCTCGCTCGCGCACACCATCTGGATGATCACCCGCGCACTCGGGTGCGCGGCCCTGGCGATGCCTGCCAGCGCCCGGTGCTGCTCGCGAACCCAGTGCAGCGCGTTGAACGAGACCACCACGTCGAACTCGTCCTCGAACGGCAGCTCGCGCGCGTCCGCGACGAGGAAGGTCGCGGTCGCCCCGTCGGGGACCGGCCGGGACCGGGCCTTGTCGACCATCCCCGCCGAGACGTCGACGCCGACCACCGACCCCCTCGGCAGCCGCCCAGCCAGGGCGAGCGTGATGAACCCGTCGCCACACCCGACGTCGAGCAGGCGTTCGGCACCGGTCAGCTCGAGACCGGACAGCGACCTCTCGGCCAGCGTTCGCTGCAGACCACTGACCTGTGCGTACCCCTCACCGTCCCATTCGGACACGGATCAATCCTGCACCTCGAAGCGCTTGTGGCGGGAGGTTTGCCCGGATATCAGCCGCACCGATCTCTTCGACACGCCCAGATGAGCGGCGAGCAACTCCTCGGCCGCCTTGTTGGCCTTGCCCTCCACCGCGGGCGCGCGCACATAGAGCAGCAGGGTGCCGTCCTCGAGGGTCTCGACCAGCGGCCCCTTCTTGCTGTTCGGCTTGATCTGCGCGGCGACGACCCTGGTTCCGGACACCGGCGCCCTCACCCCGCGGCGATGTCGAGGAAGTCGCGCGCAGGCCCGCGCAGGCCGCGGTCGGCGGACCACACCGCGAGCAGCCTGCGCGGCAATCGCAGGCCCTGCACCTCGACCGACACCAGTCGTCCGTCCGTCAGATCCGCCGCCACCGCCAACGAGGACACCACGGCGGGCGCGTTGCCCGCGACGACCGCGGCCTTGACCGCCGTGCACGAGGTGAGCTCGAGCAGCGGGTTCACGCACCCCGGCACGGCGTTCTCGAGCGTGTTCCTGGTGCCCGAACCGAACTCACGCTGGATCAACGGCGTCCTGGCGAGCTCGATCGGGGTGATCGGCGCCGCGCTCGCCCACGGATGCCCGGGCGGGACCACCACCACCAGTTCGTCGCGCGCCACCTCCCGCGCGTGCAGCCCCGCCGGCACGTCCGGCCCCTCCACGAAGCCGAGATCCGCCTCCCCCGCCAGCACCTGGGCCGCGACGTCGGTGGAGTTCAGCAGCCGAACCGAGGTCACCACGGTCGGGTTCTTGCGCCGCATGGTCACCGTCCAGCCCGGCACCAGATACTCGGCGATCGTCATGCTCGCCGCCACGGTCAGGTTGGCCTCGCGCTCGCCGCGCAGCGCCGAGATCCCCGACGCCAGCTCCTCGGCGGCGGCTAGGGTTCCCGCCGCCCACTCCAGCACCAGCCCGCCCTCGTAAGTCGGGGTGACGCCGGTGGTCGCGCGGTCGAACACCCTGATCCCGAGCAGCCGTTCGGCCGAGCGGATCCGCGCGCTGACGGCCTGTTGGCTGAGTCCGTGTTCGCGCCCCGCGGCCCCCATGCTGCCGAGCCGGGCGACGGAGACCAGGACGTCGAGGGCGGCGAGTTCGGGGACGCGCGGGGACAACGGCATACCAACAGGATAGGCCGTCACAACCTGAGGTTGTGACAAGCCAACGACAAGCCGTCTACCGGCGCCGACGTCCGGGCGGCAGTCTCTAATCATGCTCACGATCGCCCGCGAACCCGCCCCAGCACCGACCGCTCGCCGCAGCCCCGCGTTGGCGCACCTGACGCCGAACTGGTTCGCGGTGGTGATGGGCACGGGGATCATCGCGGTCGGCGCGGCCTCGCTGCCGGTGGACCTGCCGGGCCGCGACTCGATCGCGCGGGGGTTCTGGGTGCTGGCGACCGCAGTGTTGCTGCTGCTCTCCGTCGCGTTCGCGGCCCACTGGGTGCGGCATCGCGAGCAGGCACTCGGCTACGCCCGCAATCCGGCGATGGCGCCGTTCTACGGCGCGCTGCCGATGGCCGTGCTGACCGTCGGAGCCGGCGCCGTCGGCGTCGGCACCGAGATCTTCGGCCCCTCCGCCGTCGTGGCCGCCGCGGTCCTGTGGGCGCTCGGCACCGTGGCCGGGGTGACCGCGGCCATCATCGTGCCGCCGCGCATGCTGTCCGGCGGCACTCCCAGCCCAGTGTGGCTGATGCCGGTCGTGCCGCCGATGGTGTCCGCCGCCACCGGGGCGGCGCTCATCCCCCACCTGCCGGAGGGTCAGGCCCGGCTCACCATGCTGCTCGGCTGCTACGCGCTGTTCGCGATGGCACTGACCGCGGCCGTCGTGACGATGGCGGTGGTGATCGGACACCTCGCCCAGGCGGGACTGCCCGGCGTGCAGGCGATCCCGACGATGTGGATCCCGCTGGGCGTGATCGGGCAGTCGATCGCCGCCGCGAATCTGCTCGGCCGGGTCTCCGGCACCGCGGTCTCGTCCGATGCGGCCGCCGGGCTCCGCGCGTTCGGCGTCGCCTACGGCACCGGGGTCGCGGGCATCGGCGCGCTGGTCCTCGGCTTCGCCTGTCTGCTCACCTTCCGGGCCGCAGGCCGCGGGCTCCGCTTCTCGATGAGCTGGTGGAGCTTCACGTTCCCGCTCGGCGCCTGCGCGGTCGGGGCGGGGGCGCTGGGGATGGCAACAGATTCCGTTGCCGTCCAGTGGTTTTCCGTGGCCCTGTTCGCATTGTTGCTCGGCATCTGGACCGTGGTCGCCGCCAACACCGCGCGCGGGGTGTGGACGAGGTCACTGCTCGTCCCCGCCCCATGAGCCCCGTCGCCCGCGCGCGGTGAGGTCAGAGCAGGAACACCAGCACCGCGCCGATCAGAGCGACCGCCGCGATGAGCGCGAGCGCACCGGCCAGCACCAGCGGCCTGCCGCCTCCCGAGGGGGCGTCGTCGTCGCCTTCCTGGTCGTCATCGGCATCGACGTCCGAGACGGCCTGGATCGCCCCAACCGCCGACGCGGTGAGCAGGCTCGACCGTTCGTGGGCGTCGGTGACCTCGCGCACCTCACGCACCGAACCCGGGATCGCGCTGATCACCTCGGTGACGTCGTACGACGGCGGCAGGCCGATCCGCCTGATCGCCATCGCCGGGGTCTGGAATCCGGCGGCCAGAATCGCCGCACCCAGCGCGGCGGCCTGCTCCGGGCCCGGCCCCACCACGCTGTGCACCCCGAGCCGGTCGGTCAGCGCGGTCGCGACGCCCTTCAACGCGACCGTGTCCCGCGCCACCAGTCCGTCCCCGGTCACGATCACGGCATCGAGGTTCGAGGGCAGCCAGCCGAACGCGCCGAGCGCGGTGGAGAGCTGCGCGGTGGGCGACGTCCCGCTGCCGGCGGGGAACCGGAAGGAGCGGCCGACCAGCACACCCGAGCGCACCAGGCTCACCGACGTTCCCGCGTCGTCCGCGTGGTACGTCCCGATCAGCTGGCCTGGTGTCTCCGCGACCTCGGATTCGAACCAGGCACACGAGGCCTCCGCGTCGGACACCAGCGTGATCTGCGGCATGCCGCCGTAGTCGAGCGATTCGCGAAGGTCCGCCACGGTCTCGGGATCCCAGTTGGACGGGTAGGTCGCCCAGACGTGCGGCGTGCCGCCGTCCCGCCCGCCGTGGTCCGGCAACGGCTCGCACTCGTGCAGCAGGCTGCTGATCGCGGTCGCGACCACGTCCTCCGCCCGATACCGGGTGCCGTCGCTCGCCGCGACCCCCTCGGGTTCGCCGACTCTCGACAGGAACCCGGACAGCGTGTGCTCCGTAACGCCGTCCTGCCCGGCACCGCCGAGCACTGTGCTCCCGTCGGAGCCAACATGCAGCACCGTGTCGCGGACGATGACTATGGGGTCCGGGGTTCCCGCGTCGTTCGACGCGATCACCGTGTGCGACACGATGCTGCCCACCCTGAGCCCAATTCCCACGGACACGCCAACACCTCATTCGGTATGAACAGATCGCCGTCCGCACGCCGAATCATTCAGCGCGCGGCCGGGTTACATCTTGCTATGCCGACGTTCAGGTGGGCGCGCGACACACGGCCAGAAGCGTCCGGATCCCATATTCCGCGATGCCCGAGCGGGGTTGCGCCCCTTGGCGCCGCCGACGCGCGGTGCGGCCTCAGGCCAACGCCAGGAAGAGCTTCTCGAGTTCCGCCTCGGTCATCGGCTCCTGGTTGTCGCGATTGGTCCCGGACAGGCAATCGCGCAGGCCGGTCGCGACGATCTTGAAGCCGGCGCGGTCCAACGCACGCGAGACCGCGGCGAGCTGGGTCACCACGTCCTTGCAGTCGCGGCCGCTCTCGATCATCGAGATGACGCCCGCCAGTTGGCCCTGCGCGCGCCGCAGCCTGTTGAGCACCAACGCGATGCTCTCCTCGTCACCCGTCATTTCGCCACTCCTAAGTTCTCACGTCCGGATCCGTCGACTCCGATGGTACCCGCCGGGGTATGTGACCGCGGGCGGGTGCGGCCCTGGCCTGCGCAGATGCTAATGTCTGCCGTGTTGAGACACGGGGTGCTCCGCAAGTCGCGGGGCTGAGAGCAGACCCGAGAACCTGGCCAGGTAATGCTGACGAAGGGATGTCATGGCTTCGCATACGCCCACCACGGGGGGCACCGCTGACGACTGCGTGCAGGACCGCTTCACCGAACACCTGTGGGATCACACCAAGACGCTGCGCGTCGCGATCGACGAGCTGGAGTTCCTCCGCCGCCTCGGCGACGGCAGCCTGCCGCTCGACGTCTTCCGCTTCTACGTCGAGCAGGACTCGCTGTACCTGAGCGGGTACGCGAAGGCGCTCGCCGTACTCGCCTCACGGGCACCCGACCCGGCGTCGGCCGCCTTCTGGGCCACCTCCGCCGCCAGCGCGGCCGTCGTCGAGACCTCCCTGCACGAGGACCTGTTGTCGGGCGGGGTGCTGCCGCCCGCCGAGCAGGAACCCCGGCACTCCCCGACCTGCCTCGGCTACGTCTCGTACCTGATCGCGGCCGCGGCAACCGAGCCGTACCCGGTCGCGGCCGCGGCGATCCTGCCGTGCTTCTGGATCTACGCCGAGGTGGGGCGCGACCTGGCCGCCGGCGCGGCGAAGGTGCTGGCCGCCGATCCCGGACATCCCTACGCGCAGTGGGTGTCCACCTACGACGCCGAGGAGTTCCAGACGTCCGCGGCGACCGCCCGCACCCTGGTCGACGCGGCCGCGAGCGCCGCAACCGAGAGCGAGCGCGAGGCGATGGTCGAGGCGTTCACCATCGCGACACGGTACGAACTCCTGTTCTGGGACACCGCGCTCCACCCGCAGCCCTGGCCGGCGCCGTGACCGCCCGGATCCGCCGCGCGCTCGCGGGCGCCGTCGTCGCGCTGTCCTCGCTGTCGGTGCTCACCGCATGCGGCTCCGACACCGGCTCCGGGGAGACCATCCGGTTCGCCCTCGACTGGACCCCGAACACCAACCACACCGGGCTCTTCGTGGCGCAGCAAAAGGGGTACTTCGCCGACGCCGGACTGGACGTGGAGGTGTTGCCGTACAACAACACCGCGGTCGACACCCTCGTCGACGCCGGGAACGCCGAGTTCGGGATCAGCACCCACGACGCGTCCACGTTCTCGCGGGCCTCGGGCGCGCACACGGTGTCGGTCCTGGCTCCGCTGCAGCACTGGGCGACCGCGATCGGCGTCCGCGCCGACCGGGCCGACATCGTCAGTCCCAAGGACCTCGACGGCAAGACCTACGCCGGTTTCGGCGATCCGGGCGAGAACGAGACGCTCCGCCAGGTGATCCGAAACGACGGCGGCACCGGCGATTTCAACTCGGTCACCCTCGGCACCTCCGCATACGACGCCGTCTACTCCGGCAAAGCAGACTTCACCGTCTCCTACTTCGCGTGGGAGGGCATCGAGGCCGAGCACGCGGGCACCCCGATGCGGTACTTCCGCTACACCGACTACGGGTTCCCCGATGCCTACGCCATCGTGGTCGACGGCAACGAGGACTGGCTCGAGTCGCATCCCGAGCAGGCCCGCAAGTTCGTTCAGGCGCTGCAGCGGGGCTACCAGTTCGCCGCGGACAACCCGGACGAGGCCGCGCGGCTGCTCATCGAGGCCAACCCGGGTGCCTTCAACGACGAGTCGCTGGTGATCGAGAGCCAGCGGATGCTCGCCGGGGAGTACATGAAGGACGCGACGGGGAAGGTCGGCACCCAGACCCTGCCGCAATGGGCGGGCAACTCGGGATTCCTCTATCAGCACGGACTGCTCGCCGGCCCGGACGGCAACCCGTTGACCACCGAACCCGACTGGTCGACGTACTTCACCAATGACTACCTCGGCCCTTCGTAGACTGACCCCCGCCCTGGTGGTGGTGGCGGCGCTGGTCGCCGCCTGGCAGATCTATGTCGACGTCAGTGGGATCCGTCCGCAGCTGCTGCCGTCGCCTGTGCGCGTCGCACAGCAGGGCTGGGGGCACCGCGACGAGATCGCCGTGCATGCGGGCGCCACGCTGACGGTGACCCTGATCGGGTTCTCGGTGTCGCTGGTGCTGGCGTGGGCGCTGGCGATCCTGGTGGACTTCTCGCCGTGGCTGCGCCGCGCGTTCGTGCCGTTGTTCGTGGCCTCGCAGACCCTGCCGATCATCGCGATCGCCCCCCTGATGATCATCTGGTTCGGGTTCGGGCTGCTCCCGAAGGTCCTGGTGATCGCACTGGCCACCTTCTTCCCGATGGCGATCGGGCTGATCGAGGGCTTCGCCTCGACCGAACGGGAGGCCGGTGCGCTGCTGCGCAGCATGCGCGCCTCGCGCTGGCAGGTGTTCCGGTATGTGCGGCTGCCGTCCGCCCTGCCGAGGTTCTTCACCGCGCTGCGCATCGGCATCACCTACGCCGTCGTCGGTGCCGTGTTCGCCGAGTACGTCGGGGCCAGTAAGGGACTCGGCATCTACATGAGCCTGCAGAAGAATTCGTTCCGCACCGACCTGGTACTGGCGGCGGTGCTGGTGACCGCCGTCATCAGCATCGCCCTGTACCTGCTCACCTTCGCGGTGGAGCGGGTCGTCGCCCCGTGGTCCCGGATGGAGCACGGCCATGGCTGAGGCACGCGGTTCGAGGATCGCGCTCGACGGGGTCACCAAGTCGTACCCGCTGCCAGGGCGTCGCGGCGGTGCCCGCCTAGTGCTGGACCAGGTGTCCTTCGACGCAGCGCCCGGCGAATTCGTCTCCGTCATCGGCCCGAGCGGCTGCGGCAAGAGCACGGTGTTCAACATCCTCGCCGGGCTGGACTCCCCGGATTCGGGCCGGGTGCTCGTCGGCGACGGGGCGGCCTCGGGAACCCCGCACAGCGCGTACATGCCTCAGAAGGACCTGCTGTTCCCGTGGCGAACGGTGCTCGACAACACCGCGCTCGGGCTCGAGGTGCAGGGAATCGACAAGCGGGAGGCCAGGCGCCGCGCCCGCGAGCTGTTCCCCATCTTCGGCCTGTCCGGGTTCGAGGACGCACGCCCGTTCCAGCTCTCGGGCGGGATGCGCCAACGCGCCGCGATGCTGCGCACGGTCGTCCAGGACCGCGAGCTGCTGCTGCTCGACGAGCCGTTCGGCGCCCTCGATTCACTGACCCGCACCGAGATGCAGGACTGGCTACAGCAGGTGTGGCAGCGGTACCGGTGGATGGTCCTGATGATCACTCACGACATCCGCGAGGCGGTCTACCTCTCCGACCGGGTGATCGTGCTGTCGGCCCGGCCCGCCACCGTGCGCCGGGAGGTGCGTGTCGACCTGCCGCGGCCGAGGGAACTGTCCGTCGTCACCTCGCCCGAGTTCGTGGCACTGGAGCAGGAGCTGCTGGAAGTGCTGCACGAGGAGTCGCGCCGCGCGCTCGCCGAGCAGGAGTCCGCACCCCGGTGACCCGAGGTCCTGGCGCCACCGACGCGCTGCGGCCACACTGGAGGTGAATCCCGGGTCGACGACGAGCCGGGGCGACCAAGGAGAATTTCCATGGGCAGCAGGGGACCGTTCGGCATCGATCCGGAAGACATCGAGCGCATCGCCCGCGAGGCCAGCGCGGGACTGCGCGACGCCGCCGAGAAATTCGGCCGGTTCCTCGACGACGCGGGCATCCCCTACTCGCACTCGTTCAACGTGGGAACCAGCACGTCGTGGCCCCGGCCGAGGCCGGAGACGACCGGCGACACCGGTGACGGCGTGTGGGCGATCTACACCGTCGACGAGGACGGGTCCGCCCGGGTGGACCAGGTGTTCGCGACCGAGCTCGAGGCGCTGCGGATGCACAAGAACAACACCGACCCGCGGCGACTGGTGCGGTTCCTGCCGTACGGGGTGACCGTGAGCGTGCTCGACGAGACCAGCGACGACGAGCCGCCCGCCCCGAAGGCCGAAACCGACGAGCAGCCCGGCGAGGCCCCCGGCGACGACGAGAGCTAGCGTCCCGGCGGCTCGTGCGCGAGCAGGTATCGCGCCTAGACGAACTCGCCGACCGGCATCCGCCCGGCCTGCCAGGTGCGGTAGCCGCCGTCCAGGTTGCGCACACTGCGCCCGAGCTGGCGCAACAGCTGCGTCGCGGTGTGGCCACGCTGGCCGACCTGGCAGATCGCAACCAGCTCGCCGTCCGGCAATTCCGCTGCGCGCGAGCGCAACTGGTCGAGCTCGATGTTCAGCGAACCGGGGATCGAGCCCTTGGCGAACTCGGCAGGGGTGCGCACGTCCACCAGCACCGCACCGGCCTCGACCAGCGCCGGTAGCTCGTGCCACTGCACCGTGGCGGTGGTCCCGGTGCGCAGGTTGTCCGCGACGTAGCCGAGCATGTTCACCGGGTCCTTCGCCGAACCGAACTGCGGCGCATAGGCCAGCTCGAGGTCTGCCAGCTCGGAGGCGGTGAGGCCGCCGACCATGGCCGTGGCGATCACGTCGATGCGCTTGTCGACGCCGTCGCCGCCGACGCCCTGGGCACCGAGGATCGCGTCGGTCTCCGGGTCGACGAGCAGCTTGAGCGACATGCCCTGCGCGCCCGGGTAGTAGCCGGCATGCGACTGCGGGTGCGTGTGGATGGCCCGGTACCCGCGGCCTGCGGCGCGCAACCGCTTCTCGTTCCACCCGACCGCAGCCACCATCAGCGAGAACACCCCGACGATCGCGGTGCCGACGACGGGCCGCGCCCGCACCGGCCTGCCCGCGATCACGTCCGCGACCAGCCGGCCCTGCCGGTTCGCGGGGTTCGCCAGCGGAACCAGTCCGGCGCCGCCGGTGAGCGCGTCGGTCTTCTCCACCGCGTCGCCCACCGCGTAGACCCCCTCAACCGAGGTCCGCATGCTCGCGTCGACCACGATGCCGCCGCGGGGCCCGACCTCGATGCCCGCGCCGACCGCCAGCGCGGTCTCGGGCCGCACCCCGATGGCCATCACGACGACATCGGCAGGGATCAGGCGGCCGTCGGCGAGGGTCACGGTGTCCACGCCGATTCCGGTCACCTGGGTGCCGAGCTCGAGCCGGACGCCGTTGCCGCGCAGCTCCTCCGCGACCGGCGCCGCCATCTCGGGATCGAGCGGGGCCAGCACCTGGTCGGCCAGCTCGACGACGGTGACATCGAGTCCACGGTGTCGCAGGTTCTCGGCGAGCTCGACGCCGATGAACCCGGCCCCGACGATCACCGCGGTGCGGGCGTCGGCATTCAGCTCGCCGACCAGCCGGTCCACGTCCTCGACGTCGCGCAGGACCAGCGCCCGCCCGACACCCTCGATGTCGGGGACGATGGGACTCGCGCCGGGGCTGAGCACCAGTGAGTCGTACGACTCCGCTGCCTCGTCGCCGGTCCGCAGATCGCGGACGGTGACCGTCCTGGCGACGGGGTCGACGGCGACCACCTCGGTGCGCACCCGCACGTCGAGGCGGAACCGGGCGGCGAGGCTCTCCGGGGTCTGCAGCAGCAGCGCCTCCCGGTCCTCGATGACCCCGCCCGCGTAGTAGGGCAGCCCGCAGTTCGCGAACGACACGTGCGCGCCGCGCTCGAAGACGACGATCTCCGCCTCCTCGTCCAGGCGACGCAACCTGGTCGCGGCGGACATACCTCCGGCGACCCCACCCACGATGACGACCTTCACGGCGACTCCTCTCAGTCGATCCGAACTATACCCCCTAGGGTATCTGCGTGGCCGTGGACGTGACCGGTCACACCCCGAGACGCCTAGGATCAGCGCCTTCGGACCAGCCGCAGGAGGGCGTACCCGACGAGGACGACCAGCGCGAGGAATCCCACCCAGGGGACAGCCCGGCCGAGGAAGACGACCAGTCCGTGCAGCGCGGACAGCAGTGCGTGCCACCCGGCGACGACGCCGTCCCAGAAACTGTCCGGGTCCGCGCTGCCCGGCCCGTCGGTCGTGATGTCGATCGAGATGGTCGCGAGCTCGACCTGGTCGGCCAGCACGCGTCGCTGCGCGACGAGGCTGTCGACTTCCGCCTGCCGCTGCGAGAGCGCGTTCTCGGCCTCGATGAGATCCGCGGTGTTCGCTGCGGTCGCGATCAGCGCCTGCAGTCGCGTGACCGAGGCCTGCAGCGCACCGATCCGCGCGTCGAGGTCCTGGGCCTGCATGGTGACATCGCTCCTGCTGACGCTGACCCCGGTCACCTCGCCCAGGTCCGAGATCTCGTCGAGGGTGGCGGTGAGGCGGTCCGCCGGGATCCGAACCGTCAGAGAACTACTCGGCTCGGTGTCGTCGGTCCGCGGGCGCTCGGTCCGATCGTCGACCCGTCCGCCCGCGTTCTCGACGATGCGCACGACGGTGCGGCCGGTGTCGACGGGGTCGGCCGCGGTGAGCGAGACGGAACCGGTGGTGACCTCCTGCCGTTCGGCTAGGCCCTCCGCGGGCGCAGGGGCGAGCTTCGCATCGGGCGCGATGCCCGCCTCGGCACCGGCCGCGGACGAGGATTGCGGCTCGGACTGCGACTGCTCGGGTTCGCCGCCACCGCAGCCCGCCAACAACGCGATCAGGATCAGGATCGTGGCGAGCGCAGGTGCCTTCATACCCGGGATGCTAGGCCGGTGGGCGACGGCGAACGGAGCTCCGACACGCCCCAGCGTTCACTCGGCGCGGTTCACCGGTAGTCCCGGGACTTGCCCGCCATCCGCAGGTCCATCCGCTGCAGCCGGTCCGCCACCACCGTCACCGCACCCTCCGCGTTCTGCACCTTCCCGCGGACCAGGAGCGCGGGTGCGGTGTGCGCGAGCGTGCGGTACCGGGCCCACAGCCCCACCGAGCAGACCACGTTCACCATCCCCGTCTCGTCCTCGAGGTTGATGAAGGTGACCCCGCCAGCGGTGGCCGGACGCTGACGGTGGGTGACCGCTCCCCCGACCAGCACCCGGTCGCCGTCGGGCACCGCCAGCAACCCCGACGCCGGGGTCACTCCAAGCGCCTCGAGCTGGGGGCGCAGGAACTCGGTGGGATAGGAGTCCGGCGAGACCCCGGTCGCCCACACATCCGCGGCCGCGAGCTCGACGTCGCTCATCCCGGGCAGGGTGGGCGCGACGGTGGAGGCGCCCATCCCCGGCAGCCGGCCCGGCCGCTCCCCCGCGGCCGCCCCCGCCGCCCACAGCGCCTGCCTGCGCGACCCGGCGAAACAGCCGAGCGCGCCCGCGGTGGCCAGCGACTCCGCCTGCGGGGTGGTCAGCTCCACCCGACCGGTCAGGTCGAGCAGGGAGGTGTAGGGCCCGCCCTCACACCTGGCCGCCACGATCTTCTCCGCCAGTGCCGAACCGATGTGCCGCACCTCCCCGAGACCCAGCCGGACCTCCAGTCCGTCGCCCTCGAGAGTGGCGTGCGCCAGGCTGGCGTTCACGTCCGGCCCGTGCACCAGGACCCCGTGCCTGCGGGCGTCGGCGACCAGCGACTGCGGGGAGTAGAACCCCATCGGCTGGGCCCGCAGCAGGCCGGCGCAGAAGGCCGCCGGGTGGTGCAGCTTGAACCACGCCGAGTAGAACACCAGCGCGGCGAAACTCTGCGAATGACTTTCCGGGAAACCGAAATTCGCGAAGGCGTACAGCTTCTCGAAGATCCGGTCCGCCACCTCACCCGTGACGCCGTGCAGATCGCGCATCCCGTCGTAGAACCGGCCACGCAGCCGTTCCATCCGCTCGGGCGACCTCTTGGACCCCATCGCCCTGCGCAGCTGGTCGGCCTCGGCCGCCGTGAACCCGGCCACGTCGACCGCCATCTGCATCAGCTGTTCCTGGAACAGCGGCACCCCAAGGGTCCGCTCGAGGGCCTTCTCCAGCGACGGGTGATCGTAGGTGACGGGCTCGATCCCGTTGCGGCGCCGGATGTACGGGTGCACCGAACCGCCCTGGATGGGCCCGGGCCGGATCAGCGCCACCTCCACCACCAGGTCGTAGAAGTTGCGCGGCTTCAGTCGCGGCAGGGTGGCCATCTGGGCGCGGGATTCCACCTGGAACACCCCGACCGAATCGGCGCGCTGCAGCATCTCGTAGACCGCGCCCTCGGACAGGTCCAGCCTGGCCAGGTCCACCTCGAGTCCCTTGTGCTCGGCGACCAGGTCGATCATATAGTGCAGCGCGGAGAGCATGCCGAGCCCGAGCATGTCGAACTTGACCAGCCCCACCGCCGCGCAGTCGTCCTTGTCCCACTGCAGAACGCTCCGGTTCTCCATCCGCGCCCATTCCACCGGGCACACGTCGGCGATCGGACGATCGCAGATCACCATGCCGCCGGAGTGGATGCCGAGATGCCTGGGCAGGCCCTCGATCTGGCCCGCGAGCTCCAGCACCGCGGGCGGGATATCGGTATCTGCTTCCTTCGAGACCCCGGTCCATCGGCTGACCTGCTTGCTCCACGCATCCTGTTGGCCCTGCGAGAAGCCGAGCGCCCGAGCCATGTCCCGCACCGCCATCTTGCCGCGGTAGGTGATGACGTTCGCGACCTGCGCCGCATACGCGCGGCCGTAGCGGTTGTAGACGTACTGGATCGCCTCCTCGCGGCGATCCGATTCGATGTCGACGTCGATGTCGGGCGGGCCGTCCCGTTCGGGCGAGAGGAACCGTTCGAACAGCAGCTTGTTCCCCACCGGGTCGACGTTGGTGATGCCGATCGCGTAGCAGACGGCCGAGTTCGCCGCCGATCCCCTGCCCTGACAGAGGATGTCGTTGCGGTGGCAGAAGGACACGATGTCGTGCACGACGAGGAAGTATCCCGGAAACCCCAGCTGGGCGACGATCGTCAGCTCGTGCTCGATCTGCCGGTAGGCGTCGGGCCGCTGCTCGGGGGTGCCGTAGCGCCGCCTGGCGCCCGCCATCGTCAGTTCCCGCAGCCAGCTGTCCTCGTCGTGGCCCGCGGGCACCTCGAACGGCGGTAGCTCGGGCGCGATCAGCCGCAGGTCGAAGGCGCACTCGCGGCCCAGCTCGGCCGCGCCCGGCACCGCGGTGGGATGCGCGGCGAACAGCCGGGCCATCTCCGCGCCGGACCGCAGGTGCGCGCCGCCGGTCGGCCCCAGCCAGCCGGCCGCCTCGTCCAGACTCTGCCTTGCCCGGACCGCCGCCATCGCCATGGCAAGGCGTCGGCGTGGCGGACCGGCGAAATGTGCTGCGGTGGAGGCGATGACGGGCACTCCCGCGGCCGCGGCGAGCGCGGCCAACGCGCCGTTGCGTTCGTCGTCCTCGGCCACGCCGTGGTGGGTGAGCTCGACGGTGACCCGGTCCCTGCCGAACCTCTCGATCAGTCCGCGCAACTCCGCCTCCGCGGCCGAGACGCCCCCGGAGTCGAGCGCCATGCGCACGTGCCCCTTGCGGCAGCCGGTGAGGATCTGCCAGTGCCCACCAGCCGCCTCGGTCAGCGCGTCCAGGTCGTAGCGCGGCTTGCCCTTCTCCCCTCCCGCCAGGTGTGCCGCCGCGAGCTGCCGCGACAGCCGCCGGTAGCCCTCCCGCCCGCGCGCCAACACCAGCAGGTGGGTGCCGCCCGGGTCCGGCGTCCCCGTCCGCGAACCCGGCGACTCCGCATCGTGTGACGGCAGGGACAGTTCGGCGCCGAAGACGGTGCGCATGTTCAGCTCCTTGGCCGCCTCCGCGAAGCGCACCACCCCGTAGAGCCCGTCGTGGTCGGTCAGCGCGATCGCCTCGAGCCCGAGCCGGACCGCTTCCTCCACCAGTTCCTCGGGCGGGCTCGCGCCGTCGAGAAAGCTGAAGGCCGAGTGCGCGTGCAGTTCCGCATAGGGCACGGTCGGCGTCTCGTCCCTGGAGATCGGGCCCGCGCGGTACTCGCCGCGTTTGCGGGACCAGGCCGGGCTGTCGCTGCCGTCGCCGGGGTACATCGCCTCCGGCGGGTTCCGTCCCGGCCTGCCGGAGAGCACCCGCTCCATCTCCGACCACGTCGGTGGCCCGTTTCCCCAGCCCATCGCGTTCACCTTCCCTGCGCATCCGGCCGTCGGGGATCCGGCGGCGGAGCTCGAGCGGGGAAGTCGCATCGAACGTGTGTTCTATTATGAACCGGGCTGTGCGCGGGAGTCAACAGACCCCACCCGGGCGCCCACCCCGGCAGTGCGGCACCCGAGCGGCAGGCGTCGCGAATCAGGTTGCCGCGGAAGACCTCTCCAGGCCGTCGAGGATCAGGTCGAGACCGAACTCGAACTCGTTGCCGAATTCGTAGCCGGGCTGCAGCACGTGCTCGACGGCCAACTCGGTGAGGTGCGGATACTCGTCGGCCGGCATTCCCGCCAGGATGGCCTGAGCCAGGTCCTCGGTCTCCTGCGGACCCTCGAAGGGAAGCGCGGCCTCCTGCAGCGCGAAGCCATAGATGTAGCTGTCGAGGACGGCGAATGCGTGCGCGGCCATCGGAACCGAGAAGCCTCCCGCCCGAAGACTCCCGAGGACGGCATCATGGTGTCGCAGCGTCGCCGGGCCCGGACTGGTCCTGGAATCCAGGAGCCCGATCGCCCATCGATGACGCGACAACACCTCGCGGGCCGAGATCGCCCGCAGTCGCATTGCCTGCCGCCAGCCGGATGCGCCCGGGTCGAGCACGATCTCGCCGAAGACGTGGTCGACCATCCCGTCGAGAAGGTCGTCCTTGTTGGCCACGTGGTTGTAGAGGGACATCGCCTCGACCGCGAGCGCCTCGCCGAGCTTGCGCATGCTCAGCGACGCGATCCCGTGCTCGTCGGCATAGGCGACGGCGGCCAGGAGCACCTCGTCCCGACTCAGCCGGCCGCGCGGACCCCGCGCAGACCTCGGCGGTGCCATGCCTCCCCCTCTCGTCTTGACGCACTTACCCTGTAAGCGTAGAACTACTTACACCGTAAGTCTCACGTCCCACCACCGAGGAAGACGTCATGACGACAACCCCGACAGACCACCACCGCCAGGGCACCGACGCAGCGAGCAGAACCACCGCCCGCACGGTCGGCGCGCTGTTCCTCTTCTCCACCGCAGCGTTCCTGGTCGGGGACGCCCTGATCCAGGAGTACTTCTCCACCGAGACCGGCAGGACCGGCAGCCTGGTCGCGGGTGTACTGCTCCAGACCGTCTGCGGCCTCGCCGTGGTCGGCATCGGCCTCGCATTGCGGCGAACCCTTGGCCGATACAGCAGGACCCTCGCCGATGCCTACCTGGTCACCCGGTGCCTCGAGTGCGCGGCGATCGGAGCCGTCGGCATCTACCTCCTCACCACGAAGTCGCAGTTCGAGCAGTACGAGTTGCTCATCTACCTCTTCTCCGGCATCGCCGGACTGATCCTGTCGTTCGTTCTGCTCCAGACCGGACTCGTCCCGTCCTGGCTCGCCTGGCTCGGCCTCGTCGGCTACGGCGTATTGCTCCTCGCCATCCCGGCGGGCCTGCTCGACATCGCCACGCTCGACTCCGACCCCGGGATGCTGATGTACGTCCCCGGCGGCCTGTTCGAGCTGATCCTGCCGATCCTGCTTATCGCCAAGGGATTCCGCCCCTTCTCGGTGCGGGTGGCCGGGCCGGGCCGCGAGCGCATGCCCGCCACCTCGGTGGACGTGTGAGCGGCGTCAGCGCCGCCGTCCCGCTCGAGGGCGCGGCGGCAACACGGGGCCCGGTCGTGGCGCCGCTTTTGCTGGTGGGGCCCGGCGCGCCGGCACTCGCCGGCCTCGAGGTGGGATGTGACATCACCGCACGTCGACAGCTGGCGCTCCCAGAACTTGCAGAGGGCCCGGCCCCCATCGGGGGCCGGGCCTTCTGTGTGTTCGGGTCAGTGGCTGTTGCCGTTGTTGAAGTGGTAGTCGGCGCTGCCGTTGCCGCCCTGGTTGCCGTTCGCGCCGGGGCCGCGGCCGTCGGTGCCGGGCTCGACGTGGTTGGTCTTGGTGTGCACGATGTCGTAGTAGACGCTCGTGTCGGCCGCGTTCGGGAAGATGCGGTACGTGAAGACGTTCTTGTCGAGCTGGGTGATCGGGACGACACGCTGGAAGAGAACCTGGCCGGCGTCGTTCTTCGCGTTGATCCAGCGCTCGGAGCCGTCGGGGGTGACGGTCCAGTCGCCGTGCAGCTTGGGGCTGTCGTCGAGGTTGTACATCGTGTACGTGCCGTCTGCCTTGAAGTAGGCCCAGCCCACGAAGTTCGAGACGGCCGGGTTGTCGAGGGCGACGCGGTTGCCGTCCTGGTCGATCGCGCTGGTGGTCTTCCACGGGGTCGAGGCGAGCACGTCCGAGGGGGTCTGCGCGACGTGGGATGAGCCGACGTACGCCGGTGCGGCGGGTGCGGCGGCAGCGGCGGCAGCGGCGGTGGTCGGGGCGATCGCGAGCGCGGCGAGCACGGCGGTCGAGGCGGCGACAGCGGTACGGCGGGAGATCAGCGAGATGATGTTCATGTCCCCCACGCTACGAATCAGGCCCAGGGGGCCACATCATCCGATTGGCTATTTGCTCGGGCACCGAACAGATGATCCGGAGCAGGACACTTGGACGCGAAGCGAGCTACGCAGACAGCGACACGAGCGAACGGCGACTGGATCCGCACCGATCCGAGATTCACCGACGGCACGCTACGACCCGTCGGTTCGAACACGACGCCGCTCCGCAATACAAGTCGGAAGCAGTTCCGACGCCTCACACGATGAGCACCGCGGCGCCGGTCACCCGACCCTCCTTCAGGTCCGACAGCGCCCGGTCGGCCTCGTCGAGCGAGTACCCCATCGCGCTGACCAACAGCCGGTGCGTCCCCGCGAACTCCAGGAACTCGCGGGCGTCCGCGCGGGTGTTGGCCGTGACAGATCGCAGCGTCCGCTCCTGGAACAGGTGCCGCTGATAGTTCAGGGGCGGGATGTCGGAGAGGTGGATGCCCGCGACGGCCAGCGTGCCGCCCCGATCAAGGGCGGCCAGCGCGGTCGGGACCAGCTCGCCGACCGGGGCGAACAGGATCGCCGAGTCCAGCGGCACCGGCGGCGGGTCCGCGGCGCCGGATGCAGAGGAGGCGCCGAGCTCGAGCGCCAGCTCCCTTGCCCGCTCCCCCCTCGTCATGACGTGGACCTCGGCGCCGCGCGCCAACGCGACCTGCGCCGCCAGGTGGGCGCTGCCACCGAAACCGTAGATGCCGAGGCGCCCGCCCTCCGGAACCTCCGCGCACGTCAGCGCCCGGTAGCCGATGATCCCGGCACACAGCAGCGGCGCCAGCTCCTCGTCCAGATAGCCGTCGGGCAGCCGGTGTGCGAATGCCGAGGGAACGGTGGCGAACTCCGCATACCCACCGTCGACGTCCCATCCCGTGTACCGCGAGTGCGGACAGAGGTTCTCCCGACCGCGGCGGCAGTACCGGCACTCGCCGCAGGTCTGCCGGAGCCATCCGATCCCGACCCGGTCGCCGAGACCGAAATCCGAGCCGGCCTCGTCGCCCCACCCGACCACCTCGCCGACCACCTCGTGGCCGGGCACCACGTGGCCGCGGTGCACGGGCAGATCGCCCTCGACCACGTGCAGGTCGGTGCGGCAGACCCCGCACACGCGCACCCGCACCAGCAGCTCCGATGGACCCGGTTCCGGCACCGGCAGCTCCGCGAGCTCCACCGGCTCGCCGCGCATCGGCCCCGGCTCGCGGACCCGCCATCCCGACATGACATCCGGAATGCCCATGGGTCCACTCTCCGCGTTTCGACGGCCGGGCACCAGGGGCAGCCCCGCGCGGGCCATCGGTAGAGTCGTGGCGCATCCGACCCCCCGATCCGAGAGAGTCATACATGACGCGCTGGGCCAAATTCGTCGTCTCCCGGAAATGGTGGGTCCTGATTCTGACGGTGCTCGCCGTCCTCATCAGCGGACTCTGGGGACTCGGGGTCTTCAGCAAGCTCAGCCAGGGCGGCTATATCGACCCGAACAGCGAAGCGGCACAGGTCAGCTCGCTGGTCAACGAGAAGTTCGGCCCACAGTCACCGGACATCGTCGCGATCTACACCGCGCCGGAGGGCAAGACCCTCGCGGACATCGGCCCCGAGGTCGAACAGAACCTGGCGGCGTTCCGCGAGCAGGTGCCCACCCTCGCCACCGCCTCGTACTGGTCCGTCGACCCGAACACCGCGAAGCTGATGACCTCGAACGACGGCACCAAGGCCCTCGCGACGATCTCGATCGACTGGGACGCGGGCGCGCATTTCACCGAGCTGGACAAAATGACCGCGGCGCTCACCCCACCCGGGATCGACACCGAGTTCGCTGGCGGCACCGTCGTCGGATACTCCTTCAACGTCCACCTGCAGCAGGACCTGGTGCGCGCGGAGGCCATCGCGCTGCCCATCACCCTTCTGCTCCTTGTGGTCGTCTTCGGCACCGTCACGGCCGCGGCCGTCCCGGTGTTCGTCGGAATGCTCGCGGTGCTCAGCGCGCTGGCGATCCTGCGACTGCTCACCACCGTCACCGAGGTCAGTTCGTTCTCGATCAACGTCGCCTCCCTGCTCGGGCTCGGCCTTGCCATCGACTACGGCCTGTTCATCGTCAGCCGCTTCCGGGAAGAGCTGGCCTCTGGCACCGAACCCGGTGCCGCCGTGCGCCGCACCGTCGACACGGCCGGACGCACCGTGATGTTCTCCGGACTGCTCTTGGTCTGTGCCTTCGCGGGCATGCTGGTGTTCCCGCAGGCGGTCATCCGTTCGCTCGGTTTCGGGGCGATCGCCGCGGTGACCGGGGCCGCGGTGCTCTCCCTCACCGCGGTGCCCGCGCTGCTCGCGGTCCTCGGCCACCGGATCAACTCGCTCGCCTGGCGGCGCGGAACCGTCGAACGCGGCGAGGAGCGGGCCCGCAAGTTCTGGGGCGGCGTGGTCACCAAGGTGATGCGCAGGCCTGCCACGGTGGCGGTGACCATCACCGCGGGCCTGCTGCTGCTGGCCGCGCCGTTGTTCGGCGCGAGCCTCGGCGAGGTCACCTACACCGCGCTGCCGCCGAACGACCCGGCCCGCACCGCGGCGGACACGCTGTCCACCGAGTTCCCCACCACCGGTGAGGCCGCGACGGTGATGGTGCGCGGCGAGAACGGGGCGCCACCCACCACCGCCCAGCTCAGCGAGGTCGGTGCGCAGGTGCGGGCCGTCGACGGCGTCGCCGCGGCGCGGATGGTCGCGGCGTCGGACGATTTCGCGATCCTGTCCGCGACCTACGCCGAGGGGGCGACCCCCGGCCAGGTGGTCCGCGATGTGCGGGCCATCCCGGCCCCGGCAGGCGTCGACGTGCTGGTCGGCGGTGGCGCCGCCCTCGTCGACGACGGCAACGACGCGGTCACCGCGAAGCTGCCCCTGATGCTCGCGATCATGGTCGGCTCGACCCTCGTGCTGCTGTTCCTCGCGTTCGGGTCGGTGGTCCTGCCGATCAAGGCGGTGGCGATGGCCGGGCTGAGCATGGCCGCCACGTTCGGCGTGCTGACCTGGATCTTCCAGGACGGCAACGGCGCCGACCTGCTCGACGTGACCCCGGCTCCGCTGGAGGCGACCTTCGTGGTCCTGATCCTCGCGGTCGTGTTCGGCCTGTCCACCGACTACGAGGTGTTCCTCATGTCGAGGATGGTCGAGGCGAGGGCGAACGGGGCGAGCACCGAGGAGGCCGTGCGGTTCGGCGCCGAGCGGACCGGCCGGATCGTGACCACGGCCGCGGCGCTGCTGATCATCGTGACCGGTGCCTTCACCATCTCCGGGCTGTCGATCATGCGGTTCCTCGGCGTCGGCATGATCCTGGCGCTGATCATCGACGCCACCGTGGTCCGGATGCTGCTGGTCCCGTCGCTGGTCAAGCTGATGGGCGAGGCGAACTGGTGGGCGCCCGCGTGGATGCGCAAGGTGCACGAGAAGGTCGGCATCGGGCACTGAGGTCTCCGCCCTCCCCGCGGCTCCCGTGCGGAACGACGCGGATCGTCAGCTCGCGCAGTCGAGCTGACGGTCCGCGTCGTGGCTAGGCAGCCGCCGCGCCCGCACCCAGAATCGACCATCCCGCAGCTGTTCGGTGAGGAACTGGTCACCATCCTGCCGCTGCTGGCGATCATGTACCTGTGCTATTCGCGGTTCGATTTCAAATGCCGAACCCCGTCAGCTGGCGGGATCGTAATGAAACGCGCGCACCTCCTGCGCGCACCGGCAGGCAGCCGCGAGCTTCGCAGCCCATTCCAGTGCCGCCTCGCGGGAGGGCAACTCCAGTACCGCGTAGCCGCCTTCGAGCTGCGTCGTCTGCGGGTACGTGCCCTCGGTCACCGCGCCATCCCCATCGACCAGGACAGGCGGAACGCTCTCGTCGATTCCGCCGCCGAACACCCAGACGCCTGCGTCTTTCGCCTCCTCGACCACCGCGTGCGACGCATCCGAAGCCGCCTGCAGCTCCTCGTCGGAAAGGACCATGGCGCCACTGGGGAACGAGATCAGGTACTTCGTCATCGCGTCGACTCCTTCTTCCCGTTTCGCCGATGGGACCCATCCTCGCCGACGCGGGCGCGCCACGCACGAGACTCGCGCCGTCCTGGCCTTCCGCACATTCTTACTTCGGAGTAAGTTAACTGTCGTAGCCCTACGCAGGAGGAAAGCTGATGTCGACCTACATCGTGACCGGCGGGACCGGGTTCCTCGGCCGCAACGTGCTCGCACTGCTGCTGCGCCGCGACCCCGACGCCCAGGTGCACGTGCTGGTGCGACCGGCCTCGGCGGCCCGGCTCCGACAGCTGGCCGCCGGCTGGGAGGGCGGCGACCGGGTGCACCCGCTGCTCGGCGACCTCACCGAACCCGGACTCGGCCTCGACGCCGCCCCGCCCGCCGCCGACCATCTCCTGCACCTCGGCGCGATCTACGACATGACCGCGGGCGACGAGCAGGCGAGCACCAACGTCGAGGGCACCAGGTCGGTCATCGAGCTCGCCAAGCGGACCGGCGCCACCCTGCACCACGTCTCCTCGATCGCGGTCGCGGGCGACCACAAGGGCACCTTCACCGAGGACGACTTCGATCTCGGACAGGGCTTCCCCACCGCCTATCACCGGACCAAGTTCGAGGCCGAGAAGCTCGTCCGCGAGACCGCGGGACTGACCTGGCGCGTGTACCGCCCCGCCGCGGTCGTCGGGGATTCGACCACCGGCGAGATGGACAAGATCGACGGCCCGTACTACCTGTTCCCGGCCATCGCCGGGCTCGCCAAGCTGCCCTCCCGACTCCCGGTGGCCGTGCCCAGCCTCGGCGCCACCAACCTGGTCCCCGTCGACTTCGTGGCCAAGGCCATCGTCGCGCTGATGCTGATGCCCGGCCGGGACG
The DNA here is from genome assembly GCF_000686785.1 of Rhodococcus sp. UNC363MFTsu5.1. NCBI lineage: Bacteria > Bacillati > Actinomycetota > Actinomycetes > Mycobacteriales > Nocardiaceae > Rhodococcus > Rhodococcus sp. UNC363MFTsu5.1. The sequence continues at coordinate 32,272 of NZ_JMLO01000018.1, forward strand.
GAGAGGTGTTCCACCTGGTCAATCCCGAACCTCAGCCGATGCGCGAGGTGTACGCGGCCCTGGCCAAGGCTTCTGGCGCCCCGCACCCGGTGGCCGACCTGCCCGGCGTCGTCGCCGCCCCGGTGATGCGACCGCCGTTGCGCAGCGTCGAGGCGGCCAGGAACGTGGTGCTGGGCAGGCTCGGTATCCCGCCGGTCATCCTCGACCACCTCACCCTGCCGACCACCTTCGACGCAGGCAAGACCGAGGAGGCGCTGCGCGGTACCGGGATCACCGTGCCGCCCTTCGGTTCCTACGCAGGCGTTCTCTGGTCCTACTGGGCACGCAACCTCGACCCGGCCCGCAACCGCCGGTCCGGTCCCCTTGCCGGGCGGCACGTGATGATCACCGGCGGGTCCTCGGGGATCGGGCGCGCCTCGGCCCGCGCCGTCGCCGCCAAGGGCGCGACCGTGCTGCTGCTGGCCCGCGGCGCGGATGAGCTCGAGGCCACCGTCGCCGAGATCAGGGCCGATGGCGGAGCCGCGTTCGGATATCCCTGCGACATCACCGACGGGGAATCGGTCGAGCAGACCGTCAAGTCCATCCTCGACGAGCACGACCACGTCGACATGCTGGTCAACAACGCCGGCCGATCGATCCGCCGCAGCGTGTTCGCCTCGACCGACCGGCTGCACGACTACGAACGCACCATGGCCGTCAACTACTTCGGCGCGGTCCGACTGGTCCTAGCGCTGCTCCCCCAGATGCGCGAGCGCGGCTTCGGGCATGTCGTGAACATCTCCAGCGCCGCCGTGCAGAGCCACACGCCCCGGTTCTCCGCCTACGTCGCCAGCAAGGCGGCCCTCGACGGGTTCACCGACACCATTGCCTCCGAGACACTCTCGGCAGGCATCACATTCACCACCATCCACATGCCGCTCGTCGAGACCCCCATGATCACGCCGTCGGGGAAGGCAAACATCGGCAAGGTGATCAGCCCGGAGAAGGCCGCCGCGATGGTGGTTCGCGGGCTGGTCGAGCGCCCCAAGCGGATCGACGACCCGCTCGGCACCCTCGGCGAGTACGGGCAGCTGTTCGCGCCGGGCGTCAAGGACCGGGTGCTGCACCGGATGTACCGGGCGTTCCCGGACTCCCCCGCCGCCAAGGGCGTGACCGCGAACGGCGGCGCCGTCACCGCCACACCACCCGCGGCGGCACCCGCGGCGAAACCGAGGCACTCCACCGTCGCGAAGGTGGGACGACGCATCGCCCGCGTGGTGCCCGGCACCCACTGGTGACGCGCGGCGGGTCGGGCTAGCGCGGGCGGATCAGCGCCTGCGCCACGATGACCCGGTCGCCGTCGAAGGTGACGGCGGGTGATCCGTGCAGGTCGTATCCGGCGTCGAGGGCGGCGCTGACCCGGAGGCAGAACTCGGCGTCGTCGGGTCCGGTGAGGACGCGGTATCGCGGCAGGTCACTGTTCTCGGACATGCACCCCAGTGTCCCAGGGACCGCGGCGATCACGCGGTAAGCGGCCGGACCGATTCCGCGACCAGCGCGACGACGGCCTTCGACGCGGCGCCACAGCTCGGCGGGCGCGCGGCCAGTTCGGTGCGGGACAGCTCGACCGCCCATGCCCGCCCGTCGCGATGGCGGACCACCGGCAGCGCGCCGGACTCGTCCACCGTGAGGTCCGAGGCACTCGCCGAAACCTGCTCCCGCACCGCGATTTCTGCGACCTGGCCTGCCGACTCCCAGCAGCTGCGGCCGCGCAGACCCTCGAGCTGGACCTCACCACGACCGGCCGCGAGCACCGCCTCGATGCTCTGCCGCGTGCCGAGCCGTCCGTAGGTGTAGCCGGTCGGGAGCAGGATCATCGACGGCGCGAACCGGTGCCCGCCGGTGTGCGAGCACTCCCACACCGAATCCCCGAACCGCGCGGACAGCTCCGCCGCGATCGGCCTGCCGAGCACCGCGCAGCACTGGTCGCGCTTGCCGTGTGCACACACCAGGGTGACCGGGTCGGTCACCGGACGCCCGATCCCCGGCGCGGTGGCCGGCAGCTCGAGGTCGAGGTCCAGCAGGGCAGCGGGATCGGCCACCTCCAGCCGCTCGCACCAGGCACCGGACGGATCCGAGCGCCCGATCAGCACGGTGCGCCTGTCCGGAGGCGCGCTGCTCCGGCCCGGCCTGCGGATCAGCAGCAGCCGCACGCCCGCGGCCTCGGTCCGTCGTTCCAGTTCCGCGGACAGCTCGGGACCGAGCGCCTCACCACCGAGCACGTCGCGACCCCAGGCGCCGGGGTGTTCGAGACACAGCCAGCCGGTGACGTGTGCCGCGGTCCCGGCGAGCGGCTCGTCCGTCGCGGAGAGCGCGGAGCAGGTCGGTGCGGGGGCTGGGGCGGTCACCCGACCATTGTGCCCGCGGCGTCACCCATGGATCTTCCTGCCCTCGGCAGGCGAGCCCTTGTCGGTGGCTCGCGCTAGGTTCGGTGACCATCTGGAATTCAGCCCGTACGAAGTGGAGCGAGCATGGCAGACGAGCGTGCACTGGTGCTGGGCGGCGGCGGGGTCGCCGGAATCGCCTGGGAAACCGGCATCGTCGCGGGTCTCGCGGAAGCCGGGCTCGATGTCACCAACGCCGACCTGCTGGTCGGCACCTCCGCGGGCGCGAATGTCGCCGCCCAGATCGGCAGCGGCCTGTCCATCGGCGAACTGTTCCAGCGCCAGGTCGACCCGGCGTTGCAAAGCCACGAGATCGTGCCCCCTGGCAACCCCATCCCCCTGCTCCTCGAAACCTGGAATGCCATCGCCGAGGAGGCCGAAGGCGACCAGGCCGAGATCACCCGTCGTCTGGCCGCCGCCGCGCTGCGCGCCGACACCATCCCCGAACCCGACCGCCGCGCCGTGATCGAATCCCGTCTCCCCGTCCACGATTGGCCCGATCGCGAACTGCTCGTCCTCGCCGTCGACGGCGCCACCGGCGAGCCCCGCGTCTTCCACCGCGACTCCGGCGTCTCTCTCGTCGACGCGGTGACCGCCAGCTCCGCCGTCCCCCTGATCTGGCCCGCGGTCACCATCGAGGGCGTCCGCTACGTCGACGGCGGCGTCCGCACCTCCACCAATTCCGACTACGCCACCGGTGCCAACCGCATCCTCGTCATCGCCGCCAACCCCGACGTCCACCTCGACGCCGAAGTAGCGGCCCTCACCGCCGACGGGGCCCTGGTCGAGGTCATCCGACCCGACGAGCCCTCACTCACCGCCTTCGGAGCCAACCCCCTCGACACCGCCACCCGCCTCCCCGCCGCCGAATGCGGCCGCGGCCAAGGCAAGTCCGAAGCCGCGCGCATCGCCGCTCTCTGGAGCTGATCCCACCCACACGGCCCAGCCATCCGGCCCTTGGTGATGCTGACCGTCGACACGATCACCCGGCCGTTGTGCCCGCGGCGTCACCCATGGATCTTCTTGCCCTCGGCGAACATCTGCACGAACTTCTCGATCCGGCGGGCGCGGGTCTCCGGCTTCTTCGCCTCCTGCAGGCGGTAGCTGACCGCGAAGCGATTGACCTTGTTCAACGTGCCGAAGAACTCCTCCGCCGCGGGGACCAGGGCCAGCGCGTCCAGGAAGTCCTGCGGCACTGTCGCGGAGGCTTGCCCCTCGTAGGCCCGCTCCCAACGGCCGTCGGCCCTGGCCGCCTCGATCTCCGCCAGACCCGACGGCTGCACCAGCCCCTCGGCGATCAGCCGCTCGGCCTTCTCCCGGTTCCGCTTCGACCACGGGCTGCGCCTGCGTCTGGGGGTGAAACCGCGCAGCGAGAAGTCGTCGTCGCACTTGCGGGCCTGACCGTCGATCCAGCCGAAGCACAGCGCGACCTCGACGGCCTCGTCCCAACTGGGGCTGGTCTGGGCCGACCCCTTCTTCGCGAACTTGAGCCAGATGCCGGGTGAGCTGTCGTGGTGCGCGGCCAGCCAGTCGCGGAAGCTCGCCTGGTCCGGGAAGTGCTCGATGCTGCGTTCGACCGCCATGGTCCAACCGTAGGCGGCGACCACGACAGAGGATTGAACAAACGCGCCGCTACCGGCGACCGGTCGCCATGCCCGCCCACACCCGCACGAAGCCCTGCGACAGGTACGCGAGGGTGCCGAGGCTCAGCACCCACTTGGTGATGCTGACCGTCGACGTCGCGCGCACCACCGGGTCGGTGATGCGGTCGCGGTGGTCGAGCAGGTACAGGTCGACCACGTTCTCCACGTAGTCCGCGGCCGCGGCGACGACCGGGGCCGCGTACAGTGCGCGGCGGGTGGTCGGAGACAACTCGGTGAGCTGGCCCAGCCGCTTGGCCCCCGTGCACAGCGCGACCCCGTAGATGACCGGATGGATCATGTCCGGTCCGAAGTGACTGCGGAACCGGGCCGTCTCCGCCTCGTCCATGCTGTCGAGGACGCCCCGATAGGTCCGCGCGGACAGCGCGGTCTGGGTCTTGAGGAGCTTGGGCCCGGCGGGGCCGAGCAACCGCGCGATGTTGGCCTGCGAGAGCAGATACGCGGCGGACCAGCCGATGAGCTTGCCGTCGAGCGCAGTCAGTGTCATATGCCGATCGTAGGATCGAGGGCGATGACCGAATCGACCCCACCCCACGGCACGCCGGAGGCGGTGTTGCACCCGGACGAGGCCGCCGAGCGGTTCACCGTCGCGCGGCGGCACCCCCGAGAGTCGCTGGCGCCCTTCGTCGAGTACATCTGGATCGTGCACTGGGCCGTCGACGGCGCGCACGAACAGCAGGTGCTCCCGCAGCCGAGGATCCACATGGCCGCCGAGGAGGGTCGGCTGCTCGTGCACGGGGTGAGCCGCGATCCGTTCAGCCGGAAGCTGTTGGGAACCGGGCACGTGATCGGGGTGGCATTCCGGGCGGGCGGGTTCCGACCGTTCCTGCGTTCGAGCGTCGGCGCGCTCGAGGGCACCGTGCTGCCCGCCGGGGACCTCCTCGATCTCGACGACGGCCCGGTCGCGGCCGCGGCGCTCGACACGGTCGATGACGACGAGATGACCGCACTGGTCGAGGACTACCTCGAAGCCGTGCGGCCAGAACCGGATCCGTCCACCGAGAAGGTGTCCGCGCTGTTGGAGCGGATCGAGCACGACCCGGGCATCCACCGGGTCGACGAGGTGGCCGCGATCGCGGGGATGAGCGTGCGCAGCCTGCAACGGATGTTCACCGAGTACGTCGGCATCGGGCCCAAGTGGGTGATCCAGCGACACCGCCTGCTCGACGCCGCCGAGCAGGCGCACAGCGGACACCCCGTGGTGTGGGCGGAGCTGGCCGACCGGCTCGGCTACAGCGACCAGGCGCACCTGATCCGCGCGTTCACCGCGGCGGTCGGGACACCGCCTGCCACCTACGCGCGGCAGACCGGGAGCTGGCGACCCCGCGGGTAGCCTCGGTTCGGGGTCGGGGCCGACGAGGGGGCTGCGGAGTGTTGCGGTGGTGGGCGACGTTCTGGGACAAACCGCCGGGATGGTCGCTGTTGGCCACCACCGCGCTGGTGTGCGGGGCGGCGTTGTGGGCGTTCACCTTTCCCACGCCCAACAGCTGGATCCTGATCCTGTTCTGCCTCTGGCCGACGGTGTTGATCGCGGTCTGCTGGACCGTCAAGGCCACCACCTTTCTCATACGCCGCAACGCCTGGTCCAACTGGATCCTTGCGGTGCCGCTCATCGCGTCGACCACCGCCGCGCTGGTGGTGGTCGACGCACCGCTGCAGGCACGCTGGCAGCTCTCGCAGTCGGACTTCGCGGCGGCGGTCGCAGACATCCGGTCCGGCTCCGCCCCGGCCGACGTCGACCGCCGGATCGGCGGTTACGACGTCCGGGGCGTCCGCAGGCACGGGGACAACGTCTATTTCGTCGTCACCGACAGCGGGTTCCTCGACGACGACGGTGTGGCCTACCTGCCGGACGGAGAGCCCGCCACGCCCGACCCGGTGGGCGAGGGCGTGCAGGTCTGGCACCAGCGCGGGCCCTGGTACTCGTTCAGCGCGGGGTGGTGACGCGGCAGCCGACGATCAGTCCTCGAGGAACGCCGTCACGGCGGCCTCGAACTGATTCGGCCGGTCGCGGTGCACGCTGTGGCCGACCTTGATCGTGATGGCCTCGCACCGCGGGATGGCGGCCGTGGCCGCCGCCAGCCGGTCCGGGTCGACCATCCCACCCGGGCCGCCGCTGATCACGAGGGTCGGGGCGGTGATGTCGGACAGGTTCTGCCACCACACCGGGTTCGGTTCGCGGAACTGGGCCAGCGCGCTGCGTGTCATCGACCGGTCGAACGCGAGCACCGCGCGCGGGTGTCGGATCACCCCGGTCACGGCGTGCCAGAGTTCGACCGGCGTCGGCAATCTGCTGCTCAACCGCCCCAGCGTCTCGCCGGTCCGGAGCGGCAGCGGCGCCTCCTCCAGGACCAGGCGCCGCACCAGGTCCGGGCGTGCCTGCGCGACCAGCGAGGCCGTGTGCCCGCCGAGCGAGTGCCCGACCAGGTCCACGCGTTCGAGCAGGAGGTGGTCGCACAGATGCAGGAGGTCGGCACCGAACTGGGCGAACAGATACGACGGCGCGTGCGCGCTGCGGCCGTGGCCACGCAGGTCGAGGGCGATCACCCGGCGCCCCCTGCCGACCATGGTCCTGGCGAACCGGTCCCAGGTGTGGCTGTCGCCGCCCATGCCGTGCACCAGGATCACCGGAACCGGATCGTCGCCACCGGAATCACGAAAGGAGAGCTCGACATCGTCGGCTGTCGTGGCAGTCATCAGCATCACCGTCCGCAACCGCCCTTCGCAGCCTCGGCCATCCCGTCCGCGGCCACGTGGTGAGGTTACTCAGGCCGCTTCGCGAGAACGGCCGAGGGCCGCAGGTCCAGCCGCCGCAGCAGCTGCGCGTTGATCGCGACGACGACCGTCGAGGCCGACATCAACAGCGCCCCGACCTCCATCGGGAGGGTGAACCCCCACGGCGCGAGCACCCCGGCCGCGAGCGGCACCGAGATCAGGTTGTATCCCGCCGCCCAGCTCAGGTTCTGGATCATCTTCCGGTAGGTCGCACGGGAGAGTTCGATCACCGACAGCACCGAGCGGGGGTCGTCGCTGGCGAGCACGACACCCGCGGACGCGATCGCCACGTCGGTGCCGGCACCGATCGCGATCCCCACGTCCGCCTGCGCCAGCGCTGGTGCGTCGTTGACGCCGTCCCCCACCATGGCCACCTTGCGGCCGGCGGACTGCAGGGCCTTGACCTTGGCGCCCTTGTCCTGCGGGAGGACACCGGCGAAAACCTCGTCGATTCCCAGTCGCTGCGCCACGGACTGGGCGACCGCCTCGGCGTCCCCTGTGATCATGGCGACGTGCACACCGCGCTCGTGCAGTGCGTCGATGGCCTGCTTCGATTCGGGACGGATCTCGTCGGCGAGGGCCACCGCCCCGGCGACCGCGCCGTCTCGGATCACGTGCAGCACAGTCGAACCCCGGCCCGACCACTCGTCCGCCGATGTCAGGGCGGCGAGACCGTGGCTCCCGAGCATGCCCGGTCCACCGACGCTGACCTCCGCGCCCGCGACGGTGGCCGTCACCCCAACCCCGTTGCGCGCCTGGAAACCGGTGGCCACCCGTACGGCGAGCCCGCGCTGCTCGGCGGCGGCGACGATGGCCCGGCCGAGGGGGTGCTCGCTGTCGCGCTCGACGGCGGCGGCCAGCTCGACGACCTGGTCCTCGGTGTACCCGGGCGCCGCCGCGACTGAGACGACGGCGGGCTCCCCCTTGGTGAGGGTGCCGGTCTTGTCGAACAACACGGCGTCGACCGTGCGCATCGACTCGAGGGCCCTGCGGTCGGTGATGAGCACACCGGCGCGGGCCGCCCGCTCGGTGGCGATGGAGACGACAAGCGGGATCGCGAGGCCGAGCGCGTGCGGGCAGGCGATGACGAGAACGGTGATGGTGCGGGTGACCGCGGATTCGGGGGCACCGAGGATCAGCCACACGGCAGCGGTGATGACCGCAGCGCCGAGCGCGAACCAGAACAGCCAGCCCGCGGCTCGGTCCGCCAGCACCTGGGCCCGCGACGACGAACTCTGCGCCTCGCTCACCAGCCGTTGGATGCCTGCGAGCGCGGTGTCGTCCCCGACCGCGGTGATCTGCACGCGCAGAGCCGAATCGGTGGTGACGGTGCCCGCGACGACCCGGTCGCCCACCGCGCGGCGGACCGTCGCCGACTCGCCGGTGATCATCGACTCGTCCACGTCGGCCGCGCCGGAGACGACCGTGCCGTCTGCCGGGATCCGGCCGCCCGGCCGGACGATGACGAGATCGCCTGTCGTCAGCTCGGAGGTCGGCACGGTGACCGGCTCGTCGCCGTCGAGCCGCTCCGCCTCGTCCGGCAGCAGGGCGGCGAGGGATTCGAGCGCGCTCGACGCCTGTCCGAGCGAGCGCATCTCGATCCAGTGCCCGAGCAACATGATCACGATGAGAAGCGCGAGCTCCCACCAGAAGTCCAACTCGTGGTTGAGGATTCCGAGGCTCGCGCCCCAGGACGCGATGAACGCCACGGTGATGGCCAGCGCGATCAGCAGCATCATCCCGGGCTGGCGGGCCTTGATCTCGGCGACAGCGCCGGTGAGGAAGGGTCTGCCGCCCCAGACGTACATCACCGTGCCGAGAACCGGTGAGATCCAGGTGACGAGTCCGCTGTGCGGCAACGTGTACCCGATCAGGTCGGCGAACATCGCGTTGGCGAGCACCACGGGAACGGCGATCGCGAGCATGATCCAGAACAGTCGCCGGAACTGTCCGACGTGATCAGCGTGGCCCGCGTGATCCCCCTGGCCGCCATGGCCTTCGTGTCCCGCATGAGCTTCGTGGGCTTCATGGCCGCCTCGGTCCGGCTGCCTGCCGTGATCGTGCGCACCGTGGCCGGCATGATCCTCGACCACCGCGGGGTCGTGCCCCGGCTGTCCGTCGGGCGCGCGATGACCGGCATGAGTTCCGCGATCCGAAGTCATGACACGAACGATATACCCATAGGGGGTATCCAGCAAGGTGGTGCGCGCCATCCGGACCTCACTCGTACACGCCCTCCACGGTCCAGACCCCCTCGGCGCAGATCAGCAGCAATGCCCTCGGCTCATCCAGCAGCACCTGCGCCCTGGCCGCCCGCTGGGCCACCGCGGGATCCCACCAACGCTCGTCCACCGGCCACGGTCCCGCCCAGCCCAGCAGCTCCCACTCCCGCCTGCCCCAGCGCAGCCGGACCGGAGCCACACTGAATGCACCGCGCTCGGTGACCAGCACGGCCGCGCCGCCCGCCCCCTCCAACGCCACCCGCGGCCGGCCCGACAGCACGGCCGAGGGTGACGGTTCGGGCAGCCGCCCCGGCCAGGGCGCGGAGGGGTCCGCGGCCGGTCGCAGCTCATCCCCCAGCGGCAGGAGGGTGACCCGCTCGAACGGCCCCCTGCCGCCGCTGAGCACCCCCACCTGGACCGCGTCACCCCCGAGCAGACCCTGCACGCGCACCAGCGCCCGCCTGGCGCGCTCGTCCTCGGCACCGACCCCGCCCCACAATCCCAGTTGCAGTGCACCCGCCGCGACCACCTCCACCGGCTCCAGGCGCAGCACCTCGATGCCTGCCGTCGGCCGCGACTCGCTGCGCCCGGTGAGCCAGCCGTCCAGCTGCCAGCGCACCCGGTCCGCCGTGCCCTCGGGGGTGAGCGGTTCCGCGCACCGCCAGGTCCGCGAAAGATGTTCCCCGTTACCGGTGCTCGCGTGCACCAGCAGCCTGGTGCACGCGACCGCCGCGGCGGACAGCTTGGCGTGCAGCCGCTCGGCCAACGCCCGCCCCGCGAACGCCGCCGCATCCACCCGCTCGATCGGTGGATCACAGCGCTGTTCGACGTCCAGGTCCGGTGGCAGCCGCCGTGCCGACGGCGGACGCTCCGGCTCCCCGCGCGCGCTGCGGTGCGCCAGCACCGCATCGGAACCGAACCGGGACGCCACCGCCACCGGGGTCAACGCCGCGAAGTCGCCGATGGTCCGCAGCCCCAACCGATGCAACAGGTCGACCAGGTCCGCGCGCCCCTTCGCCGCCAGGCTCGGCTCGGCTGCCAGCTCGGCCACCGGGATCGGGGCGAGGAACTCGGCACCCGCTCCCGGTGGGACCAGGGCCGCCCTTCGGGCGGCGATCACCGCGGTGGACAGCTCGTCCGCGATCCCCACCTGACACTCCACCCCCGCCGCCGAGGCCTCGTCGATCAGCCGCTCGGCGGCGGCGGGCTCAGAGCCGAAATAGCGGCTGACCCCGCGCGCGGCGAGCACCAGCAACCCCGGCCGCAGCACCTCCACGCCGGGCGCCACCGCGTCGATCGCCGTGGCGACCGGCTCGAACAGCCGGGCGTCCCGACCCACGTCGACCGCGAACACGTGCAGCCCAGGGCAGCGCCCCTGCGCCTCCCTCTTGCGCAATCCCCTGCGTACCCCCTCCGACCGCGCCGTCGCCGAGCAGGCCACGACACGATTGCCCAGCGTCACCGCGACGGGTTCCGTCGGGGGCAGGTCCGCCGCAGCCGCGGCCGCGATCGCGGGCCAGTCGGGACACCACAGCGCCAGCACCCGCGCGGGATCACCGGCGGTCACAGCGACACCGCTTCCGGGAACACCCCTGGCTGCCGCACCGTTTCCGCCGTCCACTCCACCCGGCCGTGAACCGGCCGCAGGTCGAGCCGGGTGGTGCGGGGCTGGAACGCCCGACCCCTCGCGCTGACCGCAAGCCGGAGCGCGCGCAGCCGCCCGCGCCCCAGTTCGGCACCCTGACCCATCCCGTCGTAGCCGCACACCCTGGCCTCGAGCCGGATCTCGGCGCCGTCCCAGCGCCCGTCCGTCACCACCAGGGTCGAGCCCTTGCTCCGCGCCCGCGCCACAACGGCGCGCGCCCGAGAGGGCGGCACCGCGAGCCCGCCGAGACCCAGCACCACCAGGTCGAGCCCGTCGAGCAGGACGGCAGCGACCTCGACCGGGTCCGGACCCGGGTCCGGGATCAGCGCGAGCCTGCCGAGCTCGGCCCCCATCTCCGCGGCGGCCAGCAGCCCGAGCCGGGGCAGGCCGATCACCGCCGCGTGACCTCCCGCCTCCGTCACCGAGGCGAGCAGGCCGAGCAACAGCGAGCCCGCCCCCGACACGGACACCACCGAACCCCGCGCCAGCCCCCCGCGCGGCAGCAGCGACGCCAGCGCGGGCGGAACGGGGAGTACGCCTGCGGACCCCGCCTGCTGCGGGAGCCCCTCGGTCCCGGACGGCTGCGACACGGGCCTGGTCGCAACCGATTCGCCCCGCGCGGGCACGGCCGCCATCCGGCGCCGGAGCTGCTCGAGCCGCTCCTGTCTCGACAACCCGGCCAGGTCCGGCGACCCTGCGGGCTCCACTGGCTCCGACCGTGCCGAATCGGCCACCTCGGCCATCGCACCAACCACCGACACCACCGTCTCCCACCTTCGCTCCACCGCCGTCACGGCCGGTCGATCAACCACGGGGAAGGACGTGGTATCGAACACGCATTCGAACTCTTCTCAGTAAAGACCCTCCTCCCGACATCCGTCAAGACGGCGGGAAACCGCCAGTTCAGCGTCCGCTCGAGACCCGCAGCCGAGCCCTCCACTAACCTCTCGGGTGTGACGGAGCAAGAACAGTCGAAGCGGATCGTCGGACCGGATTACCTGGTGGCGGGCCGCTACCGACTGCGCTCCAAGCTGGGCAGCGGAGGCATGGGCGCGGTCTGGCTGGCACAGGACACGCTGCTGCACCGCGAGGTCGCCATCAAGCAGGTCACCTCGACGGCCGGACTGACCGAGGAGGCCGCGCAGGAGATCCGGTCGCGTGCCATGCGCGAGGGCCGGATCGCGGCGAAGCTCTCGCACGACCACGCGATCGCCATGTACGACGTCGCGCTCGAGCACGGCGACCCGTGGCTGGTCATGGAGTACCTGCCCTCACGCAGCCTGGCCCAGGCCCTCAACGTCACCGAGACGCTGCCGCCGCTCCAGGTCGCGCAGATCGGGGCACAGGTGGCCGACGCCCTTGTCGACGCGCACGCGGCTGGCATCGTGCACCGCGACATCAAGCCCGGCAACATCCTCATCGCCGACCGAGGTCGCGCGGCGGGCACGGTGAAGGTCAGCGACTTCGGGATCTCCAGGGCGAAGAGCGACACCACCCCCGCCCAGACCGGCGTGATCACCGGCACCCCGGCCTATTTCGCCCCGGAGGTCGCGCGCGGGGGCGATCCCAGCGAGGCCTCGGACGTGTTCTCGCTCGGTGCCACGCTGTACACGGCCACCGAGGGACAGCCGCCGTTCGGGATCGACGAGGACTCCATCGCCCTGTTGCACCGGGTGGCGAGGGCGGAGATCATGCGGCCGGTCAAGAGCGCCGAGATCACCGACGCGCTGCTGCACATGCTCGAACCGGACCCCACCCGCAGGCCCACCATGAGCGAGGCACGCGACCTGCTCGCCTCCCTCGCGGCAGGTACCGGCGGCAACCCCGCCTACGTCCTCGACGCACCGCTGCTGGAGGCCGACGGCACGGTTCCGTTCTGGGCAAGGCGCGGCGCCGCCGGCGGGCAGGTGCGCCGCTCGAACCGGCTGCCCACCAGCACCATCGCCGGCCTGCCCGCGGTGGACCAGAACGTCCCGCTCGGCAATGTCCCCCGCCCGGGTCCCCGGGTGCCAGGGCCGCCGAGCCCGGCCGTGAGCCCGTCGGCCCCTGCACCCTCGCGCCGATCCGTCCCCGCCCCGCCGATGGCGCTCGTGCTGACGCTCATCGCGATCGCCGCCATCGCCATCGTCGTCCTGACCGTCGTCCTGTTCAGCATGTGACCGATCGGCCGACGGCAACGCCCCGATTCAGTCGATCTGACGCCGGTGCGCCCACCGGGTGAGCGCATTCCGGTTGGACTGCTGGGTCTTTCGCAGCACGTTCGAGGCGTGGGTCTCGACCGTCTTCACCGAGATCACCAGGTCCTCGGCAATCTCGCGGTAGGTGTACCCACGGGCGAGCAGCCGCAGCACCTCCAGCTCACGCGGGGTGAGCGAGTCCAGTTCGGGATCGAGCGGCGGCTCGGGGACGGCGGACCTCCCCGTGAAGGAGTCGAGCACGAAGCCCGCCAGCCGGGGTCCGAACACCGCGTCGCCACCGGCCACCCGGCGCACCCCGTCCGCGAGCTCGGTCCCGGATATGGTCTTGGTGACGTAGCCACGCGCGCCCGCCCTGATCACCGCGATGACGTCCTCCGCCGCATCGGACACGCTCAGCGCGAGGCACACCGGGCCGGCCGCGATGCCCCCGAGCACGGCCACACCGCCGCCGTCCGGCATGTGCACGTCCAGGAGCACCACATCGGGGGTCGTGGCGTTGATGCCTGCGATCGCCTCGGCCACCCCGCCCGCCTCACCGACGACCTCGATGTCCGGTTCCGATCCGAGCTCGGCCCGCACCCCGGACCTGAACACGGCATGGTCGTCGACCAGGAATACGCGATACGCGGCGGTGGGGGTGCTCACCTGGGCTGCTCCTCGGGATGGGACTGGGGATCGGACTCGTGCTTGATCTCGGGATGCGGCGTCAGCTGTCGCGACCACTCTAGAACAGCGGCCTCCTCTGCCGTGGGCCCGGCGCCCTCGTCGCTGGGAGGCCCGTCGTGCCCATTGCCGTTGCGGGGCATCTGAATCCGCACCTCTGTGCCGCGCCCCACCGTTGACCGCACCTCCACCACGCCGCCACGACGCTCGATCCTGGCCCTGATCGACTTGGCCAGACCCTGCCGGTCCTCCGGCACCGCGTCCACGTCGAAACCGGTACCGCGGTCGCGCACGAACACATTCACCTCATCGGCCTCCGCCTCGGCGAACAGGTCGACATTCGTCTCACCGGAATGCTTGGCGGCGTTGACCAGTGCCTCACGGGTGGCGCCGAGCAACGCCGTGATGCCCTCCTTCGACAGTCCCGACTCGGCCGGGTCCACGTCGAGCCGGACATCCCCGACCGTGACCGGGCGCACCGTGATGCCGTGCTGGTCCTCGACCTCACCCGCGATGGTCCGCAGCGCCTCCGCCAGGCTGGCGTGCGCGGCTTCCCCTCCGTCGAACAGCCACTTGCGCAGCTCGCGTTCCTGGCCGCGCGCGAGCCGCATGACCTCCTGGGGCCGATCGGCCTGCTTCTGGATCAGTGCCAGTGTCTGCAGCACCGAATCGTGCAGGTGCGAGGCGATCTCCTCGCGCTCCTCGTTCCTGATCCTTGCGGCGCGCTCGTCGGCCAGGTCCCGCCACATCCGCAGCCACAGCGGCACGGTCAGCAGTCCGGCCCCGATCAGCGTCACCACCACGGCCAGCAGCGACGACCTCAGCGAGTCCAGGTCGACCCGCGCGATCACCACAACGCCGAGCCCGATCACGATGAGGGTGGCGCCGCCGAGCACCCGCGCCCACGTCAGCACCGTCGGACGCTGAGGCAGCCCGAGCGCGGAACGCGGTCCGCCTGAATCGAATTCGCGCCACACCAGCGCCGCACCGACGGCAACCACGATCACCGGGACGATCATCGAGGCCGCGCTGCCGCTCAGCAGCCACGTGAGTCCCGCCGAGAGCGCCAGACCGATCACCGCGAGCCCGAAGGCGCGCCGACGCTCGACGGGACTCGGCCGCTCGGTGTCCGAGCCGGGAGGGGTGAAGATCCACAGCAGCCCGTACGCGACGATGCCCGCGCCGGCCAGCGCGGCGAGGAACACGAACGCCACCCGCACCTTGAGGACGTCGATGCCGAGATGATCGGCGATCCCGCCCGCGACACCACCGACCACCCGACCGCCGACACGGCGCTCGAGGCGGGGGTAGGGCGCCTCCCCAGTGGGGAGGGCACGCGGGACCGGCTGCACACCATCGATGGTGGCACGCCGACCGCCCGACGCGCATCAGGGTCCGACCCTGAACCGACCGCGGACACCCCGACCCCGTCCGCGTCGAAAGATCAGGGTTTCTCCCGATATGCACGGCGGCATGCGCCGACCACGATTGAAATCATGAGCAATCCGAGCTTCCAGGAACAGCTGCACGAGTTGTGGCGCACCCGTCCGGTGCGGTTGCCCAGGCAGGGGCCGATCGCGGGCGTCGCCGCTGGTATCGGCCATCGCTACCGCGTGGATCCCGTGCTGGTCCGGGTCGCCTTCGCCGTGTCGACCATCTTCGGCGGGGTCGGCATCGTCCTCTACCTCGCCGGCTGGCTGCTGCTCCCCCAGGCGGGCGACCAGACGTCCGCGGCGGAATCGCTCGTCGGCCGGGGGCACAGCTCGGAGTCCGGCACCAAGACGGTGGTGCTCGCGGTCGCGCTGATCATCGCGCTCAGCACGCTCGGCCCCGTCGGCGTCGGGCTCGGCGGCTCCGGCCTGATCAGCCTCGCGCTGATGCTCGGCGGCCTGTGGCTGCTCTACCAGCGCACACCGGTGCCACCTGCGCTGCCCGCTGACGTCTATCCGCCGACCGGCTACGCAGGCGTGATGTTCCCACCGACCACCTTCCCGCCGACCACGTTCCCGGCATCCGCGCCGTACTCGGTCGGCCCGTACACGACGCTGCCGCAGACCTACGAGCCCTCGACGCCGCCCACCGCCCCCACGCCGGAGCCGACAGCGGCGGCGGCGACCGAGACCGCCGCGTCTCCGGCTCCGGCTCCCTCGGACACGGCTACCACGACCGGTCCGGGTACCAGCGCTGCTACTGCTACCGGCACGGCCACGAGCGGGGTCACGAGCGACGTCCCCCAGCCCCCGGCCTGGGACCCGCTCGGCGTCGCCCCCTTCGCATGGGATCTACCCGAGCCAACGCCTCCCGCACCGCCCGTACTCCCGAAGCCTCCGAAGTCCCGGCTGACCACGACGGTGCTCGGCCTCGCCATCATCGCGGCCGCGGCCACCTGGGCGGTGAGCTCGGCCACCGGCTCGGAGTGGCTCTCCCCCGCACGGATCGGGGCCGTCGCCCTGGCGGTGATCGGCGTCGGCATGCTCGTCGGGGCCTTCCTCCGAAGGGGTTACGGACTGCTCGTGGTGACCGGGCCGCTGATCGGATTCGTGCTGCTGGCCTCGCTGATCGGACCGGTCGACTGGGACGGCAGGAACATGGGTGACATCAGGTGGACGCCAACGGCCGCCGACCTCCAGCCCGAATACTCGGGCCAGTTCGGGGATTTCACCCTCGACCTCCGCGGCGTCGAACTCACCGGGGACAAGACGGTGGACGTGGAGATGAACGCGGGCAGCATGACGGTTCTGGTCCCCCAGAACATGGACGTCAAGAACAACTGCTCGATCGCGTTCGGGGAGACGAACTGCCTCCCCGAAGGAATCGACGGCGGGGCCAACGGAATCGGCGGCCCCGTGCTGACACTCAACATGGACGGAACGTTCGGAGAGATGCGGGTGGATCGTGGCTGAGAACACCGAAAACACAGGCAAGGCGGGGCGACGCCCCTCGGCGCTGCTCCTGCTCTCGGGGCTGGTCGCGCTGCTGGTCAGCGTGGGGGCCCTGATCGGGCCGGGGAGCTTCGAATCCCTCGGCGACGCCCAGTTCCGGTGGATCGTCGTGCTCGCCGCGGTGGTGGTCGGGGTGGTCCTGGTCTTCGCCCCCGGCCGCCGGAAATAGTGCTGACGATCCCCGACTCCTACGGCGCCCGGGTGCGGTCGTACGCCCCGGACGCCGAGGAGTGGTTGCGGCGACTACCCGGACTGATCACGAGACTGCTGGACGAGTGGGGGCTCGCCAGGGAGGGATCCCGGCTCTGGCACGGCAACGTCGCCGTCGTGATCCCGGTCCTGCTGCCCGACCGCACGCCCGCCGCACTGAAGGTGTCGTACCCGAGCCCCGAGTCAGCGATGGAGTCGGCGGCGCTCGCGCACTGGGAGGGCAGGGGCGCGGTCCGCATGCTGCGCGCGGACCCCGACGAGCAGGCGATCCTGCTCGAACGCCTGGATCCGGCCCGGTCATTGCTGAGCGTGCCGGTGCCGCAGGCGATCCCGATCTGGGGTGCGCTGATGCGCGGACTGTCGAGTGTCGAACCGGGAGACGACTTCGACACCCTGGCGGACCTGGCCGCGCGCTGGGAGACGGAACTACCGGAGCTGTGGCTGCGGCTCGGCAGGCCCTGCCCGCAGTGGCTCATCGAGGACGCCGTAGCCGTGTGCCGGGAGCAGGCGGGCAGTCCGGTGCTGGTCCACACGGACCTGCATTTCGAGAACGTCCTCGCCTGCCGCGACGACTGGCGTGCCATCGACCCCAAGCCCCTGTCCGCGGTCGGCGAGTTCGCGGTCGCGCCGATGCTGTGGAATCGCTTGGCGGACTTGGACGGCCGGCGGGGCGCGGGCCTGCGGGCGCGCTGTGACGACCTCGCCGACTCCGCCGGTCTCGACAGGGAACTGTCGCGGCGATGGTCGATCACCCGCGAGGTGGACAACCACCTCGACTACCTGCGCAACGGCGAGACCGCGGACGCGCAGCGTTCGTTGTGGGTCGCGACCGCGCTGTCCGGTCGCGAGGAGCCCGGCGTCGACCCGGCCGCACTCGCCACACCCTGAGCCGGACACCCCGAGTCCGCGCGCGAAAGATCGGGGTCCTTCCCGATGGTGTGGGCCGCGGCGGGCCGACAGGATTGATCACATGACCACGAACGAGACCTTCATGCCGGAACCCGAGACCGCGACGCCGAAAAGCTCATTCCTCCATGACCTTCCGCAGCGGCTGCCCGACGAGGGGATGATCGCCGGCGTCAGCGCGGGCATCGCGCGCCGACTGAACGTGAGTACGTCGAGCGTCCGGCTGGCGCTGCTGCTCTCGCTGCTGTTCGCGGGCGCAGGCGTTCCCGTCTATCTCGCCGCCTGGCTGCTCATGCGAGAGCCGAATGAGGCCAGGTCGATGGGTGAGTCGCTGCTCAGTACGGACGCCGGCGAATCCAGGACCATGGCGATCGTGCTGGCCGCCGCGACCGTCATCACCGCGGTCGGCTGTGCCCTCCCGGTGGGCGCGGGCCTACTGGGCATGGTCGCGCTGGTCGGCGGCTACCTGTACCTGGACGGCCGGAAATGACTGTGCGCGTGTTGCACCCCGATCGGGGTGCAACACGCGCACAGGGCGGCGGAGCCGCCTACTCCCACTCGATGGTGCCCGGCGGCTTGCTGGTCACGTCCAGCACCACCCGGTTCACCTCGGCAACCTCGTTGGTGATGCGGGTGGAGATCCGCTCGATCACGTCGTACGGCAGCCGCGTCCAGTCCGCGGTCATGGCGTCCTCGCTGGAGACCGGGCGCAGCACGATCGGGTGGCCGTAGGTGCGGCCGTCGCCCTGCACACCGACACTGCGCACATCGGCGAGCAGCACCACCGGGCACTGCCAGATCTGACCGTCCAGGCCCGCGGCCGTCAGCTCTTCGCGCGCAATGGAATCCGCCTGCCGCAGTGTCTCCAACCGGTCCTGGTCGACCGCGCCGACGATGCGGATGGCGAGGCCGGGACCGGGGAACGGCTGCCGGGCGACGATCTCCTCCGGCAGGCCGAGCGCGCGGCCGACCGCACGGACCTCGTCCTTGAACAGCAGCCGCAGCGGCTCGACCAGCTTGAACTGCAGGTCCTCGGGCAGGCCGCCGACGTTGTGGTGGCTCTTGATGTTCGCGGTGCCGGTGCCGCCGCCGGACTCGACCACATCGGGGTACAGGGTGCCCTGGACCAGGAAGTCGACGGTCTCACCGTGCGCGGCGCTCTCGCCGAGCACCTCGGACACCGCGCCCTCGAAGCTGCGGATGAACTCGCGGCCGATGATCTTGCGCTTGGTCTCAGGATCGGAGACGCCCTCGAGCTCGCCGAGGAAGGTGTCGACCGCGTCGACGGTGATCAGCTTCGCGCCGGTCGCGGCCACGAAATCCTGCTGGACCTGCTCGCGCTCGCCCGCCCGCAACAGGCCGTGGTCGACGAACACACAGGTGAGCTTGTCACCGATCGCGCGCTGGACGAGCGCCGCCGCCACGGCGGAGTCGACGCCGCCGGACAATCCGCAGATCGCCTGTCCGTCGCCGACCTGCTCGCGGACCTGCTCGATCAGCGACTCGGCGATGTTCGCGGCGGTCCAGGTGCCCGGGATGCCTGCGATCTCGTGCAGGAAGCGGCTGAGCACCTGCTGGCCGTGCGGGGAATGCAGCACCTCGGGGTGGTACTGGACGCCCGCGAGGCGCCGGGCGCGGTCCTCGAACGCCGCGACCGGGGCGCCCGCGCTGGTGGCGGTCACCTCGAAGCCCTTGGGCGCATCGGTGACCGCGTCGCCGTGGCTCATCCACACCGGCTGGGTGGTGGGCAGGCCCTCGTGCAGCACGCCGCCGTCCACGCTGAGCTGGGTGCGTCCGTACTCGCGGGTTCCGGTGTGGGTGACGGTGCCGCCGAGGGCACCAGCCATCGCCTGGAATCCGTAGCAGATGCCGAACACCGGGATGTCATGGTCGAAGAGCCGGGCGTCCAGCTGTGGGGCGCCATCCTCGTACACGCTCGAGGGTCCGCCGGAGAGGATCACCGCGAGCGGCTTGCGCTCGACGATCTCCTCGATGGTCGCCGTGTGCGGGACCACCTCCGAGTAGACGTTCGCCTCCCGCACCCGGCGAGCGATCAGCTGCGCGTACTGCGCCCCGAAATCGACGACGAGAACGGGCTGCTGCTGAGAGGGGCCGGAGTGCTGGGTATCTGCCACGTGGCCAGTCTAATCGGCCCAGCTCCCCCGCCCCGCGCACCCCATCGCCTGCTCCGCCTGCCCCGGGACGCGGGAAGCCCCCGACCGCAATGGTCGGGGGCTTCCCGTGTCGAATCCGGTCAGGCCGCGCCGGTTCCGGTCTTCTCCTGCTCCGTGCCGGTGCGGATCTCGACGATCGGCAGGACCAGAGCCGCGGGGGCGCTCGCGGGCACCACCGGGCTGTTGGGCGCGATCGGGTTGATCCGGCGGTAGCCCTCGCCCTGCGCCGGACGCAGGTCCTGCTCACCCTTGTTCGGCCACAGTGACGCCGCACGCTCCGCCTGCGCGCTGATCGTCAGCGACGGATTGACGCCGAGGTTCGCCGACACCGACGACCCGTCGACCACGCTCAGGGTCGGGTAGCCGTACACGCGGTGGTACGGGTCGATGACACCGTGCTCGCGGTCCGATCCGATCGTGCAACCGCCGAGGAAGTGCGCGGTGAGCGGGATGTTGAACACCTCTCCCCACGTACCGCCCGCGACCCCGTCGATCTTCTCCGCGATCCGTCGGGTGGCCTCATTGCCCGCCGGGATCCAGGTGGGGTTCGGTTCGCCGTGCCCCTGCTTGCTGCTGACCTTGCGGCGGCCGAGCAGACCGCGCTTGGTGTAGGTGGTGATCGAGTTGTCCAGGTTCTGCATGACCAGGGCGATGATGGTCCGCTCGCTCCAGTTCTTCACCGACAGCATCCTGGCCATCTGGCCCGGGTTCGCGGCGATCGCCTTGAGCAGCTTGATCCAGCGCGGTGTGCTGCCGCCGCCGTCGGTCATCAGCGTCTGCAGCAGGCCCATCGAGTTCGAGCCCTTGCCGTAACGGACCGGCTCGATGTGGGTGTCTGCGGCCGGATGGAAGGAGGAGGTGATCGCGACGCCCCTGGTCAGGTCCAGGTTCGGGTCCACCTTCAGCTTCGCGGCGCCGAGAATGGCCTCCGAGTTGGTGCGGGTGAGCTCGCCGAGCCTGTCGGACAGGCGCGGCAGCGAGCCGGAGTCCTTCATCTCGTGCATCAGGTGCTGGGTGCCCCAGGTGCCCGCGGCGAGCACGACGTTCTGCGCGGTGTAGGTCTTGTGGTTCTTGCGGATCTTGGCGCCGGTCCGCCGGGTCACCACGTCCCAGCTGCCGTCGGATGCCTCGTGCAGCCCGGTGACGGTGGTCATCGGGATGATCGTGGCCCCGGCCTTCTCGGCGAGGCCGAGGTAGTTCTTCACCAGGGTGTTCTTCGCGCCGTGCCGGCAGCCGGTCATGCACTCGCCGCACTCGATACATCCGGTGCGGTCCGGGCCTGCACCGCCGAAGAAGGGGTCGGGGACGGTCTTACCGGGCTCACCGAAGAACACCCCGACCGGCGTCTGGATAAAGGTCTCGCCGACGCCCATGTCCTCGGCCACCGACTTGATCACCTCGTCCGCGGGGGTCATGTGCGGGTTCTGCACGACACCGAGCATCTTGCGAGCCTGGTCGTAGTACGGGCTGAGCTCGTCGTGCCAGTCGGTGATGTCACGCCACTGCGGATCCTCGAAGAACGAGGCCGGCGGCTTGTAGAGGGTGTTGGCGTAGTTCAGCGATCCACCGCCGACGCCCGCTCCCGCGAGGATCAGCACGTCGCGAAGCAGGTGCACGCGCTGGATGCCGTAGCACCCGAGCGCGGGCGCCCACAGGAACCGCTTG
The DNA here is from genome assembly GCF_000686785.1 of Rhodococcus sp. UNC363MFTsu5.1. Taxonomy (NCBI): domain Bacteria; kingdom Bacillati; phylum Actinomycetota; class Actinomycetes; order Mycobacteriales; family Nocardiaceae; genus Rhodococcus; species Rhodococcus sp. UNC363MFTsu5.1. Next base: position 53,756 of record NZ_JMLO01000018.1, read on the forward strand.
AGGTCCCAGCTGGTCTTCGCGAAGTCCGCGTCGGCGTACCGGCGGCCGGCCTCGAGAATGCCGACCCGGTACCCCTTCTCCACCAACCGCAGCGCCGTCACGCTGCCTCCGAAGCCGGATCCGACGATCAGGACATCGAAGTCCGTTGCACGCTTGCCCATCTGGACACCTCCACCATGAACCTGGATTAGTTACTCGTCAGTATGCACCGGAACCCTGTGACCGATGCCACAAGGGTTGCCTAAGTGTAACGACAGGTAGCAGGAACAGGCAGGATGCCGCCGAGCGACGTCAGGCGCGAACCGTCAGGCCGACCTTCTGGAACTCCTTGAGGTCCGAGTAGCCGGACTTCGCCATCGAGCGACGGAGTCCACCGACCAGGTTCAGCGAACCGTAGGGATCGTCCGACGGTCCGGTGAGGACGCGGTCGAGGGAGGGGCGCTCGCCCGCGGCGACCGGCAGCAGCGCGCCACGCGGCACCGACGGGTGCGCGGCAGCCGACGGCCAGTACCAGCCGCCACCGGGGGCCTCCGCCGCGACCGCGAGGGGCGCGCCGAGGACCGCGGCGTCCGCGCCGCAGGCGATGGCCTTGGCCAGGTGGCCCGAGGTGCTGATGTCGCCGTCCGCGATGACGTGCACGTAGCGCCCGCCGGTCTCGTCGAGGTAGTCCCGACGCGCGGCCGCGGCGTCCGCGATCGCGGTGGCCATGTGCACCCCGATGCCCAGCACCTCGCCGGTGGTCGTGGCGCCTTCGGTGGAGCCGTAGCCGACGATGACACCCGCGGCGCCGGTGCGCATCAGGTGCAGCGCCGTGCGGTGATCGCTCACGCCGCCCGCGATCACGGGGACGTCGAGCTCGGAGATGAACGTCTTGAGGTTCAGCGGCTCGCTCTCGCCGTGCGCGACGTGCTCGGCGGAGATGATCGTGCCGTGGATCACCAGCAGGTCGATCCCGGCCTTCACCAGCTCCGGGGTCAGCGCGCGCGCGTTCTGCGGGCTGACCCGGACCGCGGTGGTGACACCGGAGTCGCGCACCTGCGCGACGGCCGCCGCCAGCAGGTGCGGCTGGATCGGCGCCGCGTGCAGCTCCTGGAGCCGGGCGATCGGCGCGTCCGGGTCGTCGTCCGTCTCGGCGAGGTGCACCAGCTCGGCGAGCTTCGCGTCGACGTCGGCGTGCCGACCCCACAGGCCCTCGCCGTTGATGACGCCGAGCCCGCCGCGCTTGCCGAGCTCGATCGCGAACGAGGGCGAGACGAGGGCATCGGTCGGGTGCGCGAGCACCGGGATGTCGAAGCGGTACGCATCGAGCTGCCAGGCCGTCGACACCTCCTTGGAGGACCGGGTCCGGCGGGAGGGGACGATGTCGATGTCGTCCAGCTCGTAGGTGCGACGGGCGGTTCTGCCCATGCCGATCTCAACGAGGTCGCGCACGCGCGCCCCTTTCTTCGTTGTGGCTGATGCTTGCCTGGATCTTCGCTGGAAACTATCCCGCGCGGCTACCGCGCGACGTAGTTCGGCGCTTCTACCGTCATGGTGATGTCGTGCGGGTGGCTCTCCTTGAGGCCCGCGGCGGTGATCTGCACGAACTGCGCCTCCTGCAGTTCCTCGATGGTCGAGGCGCCTGCGTACCCCATCGCGGCACGCAAGCCGCCGGTCAGCTGATGAGTGACCTGGGACAGCGGGCCACGGAACGGCACCCGCCCTTCGATGCCCTCGGGGACGAGCTTGTCCTCCGAGAGCACGTCGTCCTGGAAGTAGCGGTCCTTGGAGTAGGACTTGCCCTGCCCGCGGCTCTGCATCGCGCCGAGTGAGCCCATGCCGCGGTAGCTCTTGAACTGCTTGCCGCCGACCAGGATCAGCTCGCCGGGGGACTCGGCCGTGCCCGCGAGGAGCGAACCGAGCATGGCGGTCGAGGCGCCGGCGGCGAGTGCCTTGGCGATGTCGCCGGAGAACTGCAGTCCGCCGTCGGCGATGACCGGCACGCCGAGGGGCTTACAGGCGGCAACGGCCTCGAGGATCGCGGTGATCTGCGGGGCACCGACACCGGCGATGACGCGGGTGGTGCAGATGGAGCCGGGCCCGACGCCGACCTTGACGGCGTCCGCGCCGGCCTCGACCAGCGCGAGGGCGCCGGCCCGAGTGGCGACATTGCCGCCGATCAGCTGGACGCGGTCGCCGATCTCACCCTTGAGCTTGGTGATCATCTCGAGCACGTTGATGGAGTGGCCGTGTGCGCTGTCGACGACAAGCACATCGGCGCCGGCATCGGCCAGGGTCATGGCGCGGTTCCAGGCGTCGTCGCCGACACCGACCGCCGCGCCCACCAGCAGGCGACCGTCGCGGTCCTTGGTGGCGTTCGGGTGCTGCTCGGTCTTGACGAAATCCTTGACGGTGATGAGGCCGGTCAGCCTGCCCTGTCCGTCGACGATCGGGAGCTTCTCGATCTTGTGCCTGCGCAGCAACCCGAGCGCGGCCTCCGCGGTGACGCCCTCGCGCGCGGTGATCAGCGGCGCCGGGGTCATGATCTCGGCGACAGGCCGATTCTGGTCCACCTCGAAGCGCATGTCCCGGTTCGTGATGATGCCGACCAACTGGCCTGCGTCGTCGGTGACCGGGAGTCCGGAGATCCGGAAGCGTGCGCAGGTGGCGTCGACCTCGGCCAGGGTGTCGGTCGGCTTACAGGTGACCGGGTCGGTGACCATTCCGGCCTCTGACCGCTTGACCGTCTCGACCTGGCCGGCCTGGGCCTCGAGTGAGAGGTTGCGATGCAACACGCCCATGCCGCCTGCGCGCGCCATCGCGATCGCCATCCTCGACTCCGTCACCGTGTCCATCGCCGAACTGACCAGCGGCACCCGCAGCCGGATCTCCCGGGTCAGCTGGCTGGAGGTGTCGACCTGGCTCGGGATCACGTCGGATGCCGCAGGCAGCAGCAGCACGTCGTCGAAGGTGAGTCCCAGCATGGCGACCTTGTCGGGGCGGTCCCCTCCGGTACGCACGTGTCCTCCGGAAATACTCATGCGGCTCGGGACCCTTTCCTGGAACTGTGGTGCGCCGCCGTGCGGGGCGTCGAATCCCCGCGGCGCGGTCAAGTCGTGATTGCTTCGGGACTGAGAAGAATGCTCGGTCGAGGGCGAACTATTCCCTCAGCCCGTCCACCATGGTATCGGCTGGACACGGGTGCGAGCGAACGTGGTGAGCGGAACGGCTGGCGCAGACCCGCATGCGCTGCGTACCGTGGACCTGTGCGTGATCAATTGCCCCCCGGTCTGCCGCCGGATCCGTTCGCCGGCGACCCCTCCGATCCGTCGGCCGCGCTGGACGCGATCGAGCCGGGTCAGCCCCTCGACCCCCATGAGCGACTGGCCGTCGAAGAGGACCTCGCGGACCTTGCCGTCTATGAGGCCCTGCTCGGCCACCGCGGCATCCGCGGACTCGTCGTGTGCTGCGACGACTGCCAGCAGGATCACTACCACGACTGGGACATGCTGCGCGCCAACCTGCTGCAGCTGCTCGTGGACGGCACCGTGCGCCCGCACGAGCCCGCCTACGACCCGGTCCCCGAGGCCTACGTCACCTGGGACTACTGCCGCGGCTACGCGGACGCGTCGATGAACGAGGCGCTGCACGGCGACGGCTTCGACGCCTGACCCGCAACCGACACGACGAAAACGGCCCGACAAGGAATTCACCTTGTCGGGCCGTTTCGCGTCTGGGCTCGGGTCAGCTGGGCGGCGGGTTCGACGTCAGGTCCCGCGGCGTCGGCGTGTCCTGGGTCGGCGGCACGACCTTGGTGGTGGTCGGCACGGACGGGACGGTCGTCAGCACCGGCGGCTGCGTCGTCACGATCGGCGGGATCGTGATCGGCGGCACCTGGGTCGGCGGAATCGTGATCGGCGGCACCGTGATCGGCGGCACCCCCGTCTCGACCGGCGGGACGGTGGTCGGCAGGCTCGGGAGGTCCAGCACGGTGGTGGGCAGCACCGGCGCAGTCACCGTGTCCCCCGGCAGCGTCACACCCGGGACTGCGGGCAGTCCGGGGCTCGTCCCCGGCGCCGAGGGCGGCGTGGTCGTCGTCGGAGGGGTCTTGACGGCGTCGGCCACCAGCCGCTCCCGCCAGGCCGTCAGCTCGTCGCGCTTGGCCGACTCGTTCACGTCGTCGACCCGCTTGCGTGCGGACTCCAGCACCACCAGCGCCGCCTGCGGGTCGCCCGCGCGGATGAGGCGTTCCGCCTCTTCCAGGTTGGTGGTCGTGTCGATGCCGGCGACGGTCGAGTTGGCGCGCTCGGTGAACACGACCTCCTTGACCTTCCACAGCGGATCGCCCGGTACGGCGTTGTAGGAGAAGACCGTCAGCCCTGCCATCACGACGGCGATGGCCGCGGCGGCGCCCACGATGGGCCGGAGCAACCGCAGACCCGAGCGGCGGGGTGATCCGATGGTCGCCAGTTCCCGGTCGACGGCGGCGGCCACCTGGTCGAGATCGGGTTCGGCAGGCATGGCGGGGGCAAGGATCTCGGCGCGCCATGCGGTCAGCAGGGTCGCGAGCTCGAACTCCTCGGGGCTGTTCGTCGCGATCGGGCCGTCACCGGCGATCGCGTCGATGAGGGCATCGTCCCGCGCGATGGCGGCGAAATCGACGGCCGTCGCATCGGCGGACGAGGCGTCGGTGTCGTCGAGGGACGACGCGTCCGGGGTGAGGTCGGCACCGGACGTGTCCCGCCGCGTTCCCTCGTGGTCCCCACCACGCTTGCTGCCCCTAGCCATACATCTCACCCGCTTTCGCAACTTCGTTCTTCAACTTCGTGAGCGCCCTGTGCTGGGCGACCCGTACTGCTCCTGCCGTGCTGCCGACGGCAGCCGCCGTCTCCTCCGCCGACAGGCCGACAACCAAACGCAGGACGAGGATCTCCCGATGCTTCTCGGGGAGGGTTCCCAGTAGCGCGTTCATCTGCCGTGTGGTCTCCGAGTCCAATGCGAGCTTCTCGGGTCCCTCCTCGGTGGAGATGACATCTGGCACTTCGGCCATCGACTCGGCTTTGTTACGCCCGGCGTTCCGGTGGGCATCGGCCACCTTGTGCGCGGCGATGCCGTACACGAATGCCATGAAAGGGCGGCCCTGATCCTGATACCGCGGCAAAGCGGTCATCACTGCCAGGCATACCTCCTGCGCCACGTCGTCCGCGGACAGTTGTCCCCTTTCCGCGGCTCCGACCCGTGATCGGCAGTAACGCACAACCAAGGGTCGAACACTCTCCAGCACTCGAGACAAGGCAACTCGATCGCCCTGCGCTGCCGCAGCGACGGCTGAGTCCAACTCCTCGCTCGTATTAGTCATCGTCAGAGAGATTCCTGGCGTTACAGTGGCGCCCGCTCCAGAGCGCTCCCACCTGGCGGTGGAACGTTTGAAGGATAGCGACAGATACTCACAGATCCCTGAATCGGCCACCGCGGGCGGAGATTTGCCGTCGACATTCGTCCCGAATCGCCGCCGCGTCCGCACCGGGACGGACTCCGTTTACCAGCATTGCCGCCGCCCATCGCAGGGGCAAGAGGCCATGCTCGGCGCACCGGCTCAACACCTGTTCGCCCAGATCAACCGCTGCATCGGGGTCCGGGCCCGCACTGAGAGCCGCCGCGAGCAGGAGGTCCGACTTCACCTGGTGCCGCACCGAATCGACGTCACCGGCGAGGTCGACGGCGGCGCTCGCGTGCCGACGCGCCGTGGTGGCGTCCCCCAACGCCAGCGCGATCTCGGCGCTCACCCAGTTCAGGCGGATGCGCTGTCGCCACAGCGCGGGATCGTTCCCCACGAGCGGCGCGCACCGCTCGAGCAGGGCCGAACCGAGCGCGAGCCGACCGCAGCCGAGCGCGTCCGCGGCCAGCCCGGTCAGTGCGTCGCATCGAGCGGCGGTCTGCACCGTCGCCTCTTCGCCTGCCGTGCCGCCGAGCACCGCGAGCGCGCGCCCGTCGAAGCCTGCCGCCAGCCGATGCCACCCGAGCTGCCTGAGCAACGAGGCCTCCGTGCTCAGCGCGAGCGAGGCGACGCCCGGGCTCGGGCGCCGACGCGCGATGCTCAGCAGTTCGGTCCTGGCCGCGGCGTAGCGCCCCTGTCCACCGAGCGCCACCGCCCTGAGCCAGAGCTGCGTGTTGTCGACGGCGGCAGGCAACGGGGCCAACCCGGGCTGGTCGCCGAATGCGGCGTTGATCAGTGTCCCCACCGGGCCAAGAGTAGGGCCGGTCCGCGTCCGCCCCGGCGGCGCACCCACCCCGCCGAATACCCCATTCACCCCGCGTTTGTCGATAGTTACGTCCACGCGGACGTATTTCAAGGTTGAATCAAAGATTGAATCAGGCAGCTGATTCAGAGTCCGGTTTGTGGCAATTGCGTTAACCAAGAATCTCAACGCCCGCTCGCGCACTGCCAGGACCCGCGCCCCACCCTCCCACCGCATCGAACAGGCAAAAGTACTCGTCAGCACCCTTTTCAGGCCACCGATGCCCAGCAGGAGGGCCGCCGCAGCGACAGCCGATCACGGCTACATGTCCTTGTCTATGAACGGAACGTTAAATTCTCGTGCGAACACTATGGAAATCCCCACTTGAGCAACTATTGACTCATTTTCCGCAATACCTCTAACGTTGCCGAGACGAATTGATTGCAGACCTGGAGGCTCTTCAGGTGTATGGATGGACAGGAGATGGCATGCCTCAGCCGAATCACCTCCCCGGACCGAACGCCGATATCTGGGACTGGCAGATGCACGGCCTGTGCCGCGGAGTGGACTCCGCGATGTTCTTCCATCCGGACGGCGAGCGGGGCCGGGCACGCACCCAGCGTGAGACCCGCGCCAAGGAGATGTGCCGTCAGTGCCCCGTACTCGCACAGTGCCGCAGCCACGCCCTCAGTGTCAGCGAGCCGTACGGGATCTGGGGCGGCATGTCCGAGACCGAACGTGAGATGCACGCCCGCAGGGGCCGCCACCGCATCGCGGTATAGGCAACCTCGTATCTCGGCGCGGCCCCGGCATCAGGGGCCGCGCCGAGATGCGTGACCCATCCTCCGCACCACCCGCTCCGAATGCCTTCCCGACAGCACTCGCACAACACTCGGGAAGGCAGTCCCATGAGCACCAGCACCACCCGCATCCGTGCCCTCGCCATCGCGGCCACCGCGTCGGTCGCCCTGATCGGCGTCTCGGCGTGTTCCTCCGCCAACAGCGACGACTCCGCGCCCGCCCCCGCCACGTCCGATGACGCGATGGCACCGGAGATGGCGGCCGACCCCGCCGCGAATCTTGTCGGACCCGGCTGCGCGAGCTACGCCGAGGCCGTCCCGCAGGGCGGCGGCTCGATCTCCGGCATGGCCCAGGATCCGGTGGCCGTCGCCGCCTCGAACAACCCCCTCCTCACCACCCTGGTGGCCGCGGTCTCGGGGCAGCTCAACCCCGATGTCAACCTCGTCGACACCCTCAACGGAGGACAGTTCACCGTGTTCGCACCGGTCGACGACGCCTTCGGCAAGGTGGATCCGGCCACCATCGACACGCTGAAGACCGACGACGCGCTGCTGACGAAGGTCCTCACCTACCACGTGGTGCCGGGCCGGATCGCGCCGAGCGAGATCGCAGGCCAACACCCGACGGTCGAGGGCGCCGCGGTGACCGTGACAGGGTCGGGGGATGCCCTCAAGGTCAACGACGCGAATGTCGTCTGCGGCGGCGTCAGCACCGCGAATGCCACCGTCTACCTCATCGATTCCGTGTTGATGCCGCAGTAACGTGGTTGTCTATGAACGGGATCGGAAAGTGGTGACGGGCCAAGGGCCCACGGGTTCCGGCGTTGCGCCCGAGCACGGTCTCGGTGAGGCGGCCTGCCCGGCGGACGCCGGGCAGGCCCTCGCCCGTCGCGAGGCCGAGTCGGCCGAGCTGGCCGCCCTGCTGACCCGCGCCGCCGACGGGGATTCGGGGTCCTTCGCCGAGCTGTACGACCGGACCTGCGCCCGCGTCTACGGAATGGTGCTCCGGGTACTGCGCGATCCCGGCTTCGCCGAGGAAACCACCCAGGAGGTCTACCTCCAGCTCTGGCGCACCGCCGACGACTTCGACAAGACCAGGGGCTCCGCGGTGTCCTGGCTATTGACCCTCGCGCATCGCAGAGCGGTCGACCGCGTCCGGTCGGAGCAGTCGCACTCGAACCGCGAGGTGGTCTACGAGTCACGCAACCGCGGCAGCGAGTTCGACGAGGTCGCCGAGGAGGTCTCCGGGCGCCTGGACCGGCAGGCCGTGGTCGACTGCCTCGACACCCTCACATCGGTGCAGCGCGAGTCGGTCTCGCTCGCCTACTACGGCGGGCGCACCTACCGTGAGGTCGCCGTACAACTCGGGGTTGCGCTGCCCACCATCAAGACCCGCATCCGGGACGGGCTGGCCCGGCTAAGAGGATGCCTGGGGGTGGCGTGATGGACGACGACCAGATCGACCTGGCCAACGCCTACGCGCTCGACACCCTCGACGCGGACGAACGCCGTGCCGTTGAGCAATTGCTCGCGACCTCCGACGACAGGCTGCGGACCGATTTCGAGACCGTGGTGCGCCGATGCAGGGAGACGTTGGCGACGACCGCCGCCGCGAACGAGACCGCTCCGCCCGCACAGCTACGCGAACGCCTGCTGACGCAGATCGCGCAGGAGCCCCGCACCGGGCAGGGCCCGGCGCCGGTCTCGCTCGCCGACCGACGGCGCACCACCACCCGATGGAGGCTCGTCGGCGCGGCGGCCGCCGCCGTCGCGCTGCTCGCGGGCGGCGTGGTCATCGGGCAGCAACTGCGCGAACCGACTCCAACGCAGCCGGTGGCGGCCCAGGTGATGAGCGCCCCGGACGTCCGGACGTCATCGACAGCGGTGCCAGGCGGCGGCTCGGCGACCGCCGTCTACTCCAGGTCGACCGATGCCGCGGTGCTGATGATGAACGACGTCACCCCGCCCGCATCGGACTCGGTCTATCAGATGTGGCTGATCGCGGGCACCGGCGCCCCGGTCTCGGCGGGCATGATGTCGCCGGATCAGGTGTCGCCCTCGACCGTGGCCGTGCTCGACGATCTGGACGGCGCCTCGCTGCTGGCCTTCACTGTGGAACCCGCAGGTGGTTCGGAGCGGCCGACCACGGACGTGTTCGCCTCGCTGCCACTGGGATAGCCGAACGCGACAGGCCCCGGACGGAGATCCGTCCGGGGCCTGTCGTGTCGTCACCCGGGGGCGACGGTGGAGCTAGTGGCTGTGGCCGTGGCCGTGATCCGCATCGGCGGCCTCGACCGGCTTCTCCACGACCGTGGCCTCGGTGGTGAGCACCATGCGGGCGACCGACGCCGCGTTGACCACCGCGGAACGGGTCACCTTGACGGGATCCACCACACCGTCGGCGAGCAGGTCGCCGTAGGTGAGGGTGGCTGCATTGAAGCCATGGCCCTTGGGCGCCTCGGCGACCTTGCTGACCACGACCGAGCCGTCGACGCCCGCGTTGGTGGCGATCCAGAACAGCGGGGCCGAGAGCGCCGCGCGCACGACCTCGACGCCGGTCGCCTCGTCGCCGGACAGCGATGCGGCCAGCGCGCCGAGCGTCTGGCCCGCCTGCACCAGCGCGGAGCCGCCGCCGGGCACGATGCCCTCCTCGACCGCGGCCTTGGCCGCGTTGACCGCGTCCTCGACGCGGAACTTGCGCTCCTTGAGCTCGGTCTCCGTGGCCGCGCCGACCTTGATCACCGCAACGCCGCCGGACAGCTTGGCGAGGCGCTCCTCGAGCTTCTCACGGTCCCAGTCGGAGTCGCTGTTCTCGATCTCGCGACGCAGCTGCCCGACCCGGGCCTCGATGTCCGCCTCGGTGCCCGCGCCGTCGACGATGGTCGTCTCGTCCTTGGTGACGACGACCCGACGGGCGCTGCCGAGCAGCTCCAGTCCGGCTTCCTTGAGGGTCAGGCCCACGTCGGAGTTGATGACCGTGCCCGCGGTGACGACCGCGAGGTCGTCGAGGAACGCCTTGCGCCGGTCGCCGAAGAACGGCGCCTTCACCGCGACGGCCTTGATCGTCTTGCGGATGGAGTTCACCACCAGGGTGGAGAGCACCTCGCCCTCGACGTCCTCGGCGATGATCAGCAGCGGCTTGCCCGCCTCGGCGACCTTCTCGAGCAGCGGCAAGAAGTCGGGCAGCGAGCTGATCTTCTCGCGGTAGAGCAGGATCAGCGCGTCCTCGAAGATCGCCTGCTGCGCATCGATGTCGGTGACGAAATAGGGCGAGAGGTAGCCCTTGTCGAACTGCACGCCCTCGGTGACGACGAGCTCGGTCTGCAGCGTGGAGGACTCCTCGACGGTCACGACGCCGTCGACGCCGACACGCGTCATCGCCTCGCCGACCAGCTCACCGATCTCCTCGTCGCGCGAGGAGACGGTGGCGACCTGAGCGATCGCGGACTTGCCCTCGACGGGGGTGGCGGCGGCGATGAGGGCCTCCGACACGGCATCTGCTGCCTGGCTGATCCCCACACCGAGTGCGATCGGGTTGGCGCCGGCAGCAACGTTCTTCATGCCGCCGTGAATCAGCGCCTGGGCGAGCACGGTGGCGGTGGTGGTGCCGTCACCCGCGACGTCGTTGGTCTTGGTGGCGACGCTCTTGACGAGCTGGGCGCCGAGGTTCTCGAACGGGTCCTCTAGCTCGATCTCACGGGCAATGCTCACGCCGTCGTTGGTGACCGTGGGGCCGCCGAACGCCTTGGCGAGCACCACGTGTCGACCGCGGGGACCGAGGGTGACCTTGACCGCGTCGGCCAGCGTGTCGACGCCGCGTTCGAGGGCCCGCCGCGCGGTCTCGTTGAACTGGATTTCCTTGGACATATTGCTCAGCTACTCCTGGATTGGGAGGGTCCGCAACGCGATCCGCCCCGGGCCCATGTGTTGGACGCCGGGGCGGTTCGCAAGTGGCTTACTTGGAGATGACAGCCAGCACGTCACGTGCCGAGAGGATCAGGTACTCCTGGCCGGCGTACTTGATCTCGGTTCCGCCGTACTTGCTGTAGATGACGGTGTCGCCTTCCTTGACGTCGACCGGGATGCGGTTGCCCTTGTCGGTCACGCGCCCTTCGCCGACGGCGACGACGGTGCCCTCCTGGGGCTTCTCCTTGGCCGTGTCGGGGATGACCAGGCCTGAGGCAGTCGTCGTCTCGGCCTCGTTGGCCTGGACGAGGATCTTGTCCTCGAGCGGCTTGATGTTCACGCTCGCCACGATGAGCCCTCCACTTTCAGGGGTTTGTGCGTCCAGGGCTGTTCCCAGGACGTGATGGTTTGTTCGTACGCTTGCGGCATCTCACTCGAGCCCCGTCGTCGCGGGTGCCGAGGCTCGGTCAGCGCCAACTAGCACTCTATACATGCGAGTGCCAGCGCTCAAGGTCGGCGGGTATCCGGACCGCTCAGGGGCGGAGGCGGGACGACGGTGTGAACCCGAGGTGTACGACGGGTGACCTAGAGTCGTCGCCGTGGCAAACATCAGCAGGCGCGCATTCATCGGACTGGCCGGACTCGGAGCCGCGGGCACCATCGGGGCCGGCGCATTCGGAAGGGCACCTTGGGGTACCTGGTACGCCGCGGCCGATCCGCTGCCCGCCTCGTTTGCCGGCACCACGCTCGAGGCCGTCGCGACCCCGGTCGGCGGGTCCGGCTACCGGAGGCTCACCGCGGGACCCGGGTGGCAGATGATCGTGCGCGGCGAGCTCGCCGAGGCACGGTCGGGCCGTGAGGAGCGCAGGAGGGCCCTCGCCTCCGTGGTGCAGCTGACCGACCTGCACATCGTCGACGCCCAGTCCCCCATGCGATTCGAGTACGTGCACCAGCTCAACGGGTCGGCCTTCCGCCCGCACGAGACGCTCACCACACAGGGCCTGGTCTCGCTCGTGTCGCGGATCAACTCCCTGCCGGGCGGCCCGCACACCCGCCGCGCGTTCGACGCCGTGGTGACCACCGGCGACAACACCGACAACAAGGAGCACGCGGAGCTCGGCTGGCTGCTGACCGCGCTCAACGGCGGCACCTTCATCCCGAACACCGGCGCCGCGGATCGCTATGAGGGCGTGCAGAACTCCGGGTCGGACCTGTACTGGAACCCGGAGTCGCCGATCCGCGACATCTACAAGAAGGCCGGATTCCCTGAGCTGCCAGGGCTGCTCGGCGCCGCGGCCCTCACGCCCGTCACGAGCCCGGGCCTGCGCACCCCCTGGTACAGCGTGTTCGGCAACCACGACGACTCGATCCAGGGCACCATCCCCAGCGGAATCGGACCACTCGAGGCCATGTATACCGGCTCGATCAAGATCGAGACACCCGATTCCGAGCAGGCTCGCGCGATCGGCAGCGCCGCGAGCTCGGATCCGGCTGCGCTGCCGAGCATCCTCGCCGCGGTCACCACTCCGCCGCGCATCGTCACGCCCGACGCCAACCGTGCGCCGTTCACCCCTCGGCAGTACATCGCCGCCCACCTCGACCCGAGGAATGCCGGCCCCGGTCCGGTCGGACACGGCTTCGCCCCCGACGCGGGCGAGACCGGCATCGGCTACTACTCGTTCGAGATCGCGCCTGGCGTGGTCGGGATCAGCATGGACTCCACCAACCGAGCCGGGTTCGTCGAGGGCTCCCTCGGCGAGGCCCAGTTCCGCTGGATCGAGCAGACCCTGCAGGCGGGCAGCAGCCGCTTCTTCGACGCGGGCGGCCGCCCGGTGACGCAGTCGCGGGAGGACACCTACTTCCTGCTGTTCAGTCACCACACCAGTGGCTCGATGGACAACCTGGTTCCGGATCCCGAGCGCCCCGGCGAGCGCCGCCACAGCGGTGCCGAACTGGTGGATCTGCTGCACCGCTTCCCGAACGTGCTCGCCTGGGTGAACGGGCACACCCACGAGAACAGGATCACGCCGCACCCCGGTGCCACTGCCGCGCAGGGCTTCTGGGAGATCAACACCGCCTCGCACATCGACTTCCCGCAGCACGCGCGGCTGATCGAGGTGGTCGACAACACCGACGGCACGCTCTCGCTGCTGACCACGCTGGTCGAGTCGGACAGCCCGTACGAGGTCCGGCACGGGGACTTCAGCCAGCAGGGCCTGGCCTCGCTGTACCGCGAGTTGTCGTTCAACGACATCCACGCCGACCCGGAACTGCTCGGCGGATCCGTCGATCACAACACCGAGCTGGTGCTGGTTTCGCCACGGGCGTGACGGTTTTGTTGCATCTCAGATGCAAGTATCATACGGTCGGAGCGTGCAGCTGACGCGTTTCACCGACCTTGGGCTGCGCGTTGTGATGCGCCTGGCCGCCTCCCCTGGAGGCGGCGGCCTGACCACGAGTCAGGTGGCGGATCAGATGTCGATTCCGTACACGCACACGGCCAAGGTCGTTGTCCGGCTACGCGAACTCGGCATGGTCGAAGCCCGCCGCGGTCGGGGCGGCGGGCTCACGATCACCGAGGCGGGCCTGCACACCTCCGTAGGCACGCTCGCCCGCGCCCTCGAGGGCGACGAGGAGGTCGTCACCTGCGAGGGGGACCATCCGTGCCCGCTGCGCAGCGGGTGCAGGCTCCGCAGCGCACTGCGCCGCGCCCAGATCGCGTTCTACGACTCGCTCGACGAGGTCACCATCGACGACCTGATCCAGGCGCCGACCGGGACGACCCTGCTGGAGCTGTCCGTCCCCGTCAGGGCCTGAGCAACCCGCTCACTGCGCGACGCCCCTGCGGCGCTGCCCCAGCCGCACCGCGGCGGTGATGATCCGGACACCGACCGCGATCAGGAACAGGTTCCCCACGATCTGCGCCGACACGATGGCCCTGGCGACCTCGGTGGTCGCGGTGATGTCGCCGAACCCGACGGTCGAGAAGCACACCAGCGTGAAGTACAGCGAATCGATCTTCGTCAGCGGCTCGTCGAAGTTCTCCGGCGCCGACACGGACATGAGGTGGTACAGCGTCGCGAAGGCGAGCAGGTACCCCGGCAGCATCAGCCCGAGGCCTGCGATCGCCTGCAGACCCGGATGCTCCGCGCGCACGATCTTCCTGATCTGCCAGGCGAAGAGCGCGCCGACGAAGACCACACCCAGAACCAGTCCACCGATCGCGGAGGCGGATTCCAGATTCTCCATCGGGATGACGAAGTACACCACCACCAGCGCGACCGCGCTGAGGAGCGGACGGAAGGCGGCGCGCCGGATCAGGCTGCGCCGCTGCTCCCTCGGCAGATTCTCGAACGCCTCATCGGTCATCGCTCGCCGTCCATGACTGGCTGACGGTCACCGAGAGGCCCGGATCGGTTGCCACCGTCAGCGGCGAGGGCGTGGCACCCCCCGCGATTACGTGCGCTCCCAACGCGGCGATCATCACCCCATTGTCGGTGCACAACCGCGGCTTGGGGATACGAAGGGTCAAACCGGCCGCGGCACAACGCTCCTCGGCGAGCGAGCGGATGCGCGAATTGGCGGTCGCCCCGCCCCCGAGCACCAGTGTGTCGACCCCGACATCGGTTGCCGCCCGCACCGCCTTCATGGTGAGTACGTCGGCTACCGCCTCCTGGAAGGACGCCGCGATGTCGGGGATCGGGAGCGGCTCCCCCGCCCGTTCCTTCGACTCCACGAATCGCGCGACCGCCGTCTTGAGCCCCGAGAACGAGAAGTCGTAGCGGGCGTCCCGTGGTCCGGTCATGCCGCGCGGAAAGGCGATTGCCCGTGGATCCCCTTCCTGCGCTGCCGCATCCAGTGCCGGGCCGCCGGGGAATCCGAGTCCGAGCAGCCGGGCCACCTTGTCGAACGCCTCGCCCGCGGCGTCGTCCACCGTGGTGCCGAGTTCGACGATCGGCCGCGCCAGATCCTCGACGTGCAGCAGGTGGGTGTGCCCGCCGGAGACCAGCAGCGCCACGCACGGCGGCATCGGGCCGTGCTCGAGGGTGTCCACCGCCACGTGCCCACCCAGGTGGTTCAGCGCGTAGAACGGGACATCCCAGGCCGCCGCGTACGCCTTCGCGGCGGCCGCGCCGACCAGCAGCGCCCCTGCCAGTCCCGGTCCGATCGTGACCGCGAGCGCGTCCGGCTTGGCGATCCCGGCCTGCGCGAGGGCCCGCCGCATGGTCGGGACGATCGCCTCGAGGTGGGCGCGTGAGGCCACCTCCGGCACCACGCCGCCGTAGCGGGCGTGCTGATCGACGCTCGAGGCCACCTCGTCGGCCAGGAGCTCACAGGTGCCGTCCTCGTGCCACCGGACGATGCCGACGCCCGTTTCGTCGCACGAGCTCTCGATCCCCATCACGATCATGACAGCTGCCCCTCGACCCGGGCGGCGGGCCTACGCATGGTGTACGCGTCGGCGCCGCTGGGCTGGTAGTAGTTCCTTCGGGTCCCGACGATCTCGAAACCCGTTCCCCGGTACAGCGCGATCGCCGGCTCGTTGTCCGTGCGGACCTCGAGAAACACCGGACCGCCGTGTCCATCGGCCTCCCGCAACAGCGCGGCGAGCAGTTGCGCGCCGAGGCCACGCCGCTGATGAGCGGGATCGACCCCGATGGTGTGCACCTCGGACTCGGCGTCGGAGCCGCGACCGAGCAACGCGATCCCCGCGTAGCCGAGCATCACGCCGGACTCGTCGCGGGCGACGAAGTAGCGGTTGTGCGGCCCGGTCAGCTCCGAACGAAAGGCCTCCGCGCTCCACGGGCTGTCGCCGGGGAACAGCACCGTCTCCAGCTCCTCGCAGCGGGTTGCGTCGGCCGCGGTCATCTCGACGATCCGCGCGGTCATTTCTTCCGGTCCGCGATGGCGACCGCGTCGGGGCGACGCAGGTACAGCGGCACCAACGGCGCAGGCTCCGCACCGGAACGCAGCGCGACGGCGGCCACCGCGACCAGGCCAGCGGGCGACGGCGTCTCGACCGGCTCGACGGGCAGGTCGAACAGGTCGACGTGACCGGCCGATCCCGCGATCGCCTGCGAGGGAGTGGGCTCCAGGTCGGCCGGCTTGTTCACCTCCGGTCCCTCCACACGGACACCGCCGCTGTAGCGCGCCCAGTACACCTCCCGGCGGCGGGCATCGGTGACCACCAGCAGATCCCGTCCCAGCGCGGCCTCGACCGCGATTGCGTCCAGGCTGCAGACACCGTGCACCGGGATCCCGAGGGCATCACCGAATGCTGCGGCCGTTGCCATGCCGACCCGCAGGCCGGTGAAGGGGCCGGGGCCACACCCGACCACGACGGCGTCGAGATCCGCGGGGACCACGCCCGCCTCGGCGAGGCATTCGAGGATGTGCGGGGTCAGCACCTCCGCGTGGGCCCGTGCGTTGACCGTGATCCGGGTCGCCAGGGTTCGTGGGGTGTCGCCCTCAAGGCGCACCACCCCGGCTGTGACGGCAGGCGTGGCGGTATCGACCGCGAGTACGAGCACGGTTATCGAGGATACCTAGGAGACCCAGGTCCACTGCGCCGTGCGCACGTCCGACTCCGGTTCGCGCCGCAGCCGCACCAGCAGATGCCGCTCGGCCAGGTGCTCGACGACGCCCTCGCCCCACTCGACCACCACGACGGCACCCGCGAGGTCCGTGTCCAGGTCCAGCGCGTCCAGTTCGTCGAAGGTCTGTCCCGGATCGGCACCGATGCCGAGCCGGTACGCGTCGACGTGCACCATCGCCACCGGCTCACCGCCGCCGGGACGCTCGCCGCCAGCGCGGTGCTCGCGGGCGATGATGAACGTCGGCGAGCTGACCCGGCCCTGCACGCCGAGCCCGGCCGCGATCCCCCTCGAGAGCGCGGTCTTGCCCGCGCCGAGCGGGCCGTCGAGCACAACCAGGTCGCCCGCGTTCAGCTCAAGGGCGAGGCGCCTGCCGAACGCCTCGGTGTCCTCGGTCGTCGGCAGATGGATCGTGCGCGGTTCCTCGTCAGCCACCGACGACCGTCCGTTCGGAATCGCCCTGCTCGGCGATGGAGCGGCCCACCAGTCGGTCGATCGCGTCCGTCACCCGGATCGGGAACTCGAGTTGCACCAGGTGCCCGGCGCCGACCACGCGCACCAGCTCGGACTCCGGCAGCTCGGCCGCCATCGCCTCGGACTGGGAGAACGGCAGGATCATGTCCGCATCCCCGCAGAGCACCAACGACGGCAGCTCGGCGATGACCGGCAGCGCCGCCGATTCGTCGTGCAGCTCAAGGGACTTGAGGAAGTTCACGATCGTGGTCACCGACGTCTGGTTGAGCATCCACTCGGAGAACCGCATCAGCGATTCGCTGACATCGGTGCCGTACGAGGCGGCGCGCAGGATCGGCGAGATCAGCATGCGCGCGGCGCCGCGCCCGAACTGGACCAGGCCAGGCGAGGTGCGGACCGCGAGCCGGAACGCGTCGATCACGGGGTTCTGCAGGTTCCTGCTCAGCCCGGTCTTGTTGAGACCCTCGGCCGCGGTGGAGATGAGACCGACCCCGATCACCCTGGTGCCGAACAACTCCGGCACCTGCCTCGCCAGGGCCAGGATCGTCATGCCGCCCATCGAGTGTCCGACGAGCACGACGGGTCCCCTCGGCGCGACGGCCTGGAGGATCACATCGAGATCCCGACCGAGCTGACCGATGGTGCAGCTCGCGGGCGCGGGGACCCCGGACCGGCCGTGGCCGCGCTGGTCGAAGAAGACCATCCGAACCGCCTTGCCCCAACGCTTCTCGAGCTGGCGCCGCTGAAAATGCCAGGACTCCATGCGCAGGCAGTAGCCGTGCACGAAGACCACCGTGAGGGGGGCATCGGCTGGACCGACCTCCCGAACCGCGAGCGCCGTGCCGTCCTCGGCCGCGACGATGCTGGCGCGATCGGCGCTCATCAACCGGAAGTCCTCGTTGGCGTACCGGTCCCGCCTGCCGCTGCGGCGGGCGGTCGGGCGGTGCCCGACGGTGATCCCCGCGAGCGCGCCGAGCGCGGCGGCGCTGACCGCGCCGCCGACCAGGCCCGCCTTCCCGAACGGATTCATCGCAGGTCCTCCCGGCCGGTGAAGCCCCGAACGATTCGCCCCCGTACCCCGGTCACCACTTCGTAGTGGATGGTGTCGAGGGCGTCGGCCCAGTCCTGGGCCACCGGTTCGCCCTCGTCGCCGCTGCCGAACAGCACTGCCACGTCCCCCTCCGCGATCCCCGCGGGATCCGGTCCGAGGTCGACGACAACCTGGTCCATGCAGACCCGGCCGATCTGCGGATGGCGCCTGCCACCGATCTGCACCTCGAAGCGGCCGCCGAGGGCACGCGGGATGCCGTCGGCGTAGCCGACCGGCAAGAGGGCGACGGTGGTGTCGCGGGGCGCGATCCAGGTGTGCCCGTAGGACACGCCCTCGCCCGCGGCGATCTTCTTCACCAGTGCCACCCGCGCCCGCAGCGTCATGGCCGGCCGCAGCCCGAACCCGCCGAGTTCCGGAACCGGGGAGAGCCCGTAGATCGCGATGCCGGGGCGGACCATGTCGAAACGCAGGTCCGGCCGGGTCAGCACGGCGGCCGAGTTCGCCAGGTGCACCACCTCCGGACGCAGCCCCACCCGCTTGGCCTCGGCCACGGCGTGCTCGAGGCGGGCGGCCTGGGTGTCGATCACCGGGTGGTGCGGCTGGTCGGCGTGCGCCAGGTGGGAGAAGATCCCGCGCAGTCGCACCGCACCCTCGGCCTCGGCCCTGGCCAGATCGCGGAGGGTGTCGTCGAGCTCGAGAGGTGAGACACCGTTGCGTCCCAGTCCGGTGTCGACCTTGAGCGAGACGGTCGCCGTCGACCCGAGCGTGCGGGCCGCAGCGACCACCGATCGCAGGTGCCGGGGCGAGGACACGCTCAGTTCGATGCCCGCGGCGATCGCGGCCGTGAAGTCCGTGTCCGGGGTGTGCAGCCACGACAGGATCGGTGCGTCGATGCCGGCGGCCCGCAGCGTCAGGGCCTCGTCGACCGTGGTGACCCCCAGCTCGGCGGCCCCAGATGCGAGCGCCGTGCGCGCCACCGCCGCCGCCCCGTGGTTGTAGGCGTCGGCCTTGACCACGGCCATCACCGCGGCGTCGCCCGCGTGGTCACGGAGCAGCCGGACGTTGTGTGCGATGGCGTCGAGATCGATCAGCGCTTCCGCCTGCGGCGCGGACGGGCCCACCGCGGATGTCATGCGCAGATCGTCCCATACGGACAAGTCGGAGGTCACGATCACCGATCCTGCCATTGACCACGAAAAGGCCAAATGATTTCCATCACTAACGAGGTCACAGTTAGGGCACCGCTTGGGCACGAAGCACCCTCACCGCGGCCCTGACCTGGGACAACAGCGCATCGGCCGAGATGGGCGCTGCCGTGCCCGAGCCCTGCCCCGCGGCCAGGTTGGCGGCAAGCGAGTGCGCGCGGGCACCCATCGCCGCAGCGGTCAGCGGCGCCAGCCCGGTCGACATCAGGGCCCCGATGACGCCGGACAACACGTCCCCGGCACCGGCGGTCGCGGCTGCGGAACCACCGGCCTCGTTGAGCAGGACCGATCCGTCCGGATCGGCTACCACCGTGCACCGGCCCTTGAGCAGCACGCCGGTCCCCCACTCGGCCGCCAGGCTACGGGTCTCCCCCACCCGGTCCGCCGCGGGATCGCGCCCCGTGAGCCGGGCGAACTCTCCCGCGTGTGGGGTCAGCAGCGTCGGCGCCGCCCGGCCGGCGACGAGCCCGGGCTCCGCGGCCACCAGGGTGAGGGCGTCCGCGTCCACCAGCACAGGCAGGTCGGTGCCGAGGACGGCGCGGAGCACCGTCAGCGCCTCCTCGCCGGTACCCATCCCCGGGCCGACCACCCAGGCCTGCACCCGGCCCGCGGCGCCGAACCCGTCCACCGCGACGACCTCCGGCCAGCGCGAGAGAACCTGCGGCGCAGCTGTTCCCGCATACCGCACCATGCCGGACGTGGCGGCGACAGCGGCACCCGCGCACAGCACGCCCGCGCCGGGATAGCGGGCGCTGCCCGCGATCACCCCGACGACACCCTGGCTGTACTTGTCGTCCGCCGATCCCGGCATCGGCCAGCTGGCGCCGATCTCGGCCGCGGCCATGGTCCGGACCGAGGCATCCGGGAGGTCGAGTCCGATGTCGACCAGTTCCACCCTGCCGCAGTGTGCCGCCGCGAGGGCGTGCACGGGCTTGAGCGCCCCGAAGGCGACGGTGACGGCGGCCGTCACGGCGGGCCCCGCCGTGACCCCGGTGTCGGGGTCGACCCCGCTCGGCAGGTCCACCGCGACGATCGGCGCGCGGAGCCTGGCCACCAGGGCGGCGGCGGGCGGTCGCAACGGCCCCCGCCCCGAGATCCCCACGATGCCGTCGACCACCAGGTCGGGGTCGCCGAGATCGGCGTCGGCGCCCACCTCGACCCGCCCGCCTGCGGCCCGCAACGCCGCCAGCCCCGCGGCGTGGACCCGGACGGGGTCGAGCAGGATCGCCCGGACCGCGACCCCGCGCCTGCGCAGCATCGCTCCCGACCACAGCGCGTCCCCGCCGTTGTCGCCGGAGCCGACCAGCAGGGTCACCCGCCTGCCCGCGACACCGCCGGTCCGAGAACGTAGTTCCGAGGCCACCACGGCGGTCAGTCCGTACGCGGCTCGGCGCATCAGGGCGCCCTCGGGTAGCGCGGCGAGCAGCAGGGCCTCGGCGGCGCGCACCTGATCGACCGTGAAGTACTCGCGCATCGGATCACCGTATCGCCACGGCCGCCGTTCGGGGCTACCCTTTATCCATGCGCGCACTCGGCGCCACCATCGCAACGGGACTTCTGGTCGCGTCGGTTCTCGCGGGAACAGCGGGTCCGGCGCAGGCGCGGGACAAGACCGTCGAGATCAACAACAACGCCTTCTGGCCGTCGACCACCCGAATACTCATCGGTGACACCGTCACCTGGGAGTTC
Source organism: Rhodococcus sp. UNC363MFTsu5.1 (assembly GCF_000686785.1). Taxonomy (NCBI): domain Bacteria; kingdom Bacillati; phylum Actinomycetota; class Actinomycetes; order Mycobacteriales; family Nocardiaceae; genus Rhodococcus; species Rhodococcus sp. UNC363MFTsu5.1. The sequence continues at coordinate 74,693 of NZ_JMLO01000018.1, forward strand.
AACGACGAGGGCGTGGAGCACAACGTCACCGCAACCGGGAAGGGCACCGCGGAAGGGGACTTCGCCAGCGGGACGATGTCCGAGGGCGAGTTCAGCCACTACTTCAGCAGACAGGGCACCTACCCGTACGAATGCACCCTGCACCCGCAGATGGGCGGCACCATCATCGTTCGATGACGGTGCCACCCACCTCGGTGTGCTATTCGACGGTGACCGACTTCGCCAGGTTTCGCGGCTTGTCCACGTCGTAGCCGCGGGTCTGCGCGACCTCGGCCGCGAACACCTGCAGCGGGACCGTGGACAGCAGCGGCTGCAGCAGGCTCGGCGCCGCCGGGATCTCGATGAGGTGATCCGCGTGCGCACGCACCGCCTCGTCGCCCTCCTCCGCGATCACGATGGTCCGCGCGCCGCGGGCCTTGATCTCCTGGATGTTGGAGACCAGCTTCGAGTGCAGGACGGCGCGCCCCTTCGGCGACGGCATCACGACGATGACGGGAAGGCCCTCCTCGATCAGCGCGATCGGCCCGTGCTTGAGCTCGCCCGCGGCGAAGCCCTCGGCGTGGATGTACGCGAGCTCCTTGAGCTTGAGCGCACCCTCGAGCGCCACCGGGTACCCGACGTGGCGGCCGAGGAACAGCACGGTCGGCGAGTGCGCCAGTTCCCGCGCCAGCGCCCGGACCGGTTCGACCGTCTGCAGCACGCGCGCGACCAGCTCCGGCATGGCCTCGAGGTCGCGGTACTCCCTGGCCACCTCGTCCGGGTACTTGGTGCCGCGCGCCTGCGCCAGCGCCAGCCCCACCAGATAGTTCGCGGTCACCTGGGCCAGGAAGGCCTTGGTGGACGCGACACCGATCTCCGGTCCGGCCCGGGTGTAGAGGACGGCGTCGGCCTCACGCGGGATCTGGGACCCGTTGGTATTGCACACCGCGAGCACGCGCGCCTTCTGGTCCTTCGCGTGCCGCACCGCCTCGAGGGTGTCCGCGGTCTCACCGGACTGCGAGATCGCGACGACGAGCGTCGAACGGTCGAGAACCGGGTCGCGGTAACGGAATTCGCTCGCCAGCTCCACCTCGACGGGCAGCCGGGTCCAGTGCTCGATCGCGTACTTGGCGAGCAGGCCGGAGTGGTAGGCGCTGCCGCAGGCCACGACGAACACCTTGTCCACATCGCGGAGTTCCTGATCGGAGAGCCGCTGCTCGTCGAGCACGATGCGACCGGCATCGAAGTGCCCGAGCAGGGTGTCGGCGACCGCCGCAGGCTGCTCCTGGATCTCCTTGAGCATGAAGTAGTCGTGGCCGCCCTTCTCGGCGGCGGCGAGGTCCCAGTCGATCCGGAACGGACGCGTGGGGACGTCCTCGTTCCCGTCGAAGTCGGTCACCGTGTAGCCGTCGGCGGTGATGACGACGACCTGGTCCTGACCGAGCTCGACCGCATCGCGGGTGTGCTCGATGAACGCCGCGACATCGGATCCGAGAAAGGTCTCGCCCTCGCCGACGCCGATCACCAGCGGGGTGGACCGGCGGGCCGCGACGATGGTGTCCGGGTGGTCGGCGTGCGTGAACACCAGGGTGAACGCGCCCTCGAGGCGGCGGATCACCGTCCTGGCACTCTCCACGAAGTCCCCGGCGGTGTCGCCGGATGCGTAGGCCCGCGAGACCAGGTGCACCGCCACCTCGGTGTCGGTGTCGGAGGCGAACTCGACGCCGTCGTTCTCGAGCTCGGCGCGCAGCGGGGCGAAGTTCTCGATGATGCCGTTGTGCACGACCGCGACCTTGCCCGCGGTGTCCCGGTGCGGGTGCGCGTTGCGGTCGGTGGGCCTGCCGTGTGTCGCCCAGCGGGTGTGGCCCATGCCCGTGGTGCCGACAAAACGCTCGGTGCCGGTCTCCGCGAGCTCGGCCTCGAGGTTGGCCAGGCGGCCCGCCTTACGCTCGATCGCGACCCCGCCCGCACCGTCGAGGACCGCGATGCCGGCCGAGTCGTATCCGCGATACTCCATCCGGCGCAGCGCCTCCACCACGACGTCCAGCGCCTGGCGGTGGCCGACGTATCCCACGATTCCGCACATGGTTCACCAGGGTACTGGGCTGCCGAACCCCTGCCGACCGGTAGGGCGCGGCCGCGGGGTGACCTGGGTCACGGTGTGACCGGGCCGGTGCCGAACAACGCGGTGCACACCCCGTTGTGCAGTTCGACGGCGACCTGCAGGACCCTGGATCCACCCGCCACCGGCAGCAGCGGAGAGCTGTAGTTCGCGCAGGTCTTGTTCTTCGCGCTCGGTGCCGCCACCGGAGCCGGGATCTCGAACCAGTTGCCCGCCCCGAAGTTGTCGTTGGCGAGCAGCACCCTGCCGTTCTTCGCGGACGGCTTGCCGTCCTTGCCGACATACGTCTGGCCGCCGAGCACCAGTCGGGTGCCGTTCGGCCCGCCAGGCACGGACTGCAGGTACGGCGAGTGCTGGAAGTAGCTGCCGTCTGCGGTGGTCACGCGGACCCCCGGGTCGGTCGTCGCACCCCAGTTGACGCCGTCATGTGAGACCTTGACGTACGGACTGCAGTATTCGGCGCCGAAATTGCACATCTCGTAAGTCGAGGCGAACCGCCCGTCCGCCAGCCGGGTCACCACGGCCATGCCGGGACGCACGCGCTGCGGATCCCGCGCGAGGATCACCTCCTTGTTCACCCAGTCCAGGCCGTTGACAGACGACACCCTGCTCAGCACCTGTGAGTGCCGGGGCATCTCGGTCTCATCGGCGTAGTACAGCCACAGGGTCCCCGCCGCATCGACCACGAACTCGGGCTCCCAGACGCCCTCGTGGTTCGGGGACCTGGCCGCGACGCCGAGCGGCACCCAGTCCCGGCCGCCGTTCCAGCTCGCCCACACCTTGATGGCGATCCGCCGGTCGCGGCCCGCCTCGTACCCGACCGTGCCCGCCCACAGCAGCGTCCCCGGCGGCAGCAGGCCGGCCTGCTGCGGCACCTCGAAGAGGGTGCTGCAGCACAGCCCCGAGTTGGCCTCGGGGTCACGGATCGCGCCGATGGGATGGAAGCTGGCGCCGTCGTCGGTGCTCTCGAGGATCGGCGAGAAGTAGCCCTGCGCATCGCGGCTGGTCATCGACGCCAGGATCGTGCCCGACTGCTTGAGCCGGACCAGGCGCGGGTACTCCCCGACCCCGAGCACCGAGGGGCCCGGTTGCGCTACGGCGGGCGTTGGACCGGCGACCAGGAGAAACAGGAACGAGAGTGCGAGACAATATGCCGCTCTGCGCATGGGGCACCGTCCGGATAGTCGGGGAAATTCCCGCGAATTCAAACAGACCGGAACCCCCGATCGTGATGCTTTCGCGACATCCGGATTTCTGTGCGCAAACGGCAGTTACTGTGCTGTGATATCCGGCTCGGACCGATCGAGGAAGTCGGCGAGCGCGGGCCACATCGTCTCGCGGGCCGCGCGCCCGGTGAGCACGCCGAGGTGCCCTCCCGGGTACGCACCGAAGCGGACCGAAGGCGCCCCGGTGAGCAGTTCGGTGAGGTGATGGACGGCCTTCACCGGCGCGAGCCCGTCGCCAGCGCCCGCGATGACCATGGTCGGTACGTCGATGTCGCTCAGGCTCACCCGGCGGCCACCGATCTCCATGTGGCCGGTCGCGAACTCGTTCGACCGCATCACCACGTGATAGAGCTGGCCGAACGTGCGACCCGGATACGCGTACATGCTGTTCATGAAGCGGTCCACCGCCTCGAGCTGTTCGAGGTGGTCCCGGTCGTCGAGGTTCGCGAGCATGGTGAAGGGCCTGGTCAGGTACTTGTCGACGCTCGCGGCCTTGAAGCCGAGGCTGGTGAGCGGAGCAGGGATGGTGCCGAGCGCTTTGTAGAGAGGAGCGACGGTGTAGGGACCGAACAGCCGGTCCAGCGGACGCAGCGTCGCGAACAACGGAACCTGCCGCAGGTCGAAGGGGCTGGCGATCGGGGTGAGCGAGGCCAACGGCAGCTCCGGATGTGCCGCGGCTGCGTAGACGGCGAAGATCCCGCCGAGCGACCAGCCGGCGAGATGGACCGGCGCACCGTCGGCGTCGTCGCTGACCACCTGCACCGCATCGGGAATGACGTCGTCCACCCAGTGCTCGAAGCCGCGGCTGCGGTCCTGGAAGTTCACCGGGCCGTAGTCGACGACGTACACGTCACGGCCGGTTTCCATCAGGTACTCGACGACGCTGCAGCCGCGACGCAGGTCGAAAGCGACGGAGGTGGCGGCCAGAGGTGTCACCAACAGCAGGGGCACGCCCGTCGCCGGACGGTCGGCGGAGCGGAAGCGACGGATCGTGCGCTCGGCGTTCGAGTCGACGACCTCAGACGGCGTCGGCCGCAGGTCCGCCAGCCCGTTCGACCCGAGCCGGGCGCACACGTTCTCGAACGCGCGCGGCAGATCACGGGGCACCGGTAGCGGAATGCCAAACACCTGTCGCTTCTCCCTCGTGGTTCTCGATCGGATACGGTCATCCTCGTGGCGCCGACTCCGAAGACCCTGGCCTCTCAGCTATCTAAGCGCGGTCCGCACAAGGTGCTGCGCGGCGACCTCTCCCTCGCGGGCCAGCCCGGTGTGGTGTACACACCGGCGGAAGGCTTCTCGCTGCCTGCGGTCGCGTTCGCACACGGCTGGATGACCGGCGTCGACCGGTACGCCCAGACCCTCACCCACCTCGCGTCCTGGGGCCTGGTCGTGGCCGCGCCCGCCACCCAGCGCACGCCGGTCCCCTCACACCTCGGCCTCGCCGCGGACCTGCGGACCGCGGTCGACATCTGTGCGGGCGTGCGCCTCGGCCCGGGGAAGATCAGCGTCGACCCGACCCGGGTCGCCTACGCAGGCCACGGCATGGGGGCGGGCGCAGCGGTGATCGCGGCCGCCCAGCACGGCCCGGCCGCGGCCGTCGCCGCACTGTTCCCCGCACCGACCGCGCCGTCTGCCGAGAAGTCCGCCGCCGCCATCGCCGGTCCCGGGTTGATCGTCGCGGGCGGCGAGGACATCGATTCGCTGAACTGCAACGCCCGCGCGATCGCCGAGGCCTGGGGCGGTCAGGCGATCCTGCGAACGGTCGACGGCGGCTCCGCAGGCGGGCTGCCCGAGGGCCGCAGGTTGCTCGGCGCGCTCGGCCTCGGCGGTTCGGAGCGCCGGACGCAGAAGACCACGCGCGCACTGCTGACCGGATACCTGCTCTATCACCTGCTCGGCGAGACCCGGTACGAACAGTTCGCGCTGCCCGGCGCCCACCTCCCCGGCTCCCTGGTAGTCGAACCGGCGGCCGATCAGACGAGCCAGCTCACCGGGTAGCCGTCGCCGGGCTCCGTCTCCGCGGCCGGTCGATCCACTGCCGCGGAACACAATTGGCGTGAACGCGCCTCGGCGGCCAGATCGGCGTCCGCGATGCCGACCCGGATCCGATCCAGCGCGGCGGAATGCTCGGCGAGCACCGACTCGGCCGTCGGCCCGTCCCTCACAGCGGACCGGCCTCTGCCAGTTCGGCCCCCGACTCCGGTGCCGGGCCTGCCGGTTGCCCGTCGAGGGTCGATGCGGGGGCCTTCGACCCGCCGTCGCGAGCCTGCCGTGAGGGCGGTGCCGGCGACATTGCCGGTGGCGGGGATTCGGGCACCGGGGGCGCCGACGCCGGGGGTTCCGACGCCGGGAATTCGGGCACCGGACGATCCGCCGTGACCGCGGCGAGATCAGGCGACACCGGCTGTGGCGCGGATTCGGGTGCCCGCGAACCGCATTCGCACAGGAACGGTTCACCGTCGGCGCCGATCTCGACACGGTAGGTTCTCGGCTCGGCGTCGTCCCGCACCAGCTGCAGGGTCTGACCGTCGGTGGTCTCGACGACGACCATCGTCACCGTCGGTTCGCCGGCCGTCACCGGCGAGACGGGCGATTGCGCAGGAACCGCCGGGGTGGATCCGGCGACGGGATCGGCAACCGTGTCGACCGGACCGGTTCCATTCGGATCGGACCCGGCGAGTTCCATTGCGTCCGAGACCATCCGGTGCGCGCCCTCGACCGCCAGCGCCGTCGCATCGCACAGCTCGAGAACGCCGGCCAGCTGCGCCTGCACGTGCGGCACGAACACCTCGCTCAACCACGTCGAGGCGAGGTCGACGGCGACGTCGAGGAGCCGGTCGCCGACCAGTGCCCCTGGTCGCACCACGGGCGGGATCATCGGGGCCAGCTCGGCGAACAGACCCGACGCCTGCCGCAGCAGCCCCCACGCGTGATCGCCGGGCTCGAGCCGCGCGACCGCGATCATCAGGTCGACCTCCGCCGGGGTGCGCCCGCCGATCTGCGTCGCGTCGAGTTCGCTCATCAGCGCGGCGTTCGCGGCGACCACCCTCGCGATCACGTCGGCCGCCGCCAGCAGGGCCGCGTGCACGGCGGCCATGGCCTCGGTGCTCGCACGGGCCCGATCGAGGTCGGCATCGAGCGCCGCCCGCGCCGAGTCGGCCGCGGCGCCCTCCCATCCGGCCGCGAGGCCGAGGATCAGCTGCCGCTGCGCGTCGCACTGCGCCCGCATCGTGTCGACCGCTGCCCCGACCACCTCCGCGTCCGCGCGCAGCGCCGCGAGATCACCCTCGATGCGTCCGAAGTACCGCTCGCCGAGCTGGTCGTAGTCGATCGTCGGCTCGGTCACGGACCCCAGCCGCGGCAGGAACCGGGCGAAGTACGCCAGCTCGCCCGACGCGGCGGCGTTCACCGGTCCGCCCCGCCGACGGACCAGGCGTTCTCCCGCTCCTGCCGCAGGTACTCGGTCGTCGTCCGCTCCAGCCGGTCGGCGTTCGACCTCGTCGCCTCCGCCCAGGCCCGCACCGGAGCCGCGAACCGTTCGTCACGGCTCCGCAGCGCCGCCACCGCCGCGTCCAGTGCTGCCGCGGAGGTGACGAACCCCGCCGTGACGGTGTGCAGCGCCGCCACGTCCAGTTCGAAACGCTCCCCCACCGCGACTCCCCCCGCCGAATACACCTGTCACGAGTACAGACGCAGCCGGGGCCGGTTCGGTTCCCTCCGGTGGCACAGGCTCACAGCTCGAGGGTCGCGGTACCCGCCGGTCCGCTCGCCCGACGCAGGGCCTTGGCCTTGGTCCGCACGAGAATGTCCCGCGGAGCACGAGCGATGTCGCGCGCCAGGCCCCGCGCGGCCGCGGCCAGCTCCCCTGCCGCGACGACCTCGCTGACGATTCCGAGCCGCAGCGCTTCCCCCGCGTCGACCGACCGTCCCGACAGACACAGATATCGCGCCGCCGCGCCACCCACCAGGTCGTGCAGCGGGCCGTAGACGACATCGGAGAACGACTGCTCGGGGTGGGCGAAGCGCGCGGTGACGGACGCGATCCGGATGTCGCACATCGCCGCGAGATCGAACCCTCCGGCCAGGGCAGGCCCGTTCACCGCGGCCACGATCGGCAGCGGGTGCTGCAGCACCGTGCGATGAAACCGGTCGCTCGACGGCCACAGCCCCGCCTGCACGTCCGGATCCTCGGATCCGAACTCGCGCAGGTCGAATCCTGCGCTGAAGACGTCGCCCGCTCCGGTGAGGATCACCACCTTGACGGCCTCATCGGACGCGAGTCCGTCCAGCGCATCGCTGATCTGGTCGCGCATCGCGATCGAGAGCGCGTTCTTCTTCTCGGGCCGGTTCATCGTGATCGTCACCGCGGCGTCGATCGGCGCCGAGACGGTGATCAGTCGATCGGACATGAGGCTTCCCATCGCTAGAACGCCTCTTCCTCCAGCTCCATGATCTCGTTGTCGATCGTCTCGAGGACCACCTTCGTCGCGGCCAGGTGTGGCAGGACGTTCTTGGCGAAGAACGACGCGGCGGCGACCTTGCCCCGGTAGAACGACCGGTCCTTGGCAGGCGCGTCGCCGTCGAGGGCCGCCAGCGCCACATCCGCCTGCACCAGCAGGCGCCACGCGATGAGCAGGTCTCCCACGGCGTACAGGAAGCGCACCGAGCCGAGCCCGACCTTGTACAGCTCGGTCGGCTGTTGCTGGGAGGCCATCAGGTACCCGGTCAGGATCCCCGCCATCTCCTGCACGTCGGTCAACGCGCTCTCGAGCAGCGCCCGTTCGGTCTTGAGACGGCCGTTGCCCGCGGCGTTGTCGATGAACTGGCGTACCTGGCCCGACACGTGTGCGAGCGCGACACCGCGGTCGCGGGCGATCTTGCGGAAGAAGAAATCCTGCGCCTGGATCGCCGTGGTGCCCTCGTACAGGGTGTCAATCTTGGCATCGCGGATGTATTGCTCGATCGGGTAGTCCTGCAGATAGCCGGAGCCACCGAGGGTCTGCAGGCTCTCGGTGAGCAATTCGTAGGCCCGCTCGGAGCCGACACCCTTGACGATCGGCAGCAGCAGGTCGTTCACCCGCTCCGCGAGCTCGGCGTCGGCACCGGACACCAACTCGGCGACGTCGGCGTTCTGGTGCGCCGCGGTGTAGAGGTACACGGCGCGCAGACCCTCCGCGTACGCCTTCTGCATCGCCAGGCTGCGGCGCACATCCGGGTGGTGGGTGATGGTCACCCGGGGTGCGGTCTTGTCCGTCATCTCGGTGAGGTCCGCGCCCTGCACGCGCTCCTTGGCGTAGGCGAGTGCATTCAGGTACCCGGTGGACAGCGTCCCGGTGGCCTTGGTGCCCACCATCATTCGAGCGTTCTCGATCACCTGGAACATCTGGGCGATGCCGTTGTGCACGTCACCGACGAGCCAGCCGACCGCGGGAACGTCCGTGGCCCCGAACGTGAGCTCACAGGTCGGGGACGACTTGATGCCCATCTTGTGCTCGACGCCGGTGACGTACACGCCGTTGCGCTCACCGAGTTCGAGGGTGTCCGGATCGAAATGGAACTTCGGGACGTAGAACAGGCTCAGGCCCTTGGTCCCAGGGCCCGCGCCCTCGGGACGGGCCAGCACCAGATGGAAGAGGTTCTCGGCGGTGTCACCGACGTCGCCGCCGGAGATGAACCGCTTGACGCCCTCGATGTGCCAGGTGCCGTCGTCCTGCGCGATCGCCTTCGTCCGGCCCGCGCCGACATCGGATCCGGCATCGGGTTCGGTCAGCACCATGGTGCCCGCCCAGCCGCGCTCGAATCCGGCCTTGGCCCAGTGCATCTGCTGCTCTGTCCCGACGGTGTAGAGCACGCTGGCCATCAGCGGACCCATGTTGAAGAAGCTCGCCGATCCGTTCGCCGCGACCAGCATCTCGCCGATGGCCCAGACCAGCGGAGCGGGAGCGGGCACGCCACCCATGCCCTCGGGGAGCCCGAGTCGCGACCAGCCGGCCTCGTTCACGGCCTCGACCGTCTTGCGGAGGGGCTCGGGGACCACGATCGAGTGATTCTGCGCGTCGAACTCGACGGGATGCCGATCCGCGGCGACGAAGGAGGCTGCCACCGGCCCCTCGGCCAGCCTCGCGACCTCCGCGAGAATGTTGCGCACGGTGTCGGTGTCGAGGTCGCCGTAGGCGCCACCGTCGAGCAGTTCTCCGATTCCGAGCACCTCGAACAGGTTGAACTCAATATCGCGCACGTTGCTCTTGTAGTGCCCCATGTCATCTCTCCCGCGGTATGTGGTCGATGCGGGAAAAGCCTGCCCGAGTCGCGGATCAGTACGCAACCGTAGGTAGGCAGGACGCGACGGTCGGCCGACGTCATCTCGTCTCCCGCGGCGTCCACCGGCCCCGCCTGAGGCGGGGCGACTCATTCAGGGCCGGCGTCGACGCTGTGATCCACCGATCGGAGGCGCGAGCGGCTAGCCGATCAGCTTGTGCCGGAGCGTGGTCACGGTGTCCGCGCTGAGCCCGAGCCCGGCGGTCAGGTAGTTCTCGACCGTGCCGTAGGAGGTGACCAACTGGTCGATACCCGCCTGCAGATAGCTCTGATCGACCCCGATCAACGGCGCGATCTTCGCGGCCGTCTCCCGCCCCTGGCCCTGCTCGATGTGCGCGAGCGTGGCCGCGATCGAGTCCCTGGCGTACTCGTTGGTGAGCAGATAGTCGTCCATGATCGTCCCCTGCGCCACCCCGGCGATGCTCAGCAGCAGGTACGACGCCCAACCGGTGCGGTCCTTGCCCGCGGTGCAGTGGAACACCTGCGGCCCATCGGTGTTCGCCAGTTCGGTGAGCAGCTTCCCGAACCCGGCCCGCTCCACCTCACCGGTGACGAACGCACGGTTGCCCGCGCGCATCACCTCGCGAGCGTCCTCGGGCGTGTGGATACCTGCGAGGATCTCGGCCTCGTCGACGTTGCCGGAGAGGATCGGGATGTTCATGTACGCAACCCCGTCGGGGAGGCGGTCCTGCTTCTTCGCGACCTCCCCAGGGCTGCGCAGGTCGTAGGCGACGGCCAGGCCGAGGCCCGCGAGGGTCGCGCGGTCCGCATCGTTCGGTGCTATCGCGTTGGAGCGATAGAACACCCCCTTGGCGACCTGCCGACCGTGCGCCGCGGGGTAGCCGGTTCCGGTGCCCGCGACATCGCGAAAGTTGTCCACGCTCTCGAGCCGCGGGGCATCCGCGACGGGGGCCAGGCTCCCCAGCCCCGCCGAACCGGACTCGAGGAGTCCGCCGAGCACTGGGGGAAGGGCGGGTTGGGCCGCCGCGAGACCGGCCGAACCCATGAACAGCACCGAACTCGTGACGAGCAGGGTCGCGACCCTGGTACCGCGTCGAGACATGAAGGACCTTCTTTCGTCGGGTTGACAGGAACTGCCAACCGGAACGTAGGACCGCGGCACACTGCAGCGAATCGGGATTTCCCGCCGAGCGGACAAACTCGCAACCCTGGACTGCCACGGCAGAAGTCCACCCGAATCGTTTGTCGCAGTGCACTTCTGAGCACCGACGGCGCCAGCCGGGATTTCCCGCGGAGCGGACATCGCCACCGTGAACCCTCGGAGGACATCGCTAGCCTCGGGGCCTCAGGGCAGCGACAACGCGCCCACCCTCCGGAGGTGCACACGATGGAACTCGGCCTCAGCGGCAAGTCTGCGTTGCTCATCGGCGGCGCCGGTGGCATCGGCGGCGCGGGTGCCCGCGCCCTGCTCTCGGCTGGTGCGTCCGTGACGATCATGAGCCGAGACGAGGCGAGGATCGCCGCGTTCGCGGCGGAACTGGCCGCGCGGGCGCCCGCCGGTGCCCGGGTCGATCACATCGTCGGCGATTCGCTGATCGAGGAGGACGTCGCCGCGGCCGTGGAGAGGGCGAGCGGCGATGCGGGGCTCGACATCTGCGTGAGCACGGTGGGTCGGGGCAGCACGACCCCCCTGCTGATGAACGACGCGCGGGGCTTCACCGACGAACTGCAGATCAACATCACCAGCGCCTTCGTCGCGATCAAGTCGTGCGTGCCTGCCATGGCGACCGCCGGCGGCGGATCGATGGTGTTCACCTCTTCGGTCATCGCGACTCAGACGTTTCCGTACATGAGCGGCCGGGCTCGAGGCGCTCATCCGAACGGCAGCAGACGAGTTCGGCCATCTCGGCATCCGGATCAACTGCATCAGGCCGGGTCTGGTGAACTCACCGGACAATCCGAAGGTTGCGGCCAGCTTCACGGGCGACCGGCCGACCGCGTTCCTCGAGCAGACGCCCCTCGGGCGACTCGGGGTGCCAACGGACATCGCAGGCGCCATCCGATTCCTCGCGGGGCCCGAATCATCCTGGGTCACGGGTACGGCCGTCACCGTCGACGGTGGCGCGCACATGCGCCGTGCCCCGGACGTCACGGGCCGACTGCGCGACGAGTACGGCGACGCTACCGTCGAGATGCTGCTCGCCGGGCGCGTACCGAACCGTCAGCGCAGCTGATCCTCGGCCGCCGAATGCTATTCTCCAGCCGTGGTTGAGCCCACACCGGATTCCGCGTCGTACCCCGAACTCCCGGCCACCGCATGGGCGGTGCTGGGGATGTTCACGTTCGGGGAGAAGCTCACCGGCAATGATCTGAAGCGATGGGCCGATCTGAGCGTCAAGTACTTCTACTGGGGTCCGTCCCTGAGTCAGGTCTACTCGGAGCTCAAGAAGCTCGAGGACCTGGACCTGGTCAGGTCCACTGTCGTCTGTGAACCGGGTATCCGGGCACGCCGCGTCTACGAGATCACCCATGCGGGCGTCGGCGCGATCCGGGCCTGGTCACACAGCGCACCCGTGGAACTGCCGGTCCTCAAGCACGGCGTCGTGCTCCGACTCTGGATGGGACACCTGAACGATCCGGAACACCTGAAATTCCTTGTCACCGAGCACATCAAGAACCTCTGCGAGATCCGGGACCGGGCAGGCGCGCAGGCGGCCAGGTCCGATCGTGACCCGGCATGGGCGTTCACCGCACTGAGCCTGCGGTGGTCGCAGCGCTACTTCCAGGCCGAGATCGACCTGGCCCGCGGCCTGCTCGAGGACATCGATACCGCGGCAAGGGAATACAGTCGCGTCGAGGAGTTCGACGAGTGGGACCTGCCCAGGCCGATCGCCCCTGGCAGCTGGCGCGTCGGCGAGGTGACCGACGGCGCCCCGGCCGCGGAGGACTGACTCCTGCCGGGACCGGGGCTTGGCCTACATCGACGCGGAGTGACTGCGCACGAGCGGCGGTCGCGCCGATCCGCCCTGCGAGTCCTTGTACTCCCGCCAGATCTGAGCGGCGGCCGTCCGCACGGGAAAGCGGAGTCGATCCTCCGACACCACCCGGTTGATGGGCGCACAAATGGAGACGGCGGCCACCGCCTCACGGCCGCCGGGCGGACCGATGGGCGAGGCGATGCAGCCGAACCCCCGCAGGGACTCCTCACGCTCGTAGGCGGTGCCGGTCTCGCGGACCGTCACGAGCCCAGGAGACTTGAGTATCGCGCAATCGTACGAAGCCAACATCGCCTTGCCGACCGCCGACGAGTATGCGGGTAGCCGGCCACCCACCCGCGAGGTGACCGCGGCGGCGAGCTCCCCGCCGATCTTCTCGAGGTAGATCACGTCGGTTCCGTCGAGCACCCCGAGGTGCACGATGCATCCGGTGGTCCGGTGCAGCCACTGCAGGCTGGGCAGGGCCGCCTGTCGCAGCGGATCGTGGTGCACGGCGCTCGAACCGAGCTCCATCATCCGTAGGCCGAGTCCGTACTCGTTGCCCTGCCGGATCACCCACCGCAACGACACGAGCCGCTCGAGCATCCGGTGCACCGACGAACGGGGCAGCCCCGTCCGCAGCACGATCTGCGTCAGATTCAGACGCCTCCCACCGTCGAAGACATCGAGGACCAGCGAGGCGCGCTCCAAAGTACTGGTGGCCGACTCTGCCGGGACTTCCCGATCCATCCGGACTCCTTCCCCGCCCCCAACCTTGTGACATGGCTATTTCTAATCGGAAGTGTGTCATATCGGGCCGCGCGTGTGCAACGGGTCACAGGGGTGCAGAGAAGAACACCGCCCGACTGGTGTCGGGCGGTGCTCTTCGAGGAGAAGTCGGAAACTGGTCAGATCTCGCTCTTCGGAATGAAGATCCACATCGCGAGGTAGATGAGGAACTGCGGACCCGGCAGTAGGCAGGAGGCGACGAACAGGGCCCGCACCAGCCACGGCTTCCAGCCGAGATACTCGGCAAGGCCTGCGCAGACACCGCCGAAGATGTTCCCGGTACGGGCGCGGGTGAGGCGACGGCTGGTGGTCTGGGTGGTCATGGCGCTCCCTTTCGGCGGACGGTGCAGCGGCTCGCTGCGTTGTCCTCCACTATTCGGGAGTCGGTGCCGCCACCGCATCGCGCTGAGGGTTGATTTCGGCCTCGGGGTATCCCCTTGGAGGATGAGGCGAATCCCCCGAAACGGTTCGGGGTTCACCCCCATTCCGGACCGCGGGCGCGCTGCGTCCTAGACCGAGGCGACCCGGTCCGCGAGCCCGTCGGCCAGCTTCTGCGCGATCTCGATCTCGGTGGCCTCGACCATCACCCGCACCAACTGCTCGGTGCCGGACGGGCGGAGCAGCACGCGGCCCGCCTCGCCGAGCATCGCCTCGGCCTCGGCGACCGCCTCGAGCACCGAGGGCGCGCAGGCGACCGCGGCCTTGTCGGTGACCTGGACGTTGACCAGCACCTGCGGCAGCGTGCGCATCACCGCGGCCAGCTCGCGCAGCGACTTGCCGGTCTGGGCCATCCGGCCCATCAGCCGGAGCCCGGTGAGCACGCCGTCGCCGGTGGTCCCGAAGCCGGGCAACACCACGTGTCCCGACTGCTCGCCGCCGAGGCTGAACGAACCGTTGCGCAGCTCCTCGAGGACATACCGGTCGCCGACCGCCGTCGTGCGGACCTCGATACCCGCCTCACGCATGGCAATGTGCAGGCCGAGGTTGCTCATCACCGTCGCGACCAGGGTGTTCTGGGCCAATTCGCCGGACTCGCGCATGGCGAGGGCGAGCACGCTCATGATCGCGTCGCCGTCGACCACGGCGCCGGTGGCATCGACGGCCAGGCACCTGTCCGCGTCCCCGTCGTGCGCGATGCCCAGGTCCGCACCGTGCGCGAGCACCGCGGTCTTGAGCTCGTCGAGGTGGGTGGAGCCGCAGCCGTCGTTGATGTTCAGGCCGTCAGGATCGGCATGGATCGCGATGACCCGCGCGCCTGCCGCCCGGTAGGCCTCCGGGCCGACCGTCGAGGCGGCGCCGTTCGCGCAGTCCACCACCACGGTCAACCCGTCGACTCGGTGCGTGGTGGCGCGAGCGAGATTCTCGAGGTACCGCTCGGCCGCGTCGACCGCGGTGCGGACGCGACCGATCCCGGCACCGGTCGGCCGCGGGATCAGGTCGCGGTCGGCGATGGCGGCCTCGATGCGGTCTTCCGACTCGTCGTCGAGCTTGTGCCCACCCGCCGCAAAGATCTTGATGCCGTTGTCCGGCATGGGGTTGTGCGAGGCGGAGATCATCACGCCGAGCGCGGCGTCGTAGGCACCGGTGAGGAAGGCGACGGCAGGCGTTGGCAGCACACCGACGTTGATGACGTCGACGCCAGCCGCGGTGAGCCCGGCGGTGACAGCCGCCTCGAGCATCTCACCGCTCGCGCGGGGGTCTCGTCCGAGGACGGCTGTCGGTCGGGGCGCGCCCCGCTCGGAGAGCGCGAGCACCGAGGCTGCCGCCCCCGCGATCCGCAGCGCCAACTCGGCGTCGAGCTCCGCATTCGCCAAGCCACGCACACCGTCCGTACCGAACATCCGACCCATGTAAGCAGACCCCTCTGTCTTCGCTACGACAAGAGCAGGCGTCCGGTACTGCTGGACGCCTGCTCTTGTTGGTGAACAGGTGCCGATACCGACCCTCGGGGCCGGCATCGGCGACACATCAGCGCTTCGAGTACTGAGATGCCTTGCGGGCCTTCTTCAGGCCGTACTTCTTGCGCTCGACGGCGCGGGCGTCACGGGTGAGGAAGCCGGCGCTCTTGAGGGCGGGGCGATCCTCGGGGGTGACCTCGATCAGGGCCCGGGCGATGGCCAGACGCAGGGCGCCTGCCTGTCCGGACGGTCCGCCGCCGTGCAGGAGGGCAACGATGTCGAAGGACTCGGTGCGCTCCACGGTGACGAGCGGGGCCTTGATGAGCTGCTGGTGCACCTTGTTGGGGAAGTAATCCTCCATGGTGCGGCCGTTGAGCTTGAACTCGCCGGTGCCGGGGGTCAGGCGGACGCGGACGACCGCCTCCTTACGACGGCCGACGGTCTGGATCGGGCGATCGATGTAGATCGGGGCTGCGGGGGCGACGGCCGCCTCGGCCTCGAACTCCTCGACGATCTCGGGCTGATCCGCGGAGTCGAACTCCTCCACCACGGTCTCCTCGACAACGACCTCAGCGGTCTCGTTCTGCTCGGTCACTGGGCCACCTGCTTGATCTCGAACGGAACCGGCTGCTGCGCGGCGTGGGGGTGATTCGGGCCTGCGTAGACCTTCAGCTTGCCGGCGATGGCGCTGCCGAGCTTGTTCTTCGGGAGCATGCCGACGATGGCCTTCTCCACGAGGCGGTCGGGGGTCCGCTCGAGGACCTCGCCGACGGTGCGGGACCGCAGGCCACCCGGGTATCCCGAGTGGTTGTACAGGAGCTTGCCGTCACGCTTGTTGCCGCTGATCGCGACCTTGTCAGCGTTGATGATGACGACGAAGTCGCCGCCGTCAACGTGCGGTGCAAAGGTGGGCTTGTGCTTGCCACGCAGCAGGTTCGCTGCCTGCACGGCAAGTCGGCCGAGCACCACGTCAGTGGCGTCGATGACGTGCCACGTGCGGGTCACATCTCCGGCCTTCGGGGTGTACGTAGACACAGAACTTCCTCGTCATATCGTGTAGCTGCTGGCCACAGCGTGTGGTCCGGATGATCTCGGCGGCCAGTGGAGACCCGAGAACCCGCACTACAACGGGCACGTGAGTGCCGCGCCGTACCGCACGCCGACGTAGAACCATACCGCGCAGGTCAGGGCCTGGTCAAAGTCGGGTTCACCGCTCGCCGAGCGCGTCCGCCAGCTGCTCGACCGCCCAGGTGATCTCGTCGCGTTCGATGACCAGCGGCGGCGCCATCCGGATGGTGCCCTCGTGCGCGTCCTTCGCCAGCACCCGGCGGGCCAGCAAGCGCTCGCAGATGACCCGGGCGCCCGGCTGACCCGCCGCCAGCTGCACGCCTGCCCACAACCCGCGGCCGCGGACCTCCGAGACCTGGTCCGCCGGCAGCTGCCCGAGCAGATCGTGCAGGTACGCGCCGAGTTCGCGACTGCGCTGCTGGAACTCCCCCGTCTCCAGCAGCCGGACCACCTCGCTGCCGACCGCACAGGCGAGCGGGTTCCCGCCGAAGGTGCTGCCGTGCTGACCGGGACGGATCACCTCCATCACCGACCGGTCCGCCACCACGGCGGAGACCGGGATCAGCCCGCCGCCGAGCGCCTTACCGAGGATGTAGACGTTGGGAACGACGTTCTCGTGATCGCAGGCGAAGGTGTCGCCGGTCCGGCCGAGCCCACTCTGGATCTCGTCGGCGAGCATGAGCATCGAGTGTTCGTCGCACAACGCCCGGACCGCGGCGAGATAGCCGGCGGGCGGGACCAGCACACCGGCCTCACCCTGGATCGGTTCGATCAGGACGGCCACCGTGTTCGGGGTGATCGCGGCGGCGAGCGCATCGAGGTCGCCGTAGTCGACGGTGCGGAACCCGGGTGGGTACGGGCCGAAGCCGTCGTGCGCATCGGGGTCGGTGGAGAACCCGACGATGGTGATGGTCCGGCCGTGGAAATTCCCGGCGAAGGTGATGATCTCCGCGCTGTCCTCGGCGACACCCTTGACGTCGTACCCCCAGCGGCGAGCCAGTTTCAGCGCGGTCTCGACGGCTTCTGCCCCGGTGTTCATCGGTAGGACCGCCTCCTTGCCGCACAGTCGGCTCACGTCCTCACAGAATCCGGCGAACGCCGCGTGCTGGAAGGCTCGGCTGGTGAGCGCGAGCGTGCCGAGCTGCGCGCGGGCTACCTCGACGAGCCGCGGGTGACCGTGTCCGAAATTGAGCGCCGAGTACCCGGCGAGCATGTCGAGGTACTCGACGCCGTCGATGCCGCGCGCCCATGCGCCGTGCGCCGAGTCGATGACCACCGGCAACGGATCGTAGTTGTGCGCGCTGTGCTCCCTCGCCCGTGCGAGTTCCGCGAGCGTGCCCGCGGTCACCGGCACCCGCGCGCTCATCGAGCCGCCTTCAGTTCGCGATACCCGCGGAGTTCGAGGGTGCAGCATTTGATCCCACCGCCGGACTTGAGGAACTCCGAGAAGTCCACGGGGACCGGGGTGTAGCCCCGCTCCGCGAGCCGATCAGCCAGCCGGTGCGCCTGACTGGGCAGCACCACATTGCGACCGTCGCTGACCAGGTTGAGGCCAAGCCACTCGGTGTCGGCTTCCTCGGCGATGATCGCGTCGGGGAACAGGTCCTGCAGGACGCCGAGGCTCTCGGGGGCGAAGGCCCGCGGCAGGTAGGCGACGGTGTGATCGTCGAGCACGCCGAGCGCCGTGTTGAGGTGGTAGTACCGGGGATCGATCAGTCGCAGGGTGACCACCCGGCGACCCAGGTGCCGGGCCACCTCGGCGTGCGCGCGCTCGTCGGTGCGGAACCCGGTTCCCGCGCAGACGATGTCGCCGACCACCAGCAGGTCACCCTCGCCCTCGTTGACGTACTCGGGACGGGTGGGCCGGAGCAGTCCGTTGGCGCGGAACCATCGCAGCACGTGGTCGGCCTCCGCCGCCCGCTGCTCGGTTCGGTAACGCGCACCGAGCGCGACCCCGTCGATGACGAGCCCGCTGTCGGTGACGAAGACCATGTCCGGGAGTCCCTGCACGGGTTCGATCGTCAGGACCTCGTGTCCGAGCCGCCGATAGGTGTCGACCAGGTGCTCCCATTGGGACATCGCCAACGCGGTGTCGACGGGATCCTCGGGCCGCATCCATTCGTTGATGCTGTAGACCACGTCGAAGTAGGTCGGGGGGCACATCAGGTAGCTTCGCGGCCGCGCGCGGCGGGCGTCCGTCGGACCGGAGTCGGCCCCTGCGGTCTGCGTCATCCCCTGCCCCTTTCGGCGAAGGTGCTACGAGTATCCGCGTCCGACGAACCCGAATCAATGACCCGGCCCCAACACGAGAATTCCCCGGTGGCTCTCCTCCACCGGGGAATCCTCATGGCATGAACGCGACCAGCGCGCCGACCTCAGGCCCAGCTGGCGGCCGCGCTGTTGTTCGTCGCATTCATGTCGTCATTGCCCGCGCCGACGGCCCGACCGATGGCCTCGAGGACCTGGTTCAGCTCGTTGGCGGCGGAATCCCACTTGGCCTGCTGCGCCTGGTAGGCCTCCGACGCGGAGCCCTCCCACTCGGAGACGAGCGGAGCGAGGTAGCTCTTCAGGTCACCCAGCTTGCCGTTGATGTTGCCGCTGGTGGCGGCGATGTCAGCGCGGGCGCCGTCGATGGCGCCGAAGTCGTAACGCATGGTCCCGCTCATGGGTCCTCCTACAGTGTGGATCGGAAGCAGTCTGGTTCGAAAAGGTGATCTCGCCCGGGCCGACCCGAGCGCGACGTCAGATGTTGAGGCCGCCGCCCGCGCTGTTGATGGCGCTGGTGTGGTCGTCCTGCACCGCCGCGTACGCGACTCCGTTGGCCTTGATGTTCTCGCTGATCGCGAGCAGCGACTCGTTGAGGCGCTTGGCGCTCGAGTCCCACCGGACCATCAGGTTGTCGAACGCGACCTTGGCGGCGCCCTCCCAGGCACCGTTGACGGCGGCGAGCCGACCCTGGAGCGAGGACAGCTGTCCCTGGATGTCCGCATTGACGTCACCCACGTGCCGCGAGGCGGTCTCCATGGTTTCGGTGGTGGTCCTCATCTGACCGCTCATGCCCAACTCCTTCGAAATCGTCCGCGTCCTGGATTTCCAGCCCCCTCTGGACTGAGACGGACCGCGCCTACAGATAGTTGGACGCGCGCGCCCGGCCGTTCGGTTCCATCGAATCCGGATCAATTTCCGCGAGCAGGCACGCGGTCAGCGACCGGCGATCGCCGCCGAGCGAACCGCCTGCTCGCACGGACCGGCGAGGTCGCCCCACCGATCGGGCGAGATCTGGCAGCCGATGCTGACCTGCAGCCCGTCCTCGACGAAGACGGACCACCGCACCTCGGTATCGGGGTCCGGTCTCTCTCGGTACAGCAGTCCCGGCCGCCCGTCGACGACACCGCGCTCGAGCGCGGCGAAGGTCTCCGGCCGCATCGCCGCGCGCCGGCGCAGGGTGTGCGCCACCGCCTCGAGATCGGCGCCCGGCGTCAGTTCCTGCGCCACGACCAGGATTCGGGCCGCCGCACCCTGCTCCGGCACCAACTCCACCCGGGCGGCGTCGTCGCGGTCGGCGCGCTCGCGCCACCCCAGGGGAACGGTCAGGCTCACCCGGCCCGCGTTCGCCGATGCCTGCGCCCGCACTACCTTCGCCTGCTCCGCCGGTGCGCGGGGATCGGTGCTGCCCGAGACGACGACGACCGCGGTGATCGCCGCGACCACGAGCAGACCGGCCGCGACGAGCGGGCCCCACCGGCCGACGCCGTCCCACCGCGACCGGCGCACCACCGGCACGATCGCCTCGATCGGCGCCGGTACCCGGACAACCACGTCGAGTCCGCGGGCCAGCGCGCCCGTGGCCACGGCGGAGCCAGGGACCGTCGCGACCACCGCCGGTAGATCCCACCCGGCCTCGACCGCATCGACGATCGAGAGTCCAGCCGTTCCCGGCAGTTCGCCGGTCACGAGGATTCTCGGCGGCCGCTCGGGGCACAGTTCACGCATCGCCGCGACGAACTCGCCTGCCGCGTCGGGGTTGTCACGCAGATCAGACGAGCCCAGTTCCCCCCGGTGGACGCAGTCGTCGCCGTCGGCGCCCGGCACCGAGGCCGTCGTCTCGAGGAACCCGACCTCGAGTACCGCGCTTCCGGTCGGCACCGACTCGGGCGACCACCGCGCCAGCGCCTCAGGGACGCTGATCAGGAGCACACCCTTGCCGATGCCGCGGCCGGCCTTGACCAGGACCCGCCGACGACCGCGACCCCAGTGCGCCGGGTGGGTGAGCACCACCAGATCCGGTGCGGCGCGCACCCCGAGCCCGGCCACCAGGTTTCCCAGCACGCCTGCCAGCACGTCACCCATCGGGAACACGCGATCGCCGAGCGAGAGGTACTCGTCGTCGACATACCTGATCGGGTACGGCTCGAAGGACTCCGGATCGGCGATCCCCGCGGCGAAGGCCTGCTCCCCGAACCGCAAGCCGAAGGAGTCGGCGTACACCGCTGCCGGACAATCGAAGTGGACGCCTGCGTGGCATCCCCAGACCGTCGACTCGGTGAGGTGGATGGCCAGCACCCCGTCGTCGATCACAGCGGCGGGAGCCAGGCCACCTGCACCAGGGACGCCCCGGCCCTTGTGACCAGAGTGCCTCGGCCCGGCGGCATCTCACTGGGACGAATCGTGCCGATCAGGTTGCCCTCGTCGCGGCTTCCGCTCATCACGAGACCTGCGGGGACGAGGTCGCGCAACCGCGCGATGATCGGCTCGTACAGCGCCCGGGCCGCGCCGCCGGACCGGCGGGCGATGACCAGGTGCAGGCCGATGTCGTTGGCGTGCGGCAGGTACTCGAGCAGCGGGGTCAGTGGGTTCCCGCTCGCGGTGGCAACGAGGTCGTAATCGTCGACCACCACGTAGATCTCGGGGCCGGTCCACCAGTTCCGCTCGCGCATCGCCTGGAGGGTGATGTCGGGTGCAGGCATCCGGGTCTCCATGATCGAGGCGAGCTCGTTCATGAACTTGGTCGCCGTCGACGAGTTCGGCGCGTACCCGGCGAGGTGATCTCCCTCGACGACCCCCAGCATGGTCCGCCGGTAGTCGATCTGGATGATCTTGGCCTGCGATGGAGTGTTCGATTCCATGATGCCCGCGCAGATCCCGCGCAGCAGTGTGGTCTTGCCCGAGGCGCTGTCGGCGAACGTCAGCATGTGCGGCTGTTCCGCGAAGTCCACGAACACCGGGGCCAATTCGGCCTCGTCGATGCCGATCGGGATCCGGAGACATCCGCCGTCCCCCGCGGCCGGACGGCCCGGCGCCGCCATCGCGAGCAGTTCGGCGCGCGGGAACCGTTCGGGGAGCATCCGCACCGGCGGTGCGGCGCGCCCGAGGCTGACCGCCGAGATCCGTGCGACGGCGTCCGCGACGCCCGCGGTGAGGTCGGCACTGCGCGGGTTCCCGTCCACCCGTGGCAAGCCCGTCAGCAGGTGCAGACCCTCTCGCGTCATACCGCGGCCCGGTCGCCCCTCCGGTACACGGGATGCCTTTGGCCTACCCACGTCCGAATCCGACGGGTCGCCGAGGCGGAGCTCGATCCGGGTGCCCAGCTGATCCTTGAGGGCCGGGCGGATCTCGCCCCACCGGGACGCCGTGAGGAGCACGTGCACGCCGAACGAGAGCCCTTGACCGGCCAGCGCGCCGATCTGCGCCTCGAGGGGTTCGAAGTCCTGCCGGATGCTGGGCCAGCCGTCGATCACCAGGAACACGTCGCCGAACGGGTCCTCGGAGACGCCGAGCGCTCCCGGGCCGCCGGTGGCCGGGTCGAGCGAACGCAGCCGCCGGAACTCCGCCATCGAATCGATGCCCAGCTCCCGGAAGCGGTGCTCCCGCTGACGCACGATGGAGTTCATCTCGGCGACGGTGCGCCGCACCCGGTCCACGTCGAGGCGGTTCGCGACCGATCCGACGTGCGGGAGTCCGGCCAGGCCCGCGAGGGTGCCGCCACCGAAGTCGAGGCAGTAGAACTGCACCTGCTCGGGAGTATGGACCAGGGCCATCGACATGATCACGGTGCGCAGCACGGTCGACTTGCCCGACTGCGGTCCACCGACGATCGCCATGTTGCCCTGTGATCCGGAGAGATCGACCACGAGCTCGTCGCGCCGCTGGTCGTAGGGCCGATCCACGATGCCGATCGGCGCCCGCAGCGTACTGACCGCGGAAACCGGCTCCACCAGAACGGATGTCGGCAACATCGAGTCCAGGGTCGGCGGGTCCTCCAGCGGGGGCAGCCACACGTTGTGGGCGGCGGGTCCGCGTCCACGGATCCGGTCCACCACCGTCTCCAGGACCGTCGCCCCGCTCGATTCGGGCTCTGCGTCCGCGGCGCTCGGCGGCGGCGCGGCCGGGACATCGATGATCAGGTCGGATACCGGTGCGGCGGTGAACGGGCGCGGGCGCAGGTCGACGGGGGACGCGGCTGCCTCGATCGCACCCCTGGTTCGTCCACCGAGGTAGGGACCGGAGACATAGGCCGCTGCGAATCTCACGATCTCGGCCGAGTCACACTTGAGGTAGCCCGAGCCCGGCGTCCCGGGAAGGTGGTACGCGTCGGGCACACCGAGAACGGTGCGGGACTCGTTGGCAGAGAACGTCTTGAGGCCGATCCGGTAGGAGAGGTGGCTGTCGAGCCCGCGCAGCTTGCCCTCCTCGAGCCGCTGGCTGGCCAGCAGCAGGTGCATGTGCAGGGACCGGCCCAGCCGCCCGATCGCCACGAACAGATCCGCGAATTCCGGCTGCTGACTGAGCAGCTCGGAGAACTCGTCGACCACGATGAAGAGCGCAGGCAGCGGGGCGAGGTCGGCTCCGGCGGCACGCGCCTTCTCGTAGTCGGACACGTTCGCGAAGTTGCCCGCCGAACGCAGCAGCTCCTGCCTGCGGTTCATCTCACCCGCCAGCGCGTCCTTCATCCGGTCCACCATCGCCAACTCCTCGGAGAGGTTCGTGATGACCGCGGCGACATGTGGCGCTCCCTCGAGTCCGAGGAAGGTCGCGCCGCCCTTGAAGTCGACGAGCACGAGGTTGAGCGATTCCGGCGAATGGGTGGCCAGGAGCCCGAGCACCAGGGTGCGGAGGAACTCCGACTTCCCCGATCCGGTTGCGCCGATGCACAGGCCGTGCGGGCCCATGCCGTTCTCGGCGGCTTCCTTGAGATCGATCTCGACCGGCGAACCGTCCATACCGACGCCGATCGGTACCCGCAGGCGCTCGCGCGCGGTCCTCGGCGCCCAGGCCACCTCCGGGTCGAGGGTGGCGACATCCGGGATGCCGAGCAGGTGGTGCCAGCTCGCAACCGGCTGACCGTCCTCGACCGCGTCGGTCGCCTGCTGGGTTGCCGTTCGGTAGGGGGCCAGCCGCCTGGCTGCGGTCTGCGCCTGATGGGTACTGAGGTGATCCGCGACCGCGAAGATCTCGATCCCGGAACCGCTTCGTGCGCCGATGGATTCGCCATCCATCACCAGCTGGATCCCCCGGCTTGCCGCCAGCTTCGGGCAGTAGCCGCTGAGATCGAGCACCGTCACCGAGTCGAGGCCGCCGTCGATGATCGACTCGCCGTCCAGGATCCCGCCGTCGATCACCACGATCATCTGCGCCACCCCCGGAGTCGCCGGGGCGTTGCGCGAGTATCGGCTGCGCACGGCGAGCTGCGGTCCGAGCGATGCCTCGAACTCCATCAACGAACCGAAGAACATCCGGCTGGTACCTGCCCCGTCCTGCGCCTCCGGATGCTGCGACTGCGGCAGCCATTTCGCCCATTCCCACTCGGGAGCGGTGTCGGGACCGCAGACGACCGCGATCTGCAACTGATCGGGACCGTGGAAGGTGCACAGCTGCACCAGCATCGAACGCACCATCGCCCGGGCCGCCTGCCGATCACCGTCGATGCCGATGGCGGCGAATCCACGTACCGAGACCGCGGTCGGCAGCTCGTGGACCACCGAATGGGTGCGCACGAATCGTCGCAGCGACACCGCGGCGACCGGTTCGAGATCTTCCACCGGACCGGTCTCGGGCGCGATCAACCGGGTCGCCAGCCGTTGGCTGCCTCGGCCGACCCGAACGTGGCAGTAATCCGGATCGGCGACCCGCCGCTCCCACATCCGCGCGGTCCCCGCGAGCGTCCACAGGAACCGTGGGTCCGGGTGACTCCATTCGAGCGCCGCGCGCTGCTTGTCGCCGGTGTCGTAGACGTCCCTGCGCAGCTGATCGAGGTAGCGCAGATAGTCCTTGCGGTCCTCGTTCGCCTCGGCCGACCTGGCGCCCCCGCCCTTTCCGCCCCCACCCGCGAGCATCCCCAGCATCGAGACGACCATCATCACCGGGAACAGCAGAGACATCGGGTTGGCGGCCATGCCGGAGGTGAACATCAGGGCGACCATGCCGAGCATCGCCACCACCATCACCACCGGCAGCAGCTTGGTGAGCAGGTTGCCAGGAATGATCTTCGGGATCTCGGGCGGCGCCTGCAGGCTCAGCTCGCCGCCAGGCGTGCGCGGCACCTCTCGGCGCGCCCTTCGTACGAATCGCACGGTACTCACGCGCGTTCACCCCCCAGATTCCGCTCGGTGATCCCGAAATGGACCCACTCCCCTGAGTCGACACCTCGAGCCATGAGAGGTTAGCCCATCCCCCGCCCGCCCCACAGCGCCGGTCCGAGGATCCCCATGTCGTAGAGTGCACCCGTTAGGCGAGGATCGGTGCAGGTGGGGACCTGCACACCGAGTTTCTTGGGGGGAAACGAACCATGACCGCTGCGCGCGTGGATGCGTCTTCGGCCGACGCACATCGGGGTGGCCGCACCGACCTGTGTCGCCTGACGATCCTGGCAGATCACACCCAGGTGGACCTCGCGGTCCCGTTCGGGGTGCCGCTGGCACTGATCATTCCCGGCATCGTCGACATGATCGAAAGCCACAGCATCGCAAACGACTTCGCCACGCCCGCAGAGCCGTTCGAGCCAACCGAATGGGTGTTGGCACGGATCGGGCAGTCACCGCTGTCGGCCACCCTCAGCCTCGGCGAACACGGAGTTCGCGACGGCGACCTGCTGGTACTGCAATCCGCGCCGACGAGCGCCCCGGCACCCCTGTTCGACGACATCATGCACAACGTCGCGGCGCTGGAGGCCGACCGGTACCGGCGCTGGACCCCGCTCTCGGCACGGGTGATGGGCGGGGCCGTCGCGGTCCTCGCCACGGCGGCGGGCGCAGGAGCGCTGCTGCTGGCCCGCGCGGAATCGGACAGCCTCATCGGCGCGTTCGCGGCCCTGTTCGTCGCCGCGCTGCTGATCACGGCCGGCACCGTCGTGAGCCGGATCTACCTCGACCGTGCCGCGGCTGCGGTGCTCTGCGGCTGCGCGATGCCTCTCGCATTCACCGCGGGCGCACTGATGGTGCCGGGCCGACTCGGCGCCCCCGGCCTGCTGCTGGGCGTCGTGACATGCGGGGCGGCCGCCGCACTCGCGCTGCGGATCAGCGGCGTCGGCCTTGCGCTGTTCACCGGGATCGCGTCCGCCGCGCTGCCGGTGTCCGCCGCCGCCGCGGTCGGCACGCTGACCGCACAGCCCACGTATGCGATCGGTGCTGTCCTCGCGGCCGTCGCGCTCACCGGACTCGCCGTCGCCCCGCGCATCGCGATGTTGCTGGCCCAACTCCCCCTGCCACCCGTGCCCGCACCGGGGTCGGCGGTCGACATCGAGGAGGAGGCCATCGAACCGGACGCCGCACTGCCCTCGTTCACCTCCCTCGCATCGCGCGCTGCCCGTGCCCGGCAGTACCTCACCGGCCTCGTGTGCGCGATGACCGTGCTGACCGCGGTGGGCGCCCTGATCGCCGCCAAGGTCTTTGCCGACGGCGGAATCTACTGGCCAGGAACCATTCTCGCGACGGTGTGCGCGGGAGTCCTGATGCTGCGCGGCCGCACCTACGCCAGTGCCGAGCAGGCGGCGCCCCTGATCGGCGGCGGCGCGGCCATCGTGCTGATGCTCCTCGTCGGCGCCGCCGTCACCAATCCCGGACAGTCCGTCGGCGTCTTCGCACTCGCCGTCGTCGTCGCGGGTCTCGCGCTGGCGCTGGGCGTCATCGCACCGAACCAGACCTTCTCGCCGGTCCTGCGTCGCGGCGTCGAACTGCTCGACTACGCGGCGATCGCCGCGGTGGTCCCGCTGGTCTGCTGGGTGTCCGGACTGTTCACCATGATGCGCGGCCTGTGAGCGCCCCCGCACGACGGATCCCGATCGCACTCGCCGGCATCGCCCTCACGGTGTCACTCGGCCAGGCGACCGCGATCGCAGTCCCCCCGCCGTCGATCGACCCCGGCCGGGTGCCGCCCAACTCGGCGCCGTCCGGGCCGAAGACCGAGCTCAGGGATCCCTGCTCGACCACACAGCCGGTCGGGGACCTCGCGCAGGTACCGCCTCCGCAGCGCGCTCTCGACCTGGAGTCGGTGTGGCCGCTCAGCACCGGCCGGGGCCAGACGGTCGCGGTGATCGACACCGGGGTCGAGCGGCACAGCCGCCTGCCCGGACTGATCCCCGGCGGGGACTACGTCTCCACCGGCGACGGCACCCAGGACTGTGATGCGCACGGAACCCTGGTGGCGGGCATCATCGCCGCGAATCGTGACGGTGAGACGGGATTCGTGGGCGTTGCTCCCGATGCCCGGATCCTGAGCATCCGGCAGTCGAGCAACATCTATCGGGAAACCGACGGCCGCAAGGACGCCGAGGGACAGAACGCGAAGGGCGTGGGCAATGTGAGCACCCTCGGCCGGGCCATCCGGCATGCCGCGGACTTCCCCGGGGTGACGGTCATCAACATCTCCGAGGTGGCGTGCGTCCCCGTGGGCGGGGGCGACAGCGCGATGCTCGGCGCCGCCGTCGACTACGCCGCCCGCATCAAGGACATCGTCGTGGTCGCTGCGGCGGGCAATCTCGACAGCGAGGCCTGCCGGGCATCGAACCCGCCGACGAATCCCGCTACACCCCATGCGAATCCATGGGATTCGGTGACCACCATCGCGACCCCGGCCTGGTACGACGATCAGGTGCTCGCCGTGGGTTCGGTCGATCCGGACGGCGCGCCGTCCGCCTTCACCGTTCCCGGCCCGTGGGTCGACGTCGCCGCGCCCGGCACCGAGATCACCTCGCTCGACCCGCGCAGGCCGGAACCGACCGGGCTGACGGATTCCGTCAACGGTGGCTCGGTTCAGGGCACCAGCTTCGCCGCGCCCTATGCGGCGGGCACCGCTGCGCTGATCCGGGCCCGGTTCCCGCAGTTGACCGCCCGCGAGGTCATGGACCGGATCGAGCAGACAGCGCACGCACCGGCCGACGGATGGGACCCGCTCGTCGGGCACGGCGTCATCGACCCGGCGGCCGCGGTGACCGCGGAGCTTCCCGGTGGCATACCAACGGAAGACGCCCAGTCCGCCGCGATGGCCATCCCCGATGCACCTGAGCCACCCGACGATCGCCCACGAAATGTCGCCGTGGCGGGAGCGGGAGGCGTCGTGGCGCTGCTGGGGCTAGGACTACTGGCCTCGTTCCCGTTGCGCCGCAGGCTTCAACGCGACGGCGGCGAAACGTCGACCGGCTGATCGTCGGGGGCCACCCCATCGTGCGCCAGGAAGGCGGCCTCCCTGCCGAGCATCGGACCGGGAGGGAGCATCCCGACGATCGACCACGGCGCCGAGGCGCTCCCGTCCGTGAAGCCGAGGACCTTTGCGGTCTCGACGTTCTCCACGCCGTAGCGGACTCCCGTATCCGCCACGAAGAACAGGGCGCCCTTGCGCTCGCTCGAGGGATCGATACCCGTGGTGTGGACCAGTCCACCGCTACCCGGCTTCAGGTAGGCGGTGTCGGCGTTGGGTCCGGTTCCGTCTGCCTGCGCCAGCGCCACCATCTCGGCGCCATGCGGGAGCGGAATCGCGTTGCCGGTGATCACGTCCACGGTGGCACGCAGTCCCCCGCCCGACTCGTCGGCCCCACCGATCGGCCGCCAGGACAGGCAGCTGACCGGGCGGCTGTCGATATCGACGATCTCCGGTACCACCGCCGGAAAGGTCGACACGGCAAGGTCGTTCGCTTGAGGAGCACGAGACACGACGTCCGGGGTGACGCTGTCCGTGCCCGCGCTGCCCTGGGAGTCCGAGTACCGGATGAGGTCCTCGGTGGCCTGGCTGATCCGCTGCAGCCCGTCCCGCAGCACCACATAGGACTTGGTCTCCTGCGCGTCCTGCACGCGAACGACCGAACCGACCGTCTTGCCCTGCAACGAGTAGCCGGGCAGGCCGCCCGCTCCTTCGATGACCGGAGGACTGATGGCGGGCGCCTCCGGGATCGCCGCGAGCAGGCCCGGGCTCACCGGCCGCGGCTCGACGCCGTCGAGACCGAACGCGAGCGAGACGGCGCGATTGCCGGGGTCGATCCGGGCACGCTTTCCGTCGTAGACGAGATACGTGCCGTCCGTTCCGGTCACCAGCAGC
This sequence comes from Rhodococcus sp. UNC363MFTsu5.1, assembly GCF_000686785.1. NCBI lineage: Bacteria > Bacillati > Actinomycetota > Actinomycetes > Mycobacteriales > Nocardiaceae > Rhodococcus > Rhodococcus sp. UNC363MFTsu5.1. The sequence goes on from NZ_JMLO01000018.1 coordinate 103,554, forward strand.
GCCTTGCCGTCGGCAAGGGTCGAGATGTTCTCACCGAGCTCCGGGTCACCCGCGACGACCGCGGTACTGATCGCCTTGGTCCCGCCCGACGCGATGGAATCGCACACGGTCCATGCGGTCGGCTCACCGTGCGGAAGTGCCGATGGCGCACCGGGAATGCCCATCAGGGCGCCACGCGGACGAGTGCCGAGCTCCGACTCCTTGACGATGACCGGCGTCGCCGCGTCGCCCGCGATCATTCGGGCGGACGCCAGGTTCAGCACCGGGTGGAGGGTGTCCTCCACCATCACAAACATCGCCCCGGAGTCCTTGCCGACGACGATCTGCGCGTCACCGATCTTGTCCTGCGGCCGGATCAACGCCAACGCTCCGCACCCGGCGAGGCCGATCACCGCCAGGACCGCCCCCACGGTCAGCGCACGCGACTGGGTCCGCATCGGGTCGTGCAGCATTCGCACATCCCGGCGAACCAGGGCGTGTTCCATCCGACGAACCAAGAACCGATACCCGTTGACCTGCCAACGCGTGGTCGGCTGTGCTGCCATGATCCCTCCCCCGTTTGGCGCGCACTACGGAGGGACACAGTACAGTTCTGTCGAGGAACCGAGCGGCGGGGACCGCACGGATCAGGGGCGATGGGGGAAGATCGTGTCTCGACCGCGGGGGCGGCGTCGGCATGTGGTGCCGAGGGTGTCGATTCGAAATCTGGTGATCGCGCAGCTGTTGGGGGCGGGCGCAGGCGTGGCGGCGGCAGGCTGCGGCGCGACCTGGTGGCCGGCCGTGGCTGTCGGAGCGGCCGTCGCCCTGCTCGGGCTGGTCCCGGTCGGCGGTCGCTGTCTGCTCGACTGGGCTGCCACCGGATGGCGGTATCTGCTGGGGCGCGAACGCCGTCTCGGCGAGACGTCGGACTTCCGCACCCCTTCGGGTCCCGTGGTCGGGCTGCACTGGGACGACGGGTCGGTGGTCGCGGTCATCGAGGTACTCCCGATCCCCGGCAACCTCACTCAGGTCACCCGCGACGGATTCGAATCGGTGCACCGGCTCCCCGTGCTCGCACTGGCCGAATCGATGACCCAGCACGACATCAGTCTCGGTGGCATCGACATCGTCAGCCACGGCTACCGCGCGAGCGCGGGCAGCCCCGCCACCGAGGTGTACGACCAACTGGTGGGTCCGCTGCCCGCCATGGCCCAGCGGACGGTATGGCTCGCGGTTCGATTCGACGCGACCACCCAGTCCGGTGCGGTCGCCCGGCGCGGAGGCGGCACCACCGGTGCGGCGCGGGCCGCGTCGATCGCGGCACGCCGGATCGTCCGCGCACTGTCCGAGGCCGGTTGCCCGTCCCGGCTGCTCAGCGCAAGCGAGATCACCTCCGCCGCATCACAGATCACCCGCGGCGTGCGGCCCGACTCGTTCTCCCGTTCCTGGACCCACACTCCGCTGCCGGGTGTGTGCAACACCGGTTATGCGATCGATCCGCGGGTGCTGTCCGATGACTTGCTGGCCAAGCTGTGGGCACCATCGAGCCTCGGCACCACGGTGACCGTGCGGCTGCGTCCCGGCACACGCACGGGCGAGGTACGGATCGCCGCCTCCTGCCGGATGACCACCCGCACCCTGCCGGAGCGGCTCGAGCTTCCCGGCCTCATCTCGATGCAGGGCAGACAGGCCGATGGACTGGCCTCCAACCTGCCATTTTCCTCGGCCCACCTCGACACGCTGACCCCGTTCACCGAGTTCTCCGCTGCACAGCTCGATGCCCTGGCCCTGCCGCTGTCCGGATGCGGCCAGCTGATCGGTTCAGACAACTACGGGCACGGACTGACGGCCCGGATCGTGGGACCGGAGATCGAGTACGTGGACGTGCTCGGCGAGCTGTACCTCGCACAGCAGCTGGTCTTCCGAGCCGTCGCGACGGGAGCCCGGATCCAGATCCACTCGGACCGTCCCCAGGTGTGGGGCTCGTTGATCGATTCCATCGCCACACCCGACCGGTTGCGGCTGGTCGAGGATCCCACCCGCCTCGACCCGACCTTCACCGCGGTTCTGTTCGACGGGGTGGAGCCGGTGCCGCCACGCGCCGGGGTCACCACCATCCGGGTTCGCGACGTCCACGAGCCCATGCCGGCGATCGATCCAACGATCTCGATCGTGCAGCCGGGCGCGAGCGGCGACCGTGTGACCCTCCGTGCCGGCGGCAATCAGGTCGACCTGGTCCTGGTCACCATCGCGCAGGAGACCGCGTTCATCGGCAGGCCGAGGGCCACCCGCCCGCTTCAGCCGGCCCGGTGAGGATCGGTCAGCCGGGATACGGGTCGGCGGCACGCGCGGTCCGCAGCGCCTCTGCCCACCACGCCAGCTGATCGAGCAGTCGGACCGAGCCGTCGATCGCGGCTCCGTCCTCGGTCTCCCCATCCGGACCGAATCGCTTGCGCGCCTGATGAAAGCTGACGGTCTGGCGGATCGAGACCATGTGCACCTCGGCGACCACCTGACGTAGCTGTTCGGTGGCGCGCAGACCACCCGACAGTCCGCCGTAGGAGACGAAACCCACCGGCTTCGCCCGCCACTGCTCCTTCGCGGTGTCGATCGCATTCTTCAGCGCACCCGGATAGCCATGGTTGTACTCCGGGGTCACCACCACGAACGCCGCTGCGGCGTCGACCCGTTCGCGAAAGACATCAGCCTCGGGACCGTCGGACAGATCGGCGGGCAGCGCGATGTCGGCGAGGTCGAGCACGCCGACATCGAAGGCCTGGTGCGCGCGCGCCCGACGCACGAACCAGTCGGCGACCACAGGTGCGAACCTGCCGACGCGGACGCTTCCGACGATCACCTCGAGCCGGATCGGTTCTGTTGCCACGCCCCCATCGAACCACGTATCCACCATCGGGTGCGTGTCGCCCGGACATGTGAAAAGGCCCCCACCGGTCGGGTGAGGGCCTTTTCACGCTGCAGATGATCAGGAGCCGAAGTTCAATCCTGCCGAACCGGTTCCGCCGCCGCTACCGCCAGACACGTTCACGGACAACGTCGGCGAGGCCGACTCCAGGAACCGACCAGCGCCCGAGTACACCGCGGTGATCGGGTGGCTCCCGTTCGTATCGAAGGTGTGCGAGAGCACCGCCTTGCCGTCCACGACGTTGACGGGTGCACCGATCGGCGCGCCGCCGTCCTTGAACTGCACGGTGCCGCCGGTGGGAACCGGGGCCACCGTCGCCGACAGCTCGACGGCGGTGCCCGCAGCCGCGGAGCCGGGCACGGTCAGCCCGGTCAAGGTGGCGGTGTCCGGCGCCTCGACGGTCGCGAAGACGCCGATCGGGTTGAAGACCTGCGTCGAACCGAAGGTGTTCACGTCGAACGTCAGACCACTGTCGAACGTCCCCGCCGGCGCGTTGTCCGGAACCTTGTACGACAGCTCCAACGACACCGTCCGGTTGACGTTCTTCGACAGCATCCACGCACTGAGCGAGTTCGACACCGACACCCGGTTGTTCGCCACATCCACGCTCGGAGTCACCGCCGACGTCGACGCCGCCGACACCTTCGCACTACCAGGCACATACTCGAACCCGGCCGGATGCACATCG
>NZ_JMLO01000019.1:0-101042 GCF_000686785.1 Rhodococcus sp. UNC363MFTsu5.1
TCGATGACGATCGACTTCCATTGCCACTCGGTCCACTCGGCATCATCGGACCGCGCGGCGGGGATCGCGACCTCCGGCGGCGGCGGGTTGCCCTCCGGGTCGTGCCAGACAAAGAGCAGCTCGTCCTGCTCCATGGTCTGCCAGGTGCGGGTGCGGGCCAGCGGGGGAACCCGGCGGGCGTAAGGGATGCCGGAGCACTTGCCGTTGCCGCCCCAGCGCCAGTCGTGGAACGGGCACGCGATCGAATCGCCCTTGACGGTGCCCTGACTCAGGTCGCCGCCCATGTGCCTGCAGTAGGCGTCGAGGATCTTGATGTCACCGTTGCTGTCGGCGAACACCACGAGCTTGGTCCCGAACGCCTCCACGGAATGCGGTGCGCCGTCCCGGAACTCCTCCAGCAGCCCCAGGCAATGCCACCCCCGAGCGAAGCGGGCGGGGGCGGTGCCCTCCTCGATGATGCGAACCTCGTCGGATTCCCCGATGTCCACAGTGGTCCTTTCGCTGCCTGGCGCATTCGAGATGTCAGCCCGGCTTTGTTCGATGTGAGCACGATCATGGCGAGAGGCGGCCGGCAGCCGAAAACCCGTGGCGCGCCGTCGGATTCCCCCCGGGATCAGAATAGACCAGTTGGTCTGAAACATCCCACTGAGCGGAAGCCCCCCTGGCCTCGCGCCTCGCCCCGCGGTTGGATCACGGTGCCTCGCCCGCCCGGAGGTCCGTCGGCGACCTAGTACGGCCCAGACGGCGTCGGCATGTGCGCTGGCGTGCTGCACGACGAGTCCGGTCCGGACGGACGGGTCAACCAGACGGTGCAGGTCCGGCCCCGATAGCCGGCGAGGCGGGTAGGCCGCGCGGCCTACCCGTCTCGCTGCAGCAGGACTCCCTACGCGTGTCGGAAGGCGCTCGCGAGGATCGCTCGCGATTCCTCCTGCCCGTCGAGAATTCGGCTGGTCCGCGTCGTGACCCGCCACCCGTCCGGAGTGCGCTTCAGCTCCCATCTGTTGGCCGTGACCCGGCTGACCTGATAACCGTTGCCGTCGAGCTGCCGGAGAATCAGCTGGGTGTGACACACCGCGACGGCGGTGTCGCCCTCGACGGTGATGTGTGCGGGACTCATGATGTGCCCGCACCCTTGCTGGATGAAGCCCTGGTGCGGGTGTGTCCGGACCATGGACTCGATCTCGCCTCGGCCGTCCATCCGCCCGGTGTCGACGTCGTAGACGCCGTCTTCGGTCCAGAGGCCACCGACCACGCCGGCGAGGCCGCTGTCGACGCTCGGGCCGTAGGAGTACATGAGCCGCATGATCGCGTTGTGGTCCTCGAGCAGCCGAAGGCGTTGCTCGAGCACGAGCAACCGAGACTCGAATCCCGGGTCTGCCATCTCCGTCATCGGCGCCCCATCATCGCGCGGGCCTCGTCGGAGGCCGCCCTGACGATCTCACCGCGCGGGAATCCTGCACGGTTGGAAGCCAGTTCGTAGTTCCCGCCCGCAACCCAGATCGGTCCGTCGGTGAGATGCCCGAGTCCCTCTCGGGCAACGTCGTACGGGTCCGATGCGTTGAGGCCGGGCAGGTCGAAGTCGAGCCCGGCACGTTCCATGGCCGGTGTCCGGGTGACGCCGAGGACGAGCTCGAGCACGTCGACGCCGTGTTCGGTCATCTCGAGCCAGAGTCCCTCGGCGAAGACGCGGCTGAATGCCTTGGCTGCCGCATAGATGCTCATGTGCTCGGCGCCGACGAATCCGGCCAGCGAGCCGAGCAGGATGATGCCGCCGCGGCCGCGCCCGCGCATCGGCGCACCGAAGATCTGGGAGAGCTCGAGTTGGCGATCGATGTTGAGCGTGAGCACCTTTCGACAGGCGTCGAGATCACCGGTGACGAACTCGTGGCCGTAGGTGTTGGCACCGGCGTTGAATATCAGCAGTCCCACTTCGAGATCCGCTGTTGCCCGCTGGATCTGGTAGACAGCGTCCTCGGCCAGGAGGTCGACGGTGAGGGTGCGCACCTCGACTCCGTGAGCTCGCGCCTTGGCCGCGGTCGCCTCGAGCGGGCCGGGCTTGCGGGCCAACAGCACGAGATTCAGTCCGGCCTTTGCCAATTCCTCGGCGAACCCGGCGCCGACGCCTTCCGAGCCGCCTGCGACGAAGGCCCAGGGTCCGTATCGGTCTTTGTCGATCATCGTTGTCTCACTTCTTTCTGTTCGGTGGTCACTCGGAGACGGGGATACGTCCGTCGACGGCGGCCGCGGCGATCGACTCGCGCAGTGCGGCGCAGCGCCCCACCCGTGCGCCGCGCAGCGTCAGCGACGGATCGTTCCGGTACTCGTGGCAGACCGCGTCGGGGCGGGCGGTGTTCCACTGGACGCTGGTGTGCTGCCAGCTGTTCTTCTCGGCAAGGACCTCGACCCCGCACCGCGCACAGTCGACGTGCCGCATCAGACCGACATCTCCTCGGCAGCGCGGCGCGCCAGAATGTCGGCGACTTCCTGCCTCCACGCCTCGACCGGCTTGGTGGTGTCGAGTTCGAACTCGAAGCGGTCCACCATGTCCGGGGTGATGTCGGCGACGTCGACGTAGAACTGCTCGTACCAGCGGCGTAGCTGATAGACCGGTCCGTCCTCAGTGGTCAGCAGGGGGTTGTCGATCCGGGTCTTGTTCTTCCAGATCTCGATGTCCTGCTCGAACCCGACCCCGATGTAACCGATCATCGCGTCCACCAGTTGATCGGCGATCTCGGCCGGGATCTGCTCGGTCTTCTTCACCGAGATGCCGTACATGAGCACGAACCTGTCCGGCGAGATCGGGTAGTGGCAATTGATCAGGACGGACTCAACGTTGTACTTGTCGTACTCGTAGACGAGGTCGTCGATCATGAACGACGGCCCGTGGTACGCCGCGATCGAGCGGTGGCCGACCAGCTTCGGTACGTCGGGATCGGTCCACTCGGTGATGTCCTCGCGACCCACGCCCGCCTGTTCCTGGATCGCGACGTGGCCCTCGAAGATGTTCTTGAAATAGGTGGGGAACGAGTAGTGCACGTAGAAGAAGTGCGCCATGTCGACGACGTTGTCGATGATCTCGCGACAGTTGGTCTCGATGACGATCGACTTCCATTGCCACTCGGTCCACTCGGCATCCGCGGACCGCACGGCGGGAATCGCGACCTCCGGCGGCGGCGGGTTGCCCTCCGGGTCGTTCCACACGAACAGCAGTTCGTCCTGCTCCATGGTCTGCCAGGTGCGGGTGCGAGCCAACGGGGGGACCCGGCGTGCATAGGGGATGCCGGTGCACTTGCCATTGCCACCCCAGCGCCAGTCGTGGAACGGGCAGGCCACCGCGTCACCCTTGACGGTGCCCTGGCTCAGGTCGCCGCCCATGTGCCTGCAGTAGGCGTCGAGAATCTTGATGTCACCGTTGCTGTCGGCGAACACCACGAGCTTGGTCCCGAACGCCTCCACGGAATGCGGTGCGCCGTCCCGGAACTCCTCCACCAACCCGAGGCAGTGCCAACCTCGTGCGAAGCGAGCGGGCGGGGTGCCCTCGTCGATGATGCGGATCTCGTCGGATTCCTCGATGGTCACGGTTGGTCCTTTCGTTTGCCTGGTGCATTCGCGATGTCAGCCGCGGCGAGGTCGATGTGATCACGATCACGGCGCGAGGTGACCTTCCCAACCTTGGGAACCTGTCTCAATTCGGGCACCCGCTGACCGGAATAGGCGCTGGTCAGAAAGCTCTCGCACCCCGGCGACGAGACCAGCAGCGCCTGGATCGGTTCTCCGGGACGGATCAGGAAATGGGTGACCCGCCCCATCTCACTGAGCGGACGCACCCCTGGCCTCGCGCCTCGCCCCGCGGTGAGATGACGGTGCCTGCACCCGCCCGGTGGTCCGTCTGCGACGCAGCCGCGAGGTCGCACGGGAGGAGATACGAATGTCGATCGGAGACGGCTCGGGGACGAGCCTGCCCACCTCCGGCCTCGATCGGCTGGCCCTGATCCTGGACAGCTTTCGCAGCGCGTCGCGGCTCAGTCTGACGGAGCTGTCCCGCAGTACCGGCATACCCCGAACGAGCACCCTCCGGATGCTCGACCAACTGGTCCGGATGGGATGGCTCCGCCGCACGGGTGTCGAGTACGAACTCGGAGACACCCTTGCCGAACTCGGGGCCTTGTCGCTGTACCGGGGCAGTGTCGACCGGGTGGTGACGCCGCTACTGCGCGAACTCCACCTGGTGACCGGCCACGTCGTGCATCTCGGCATTCTCGACGGCAAGGACGTCCTCTACCTCGAGAAGGTGGGCGGTGCGGCGGCGCCCCAGTTGCAGACGCGGGTCGGGGCGCGCATACCCGCACAGTCGTCGACGATAGGCAAGGCGCTGCTCGCGGCCACACCCCTGCCCGACCGGGCGGCGCCCGACGGCCACGACGAGCGGAACCGACGCCGGACCGGTGTCTCCTTCGGCACCTGTGCCGCCGGGTTCGGTTGCATCGGAGCGCGTGTCGGCTCGCTCGGCGGCGCGGAGGTCGGCCTGTCGGTCAGCGGACCGATGAACCGGCTGAAGTTCGACCATCGGCATGCGGCGCCCGTACGGATGGCGGCCGCGGCGATCGCACACTACTTCGACCTCACCGGAGCGACGCGGCCCGGGCCCTGACCTGGCCTCAGTCCGCTCATCGGAAGGATGAATTGCCCGCGCGAGAAACCGCTGACAGCGTGTTGCCATGAAATCCGAGCTCACACTCTCAGTTCCCGAACAACTCCTGGCGATCGAGCAGATCAAGCGCACCTTCGCGGCGCGCCTGCGCTGCATGGACACCAAGCAATGGGACATCTACCCGACGCTGCACACCGACGACGTGGTCTCCGAGACGTGGGGCGGCCTGCCGGGAGACAAGCAGCCGCAGACCGAGGGCACCTCGAACCGCGTGGTGGGCAAGGACAAACTGACCCGCGCGATCAGCACGCTGCTCGGCGGGCCGACCGCGGTCACCACCGTGCACCACGGCCACACCCCCGAGATCGAGCTGACCTCCGACCAGACGGCCCGCGGGATCTGGGCGATGGAGGACAAGCTGTGGTGGACCAACGGCGACCACGAGGAGCATCTGCACGGCTACGGGCACTACCACGAGGAGTACCGGAAGGTGAACGGCCGCTGGCTGATCAGCTACCGGAAGCTCACCCGCCTGCGCGAGGACGTGACCGAGGGCTTCTTCGACTACCTGCAGGCGCTGTGAACCCGCTCTTCGTCCCGCTGCAGGTCCGGTCGCTGGCGTTGCCGAACCGAATCGTCATGTCCCCCATGACACGAGAGCATTCGCCGGACGGGGTTCCCGGCCCCGACGTGGCCGCCTACTACCGCAGGCGTGCCGAGGGCGGCACCGGCCTGCTGATCACCGAGGGCGTGGCGATCGACCACCCGACCGCAGTCGACAGCCCCAGAGTCCCCCGCCTGCACGGTGAATCGGCCCTGACGGGGTGGCGCACCGTGATCGAGGATGTGCACGCGGCAGGCGGCCGGATCATTCCCCAGCTGTGGCATGTCGGTCCGCTGTGGGGCGCCATGAGTGCGGTGGATCCGGCATCGACGCCGATGCGCCCCTCCGGGCTGTGGGGGCAGGTCGGGAAGACCGTCTATCCGGACGACTACATCGCGCGGGCGAGCACGCCGACCCCGGCGATGACCGAGCACGACATCGCGGACGTCATCGACGCCTACGTGCGCTCGGCCCGCAACGCGGTCGACGTCGGGTTCGACGGGATCGCGATCCACGCCGGGCACGGCTACCTGCTGGACGCCTTCCTGTGGGAGTCGACGAACCGGCGCAACGACAGCTGGGGCGGCGACCTGCGTCGGCGCGCGCAGTTCCCGGTCGAGGTGGTACGGGCGATCCGGCGCGAGATCGGTCCCGATCTGCCGATCTTCTACCGGTTCTCGCAGCACAAGCAGCAGGACTACGGGGCGCGTATCGCGAACACCCCCGACGAGCTCGGTCTCGTCCTGAACGCGCTGGTCGAGGCCGGTGTGGACGTGCTCGACGCGAGCATCCGACGGTTCGACGTCCCCGCGTTCGAGGGCAGCGAGCTGACGCTGGCCGGTTGGGCCAAGAAGCTGACCGGCGCGATCAGCATGGCTGTCGGCAGCGTCGGCCTCGACAGGTCCCTCCGCGACGCGGGCACGCCGGGGCCGGCCGATCTCGACGGGCTCATGCGGCGGTTCGAGGACGAGGAGTTCGACCTGGTCGCGATCGGGCGACTGCACCTGACCGAGCCTGCCATCGCGACGATCCTCCGCGACGGCGGGCCCATCCCGGCGTTCGACCGCGCGCTGCACGAGGGCCGGTTGTACTGACCGCGGAACGCGACGGCCCCGGTCACACGCGGGTGTGACCGGGGCCGTTCGGGTCTCCTCCAAGCGGACGACGCGCGGGCGTCAGAAGGCCCGGCAGGACCGGATGTCGGAGGCCAGGATCGCCTTGGCGCCGATCTCGGCGAGCTGATCCATCACGTCGTTGCTGACCTTGCGCGGCACGAGCGCGCGGATCGCGACCCATCCCTCGTCGGCCAGCGGCGAGATCGTCGGCGACTCGAGGCCGGGGGTGATCCGCAGCGCCTCGTCGAGCAGTCCGCGCGGGCAGTCGTAGTCGAGCATCAGGTACTGCTGTGCGAAGACGACGCCCTGCACGCGGGCGATCAGCTGGTTGCGGGCCTTGTCGGTGCCGTCCGAGCCCTCGCGCTGGATCAGCACGCCCTCGGAGTCGCAGAGGGATTCGCCGAAGGCAACCAGGTTGTGCTGACGCAGGGTGCGGCCGGAACCGACGACGTCGGCGATGGCGTCCGCGACACCGAGCTGGATCGAGATCTCCACGGCGCCGTCGAGACGGATGACGGTGGCCTCGATGCCGCGGGCGGCGAGGTCCCGCCGGACCAGGTTCGGGTACGAGGTGGCAATCCGCAGGCCGGCCAGGTCGGCGGGCGACCAGTCCTTGCCCGCGGGGGCCGCGTAGCGGAAGCTCGAACGACCGAATCCAAGGGACAGCCGCTCGGAGACCGGGGCTCCGGAGTCGAGGGCGAGGTCGCGACCGGTGATGCCGAGGTCGAGTTCGCCCGACCCGACGTAGATCGCGATGTCCTTGGGACGGAGGAAGAAGAACTCGACCTGGTTCGACGGGTCGAGGACGGTCAGATCGCGAGAGTCGGTGCGGCGGCGGTAGCCGGCCTCGTCGAGGATCTCGGCGGCGGACTCGGACAGCGAGCCCTTGTTGGGTACTGCGACGCGCAGCATGGGGTGTTCCTTCCGGAAGTGGCGAGAGGGTGGCCAGAGGACGTGTGGAGTCGGTGCGGAGCGCGACTCACAGATGTCGGTAGACGTCCTCGAGCTTGAGCCCACGCCCGACCATCAGCACCTGCACCCAATAGAGCAGCTGGGAGATCTCCTCGGACAGCGACTCGTCACTCTCGTGCTCGGCGGCGATCCACACCTCACCCGCCTCCTCGAGCACCTTCTTGCCCTGCGCATGGACGCCCGCGTCCAACGCGGCCACGGTGCCGGAGCCCTCGGGACGGGTGGCGGCACGGTCGGTCAGCTCGGCGAACAGCGAATCGAAGGTCTTCACGGGTCACGATTCTTTCACGGGCGTGAAGGGACTCCCCACTCGGCCAGCAGATCGAGGAGCTCGAGCCCGCCCTCAGGCGTGCACGGTCCGCCACACCGCGGCGAACCCCGACTCCCCTATCCCCTCGAGACTCTCCCGGTGCACCCGGCGCGGTCCGATCGGCACCGCGACCTCGCACGGCACCACCAGCACCGCGCAGCCCGCCGCCTCAGCGGCCGCCGAACCGGTCGGCGAGTCCTCGACCGCCAGGCAGTGCTCGGGAGCGATGCCGAGCAGCTCCGCCGCGCGCAGGTACGGATCCGGCTCGGGCTTGCCGCGGGGAACCTCGTCGCCGCAGACGGTGACGTCGAAGTGCGCCCGCCCCAACGTGTCCAGAGCCTGCTCGGCCAGCACCCGCTCGGTGTTGGTCACCAGCGCGGTGCACAGCCCGCTCTCGCGCACGATGCGCAGTGCGTCCTGCGCGCCCGGCCGCCACGGGATGCCGAGCGAGAACAGCTCGGTGACACGGGCGTTCATCCACGCCGCGGCATCCGCGAGGGCGGCGGCCGTCGGGTCGAGCTCGAGTGCACCGAAGATGGTCGCCAGCGCATCGGGCCCGGAGGCGCCGATGATGGCCTGCCGGGTGCTCGCCGTCATCACCCCGCCCAGTTCGGCCGCGAGCTCGTGCATGGCGACGTCCCAGAGCTTCTCGGAGTCGAGCAGGGTGCCGTCCATGTCCCAGAGCACGGCCTTGAGGTCTGGACCCGATACCGACATCGACACCTCGAACGTCGAGGCCTCAGACATTGAAGTACTTGGCCTCGGGGTGGTGCAGCACGAACGCGTCCGTCGACTGCTCGGGATGCAGCTGCAGCTCCTCGGACAGCACCACGCCGATCCGCTCCGGCTCGAGCAGGGCCACCATCTTTGCGCGATCCTCGAGGTCGGGGCAGGCGCCGTAGCCGAACGAGTAACGGGCGCCCCGGTAGCCGAGCTTGAAGTACTCCTCGACGTCCTCCGGATCCTGCTCGGCGAGGTTGTGTCCACCCGCCAGCACCAGCTCCTCGCGAACGCGGCGGTGCCAGTATTCAGCGAGCGCCTCGGTGAGCTGCACACCGATGCCGTGCACCTCCAGGTAGTCCCGGTACGAGTTCGCGGCGAACAGCTCGTTCGCGAAGTCCGCGATCGGCTGGCCCATCGTCACCAGGTTCAGCGGCAGCACGTCGACCTGGCCGGTGCGGCGCGCCTCCTCGCGCGAACGCACGAAGTCGGCGATGCACAGGAACCGGTCCCGGTGCTGACGCGGGAAGGTGAATCGGAACCGCTCCGGCGCATCGGGAGTCGGCTCGGAGAGCACCACCACGTCGTCGCCCTCGGAGACCGCAGGGAAGTAGCCGTACACCACCGCGGCGTGCGCGAGGATGCCGTCGGTGCTGAGCCGGTCCAGCCAGTAGCGCAGCCGCGGCTTGCCCTCGGTCTCCACCAGCTCCTCGTAGGTCGGCCCGTCACCGGCCCGCTGCCCGCGCAGGCCCCACTGGCCCAGGAACAGCGCCCGCTCGTCGAGCAGTCCGGAGTAGTCCGCCAGCGAGATGCCCTTGACGATGCGGCTGCCCCAGAACGGCGGCGTCGGGACCCCGATGTCGGTGGCGACATCGGACCGTTCCGGCACCTCGACAGGGACCTCGGCGGCCTTGCGCGCCTCGGCGATTCGCTTGGACCGCTCGTGCCGCGCCTTGCGTTCCGCGGCCTTCTCCTTGGCTGCCAACGCCTCCGGGCTGTCCGGGTCCGGTCCCCCGCCGCGCTTGGTGGTCATGATGGTGTCCATCAGCCGCAGGCCCTCGAAGGCATCGCGCGCGTAGGAGACCTCGCCCTCGTAGATCTCGGCGAGGTCGTTCTCGACATAGGTCCGCGTGAGTGCCGCGCCGCCGAGCAGGACCGGGAACTGCTCGGAGACGCCCTTGGCGTTGAGCTCCTGCAGGTTCTCCTTCATCACCACGGTGGACTTCACCAGCAGCCCGGACATGCCGATCACGTCGGCCTTCTTGTCGATCGCGGCATCGAGAATGGTCGCGATCGGCTGCTTGATGCCGAGGTTGACCACCTCGTAGCCGTTGTTGCTCAGGATGATGTCGACCAGGTTCTTGCCGATGTCGTGCACGTCGCCCTTGACGGTTGCCAGCACGATCCGGCCCTTGCCGTCCTCGTCGGTGGCCTCCATGTGCGGCTCGAGGTACGCGACGGCCGCCTTCATCACCTCGGCGGACTGCAGCACGAAGGGCAGCTGCATCTGTCCGGAACCGAACAGCTCGCCGACGGTCTTCATGCCGTTCAGCAGCGTGTCGTTGATGATCTCCAGCGGGGGCTTCTCGGTCATCGCCTCGTCGAGGTCGGCCTCGAGTCCGTTGCGCTCGCCGTCGACGATGCGCCGCTCGAGCCGCTCGAACAGCGGCAGTCCGGCGAGCTCCTGTGCCCGGGTCTCGCGGGCCGAGGCCGCGGACACGCCCTCGAACAGCTCCATCAGCTTCTGCAGCGGGTCGTAGCCCTCGCTCCTGCGGTCGTAGACCAGGTCGAGCGCGACCTGACGCTGCTCCTCCGGGATCCGCGCCATCGGCAGGATCTTGGAGGCGTGCACGATCGCGGTGTCCAGGCCCGCCTCCGTGCACTCGTGCAGGAACACCGAGTTGAGCACCTGTCGGGCGGCGGCGTTGAGGCCGAACGAGATGTTCGAGATGCCGAGAGTGAAGTGGATGCGGGGGTGCGCCGCCTTCAGCTGCCGGATCGCCTCGATCGTCTCGATCCCGTCCTTACGCACCTCCTCCTGACCGGTGGAGATCGGGAAGGTCAGCGCGTCGATGATGATGTCGGACTCGTCGAGGCCCCAGTTGACGGTGATGTCCTCGATCAGCCGCTCCGCGATCCGCACCTTGTGCTCGGCGGTACGCGCCTGGCCCTCCTCGTCGATGGTCAGCGCGACGACGGCGGCGCCGTGCTCCTTGACCAGCCGCATGATCTTCTGGAACCGCGAGTCCGGCCCGGTGCCGTCCTCGTAGTTCACCGAGTTGACCGCGGACCGTCCACCGAGGTGCTCGAGGCCGGCCCGGATCACGTCCGGTTCCGTCGAGTCGATCATGATCGGCAGCGTTGAGGCGGTCGCGAGCCTGCTCGCGAGTTCGGTCATGTCGGCGGCGCCGTCGCGCCCGACATAGTCGACGTTGAGGTCGAGCATGTGCGCGCCGTCGCGGGTCTGGTCCTTCGCGATGTCGATGCACCGTTCGAAGTCCCCGGAGATCATCGCGTCACGGAAGGCCTTGGAGCCGTTGGAGTTCGTGCGCTCACCGATCACCAGGATGCTGGCGTCCTGCTCGAACGGGACCGCGGCGTACAGCGACGAGGTGCCGCCCTCGGGAACCGGGTTGCGCGTGGCCTTCTCGACCGTCCGCACCGCCTCGGCGACCTGACGGATGTGCTCGGGGGTGGTTCCGCAGCAACCGCCGACCATGCCGAGCCCGAACTCGGAGACGAAGCCGCTCAGCGCATCCGCGAGTTCCGGTGCGGTGAGCGGGTATTCGGCGCCGTTCGCGCCGAGCACCGGGAGTCCGGCGTTCGGCATCACCGACACCGGCAGCGTCGAGTGCTTGGACAGGTGCCGCAGGTGCTCGCTCATCTCCGCGGGCCCGGTGGCGCAGTTGAGACCGATCATGTCGATGCCGAGCGGTTCGAGCGCGGTCAGCGCGGCGCCGATCTCGCTGCCGAGCAGCATGGTTCCCGTTGTCTCGACGGTGACGTGGGTGATGATCGGGATCCGGCGGCCGAGCTTCTCCATGGCGTGCTGGCTGCCGATGATCGCCGCCTTGACCTGAAGCAGGTCCTGGCAGGTCTCGACGAGGATGGCGTCGGCGCCCGCCTCGATCATGCCGAGGGCGGACTCGGTGTACGCGTCGCGGAGCACCGCGAACGGCGCGTGCCCGAGGGTGGGGAGCTTGGTACCCGGCCCCATCGAGCCGAGCACGAACCGCGCCATGCCGTCCCGGCCGGGGCCCATCTCGTCGGCGACCTCACGCGCGATCCGGGTGCCGCGCTCGGACAGATCGCGGATCCGGTGCGAGATGTCGTAGTCGGCGAGGTTGGGCAGGTTGCAGCCAAAGGTGTTGGTCTCGACGGCGTCGGCACCGGCCTCGAAGTAGGCGCGGTGGATGTCCGCGAGCACGTCGGGGCGGGTTTCGTTCAGGATCTCGTTGCAGCCCTCGAGGCCGAGGAAGTCGTCGAGAGTGAGATCCGCGTCCTGCAACATGGTTCCCATTGCACCGTCGCCGATGACAACGCGCTGCGAGAGCGCATCCAACAGGGCGGAGTGAAATGGGGCAGACATGCCGTCCAGAGTAGTGGGCCCCTTGAAGGACCCTGGTCGTAGGCTGGTCGGGTGAGTCCAAGCGAACCCGAAGTCACGTCCGAGCACGACGCGCCCGCGCTGCGTGACCCCATCCTCGTCGCCGCCTTCGAGGGGTGGAACGACGCGGGCGACGCCGCCAGTGGCGCCGTCGAGCACCTGGAACTCATCTGGGATGCGCGACCGCTTGCCGAGCTCGACTCCGAGGACTACTACGACTACCAGGTCAATCGTCCGACGGTTCGCCAGGTCGACGGGGTCACCAGGGAGATCGAGTGGCCGGCAACCCGGGTCTCGGTGTGCTCACCGCCCGGCAGCGAACGGGACGTGCTGATCCTGCGCGGCATCGAGCCGAACATGCGCTGGCGCAGTTTCTGCGACGACCTGCTCGAGATCATCGAGGACTTGGGCGTCACCACCGTGGTCATCCTCGGAGCCCTGCTCGCCGACACCCCGCACACCCGGCCGGTGCCGGTCACCGGCACTGCGTACAGCACGGAGTCGGCCGAGCGGTTCAACCTGGAACAGACCCGCTACGAGGGTCCGACCGGGATCACCGGGGTACTCCAGGACGAATGCGTCAAGGCCGGGGTGCCCGCGATCTCGTTCTGGGCCGCCGTCCCCCATTACGTGTCGCAGCCGCCGAATCCGAAGGCCACCGTCGCGCTCCTGCAGCGCGTGGAGGAGGTGCTCGACGTGGAGGTGCCGCTCGGCGAGCTGCCCGCCCAGG
Source organism: Rhodococcus sp. UNC363MFTsu5.1 (assembly GCF_000686785.1). Taxonomy (NCBI): domain Bacteria; kingdom Bacillati; phylum Actinomycetota; class Actinomycetes; order Mycobacteriales; family Nocardiaceae; genus Rhodococcus; species Rhodococcus sp. UNC363MFTsu5.1. Next base: position 12,710 of record NZ_JMLO01000019.1, read on the forward strand.
CCGAGGAGTGGGAGCAGTCGGTCACCGAGATGACCAAGGACGACGAGGAGATCACCGAGTACGTGCGCTCACTGGAGGAGCGCGGCGACGCGGAGGTCGACATCTCGGAGGTCATCTCCAAGATCGACGGTGACGCCATCGCGGCCGAGTTCGAGCGCTACCTGCGCAGGCGTGGACCAGGCAGCTTCGGCGGCCTGTGAGATTCGTCTCTCCCGGTCACCGGGAGGCGTTTCGGTGGCGTCGGTCCCGCCCCTCGGGGCCGATCCCACCAGATCACTGGCCTGATATTCATGTCCTGACATGTGCTGGATCGGACCGGTGAGTTCTTCCTGATTCCCACGTAACCTCTGCGCAGCCACTTCGTCACCGGAGCGCAGCACCCTCGGATCCATGGCGAGCACACGGCGGTACCTGCGCAGCGTGGACAGGTGCACCGACGGGGCCGTCACGGACCTCGGACAGGTGGTGCTCTGATGCGACGACTGGTTGTGATCGGCAACGGGATGGCGGGCGCCCGCACGGTGGAGGAGATCCTCGCCAGGGGCGGCGGCGACCAGTTCGACATCACGATGATCGGCGACGAGCCATACGGCAACTACAACCGGATCATGCTCTCGCACGTGCTGGCCGGCGAGTCCAGCACCGACGACGAGGACCTGATCCTCAACCCGATGAGCTGGTATCGGGAGAACGGCGTGAAGCTGTATGCGGGCGATCGCGCGATCCGGCTCGACCGGTTCGCGAAGACCGTGACCTGCGAGAGCGACCGCGAGGTCGACTACGACGTCCTGATCGTGGCGACAGGCAGCAACACCTTCTTCCCGAACATGGACGGTCTGCGTGAGGCCGACGGACGGCTCGCACGCGGCGTGTTCGGATTCCGCACCATCGCCGACACGAACGGCATGCTGCAGATGGCACAGGCCGAGGACGATGTCTCCGCGGTGGTCATCGGCGGCGGACTGCTCGGACTCGAGGCGGCCTACGGACTGCGCACCCAGGGGCTGACGGTGAACGTCGTGCACTCCCCCGGCCACCTGATGAACCAGCAGCTCGACGAGCGCGGCGGATCGGTGCTGCGCGCCAAGATCGAGGCGCTCGGCGTCGGTGTGCACACCTCGGTCCGGACCAACGCGGTGTTGCGGGACGAGCAGGGGCGGGTGACCGGCGTCTCCTTCACCGACGGCAGCTCCCTCGCGGCCGACATGGTCGTCGTCACCGCGGGAATCCGTCCGAACACCGAGCTCGCCCGCGCGGGTGGACTGGTGATCGAACGCGGCATCGTCGTCGACGACCAGATGCGCTGCGAGGACGAGGGTTCGGTGTACGCGGTCGGCGAGTGCGCACAGCATCGCGGCGAGCTGTACGGGCTCGTCGCCCCGGTGTGGGAGCAGGCCGTGGTGCTGGCCGAACACCTGACCGGCTCGAATCCCGAAGCCGCCTATGAGGGTTCACGCTCGACCACCAAGCTGAAGGTCGCGGGCGTCGACGTCGCGGCGATGGGTGTCAAGGGCCCCGAACTCGACGACGACGAGTTCCTCCAGTTCTACGATTCGCGCAACGGTACCTACAAGAACGTCGTGGTGCGCGACGGCAAGCTGATCGGGGCGACCCTGATGGGCGAGGTCGGCAAGGCGGGGATGCTCACCCAGGCGTTCGACGGCAAGATCGAGCTCCCCGAGGATCGCCTCAGCCTGTTGTTCGACCTCGCCGACGGCGGCGCGGGGTCAAGCGCGGCCGACCTGCCGGACGACACCCAGGTCTGCAACTGCAACGGGGTCAGCAAGGGCGACATCGTGTCCTGTGTGCACGCGGGTGCATCCTCGCTCGGCGAGGTCATCGCGAAGACAAGGGCGGGCAAGGGCTGCGGCTCCTGCAAGGGGCTCGTGGCCGACATCGTCGCCTGCGCGGCGGGTGGCGCACTGGTGCCGGATCCGTCCGCCGACTGGTACGTCCCCTGCATCCCGATGACCAAGGCCGAGCTGATCGCCGTGATCCGGGAGCAGGACCTGCGCGCGGTCTCCCAGGTGTTCACCGCGCTCGCCGCCGACGGTGCCGAGGACGCGGGATCCAAGATGCCGCTGGCCTCGCTGCTGCGCACCATCTGGGGGCCGGACTGGGTCGACGAGCGCGGCGCGCTGTTCATCAACGACCGGGTACACGCGAACATCCAGCGGGACGGCACCTTCTCGGTGGTACCGCAGATGAAGGGTGGGGTGACCACGCCGGATCAACTGCGCCGCATCGCCGACGTCGCCGACAAGTACCAGGTGCCGCTGGTGAAGGTCACCGGCGGCCAGCGCATCGACCTGCTCGGGATCCGCAAGGAGGACCTGCCCAAGGTGTGGGGCGATCTGGACATGCCGTCGGGCTACGCATACGGCAAGAGCATGCGCACGGTGAAAACCTGTGTCGGCAGCGACTTCTGCCGGTACGGTCTGGGCGATTCGACCGCGTTGGGGATCGCACTCGAGGAACGGTTCCAAGGGCTCGAGACGCCTGCCAAGCTCAAGCTGGCCGTCGCGGGGTGCCCGCGGAACTGTTCCGAGGCGCTGTGCAAGGACTTCGGCGTGGTCTCGGTTGGCGAGGACCGATGGGAGATCTACGTCGGCGGCGCGGCCGGTGCCCACATCCGCAAGGGTGATCTGCTCGCGACGGTCGAATCCTCGGACGCCGTGCTCGAACTGGCCGGCCGCTTCATCCAGTACTACCGCGAGGACGCGAAGTGGCTGGAACGCACATATACCTGGGTTCCGCGAGTGGGACTGGAACACTTGCAGGCCATACTGATCCGCGACGAGGAGGGGGCCGTGGCCGGTCTGGACGAGCGCATGGCGGTCGCGGTCGCGGGGTACCGCGACCCGTGGCAGGAACGCACCGAGCCGAAGTCGCCCGCACAGTTCGTGCCGTCGCTTCCGCTGCTCCCGCTCCCCCAGGTGCCGGTCCGATGACCGCGATCGCCGAAGGCGCGACGCCGACGACGCTCGGCGCGGTCACCGACCTGACCCCGGGTGAGGGCAGGGCGTACGTCGTCCGTGGTCTCCAGTTGGCGGTGTTCCTGTTGTCGGACGGCACGATCCGCGCGATGGACGCGGTGTGCCCGCACAAGGGCGGACCGCTCGCCGACGGACAGATCGACGGCGGCGTCGTGATGTGTCCGCTGCACCAGTACGCGTTCTCCTTCGACACGGGCGCGTGCACCTCGGAGGGCGTCGGTGCGGCGCAGACCTACCCGGCCCGGGTCGTCGACGGAATGGTGATGGTCGACATCTAGGCACCCGGCACACAAACGCAGCTCAACAAGTGGGGCCCGCCTGCGGCGGGCCCGAAGATCCTCGGAGAGGTACCGATGCCAAGCTCAACCAAGCCCGGCAGCACAACAGGAGTCGCGGGAACCGACCTCGCCGATTCCCTGCTCAAGTTCGGCAGACACTTCCAGCGCGGCGAGGCCTCCGAGGACCTGCGCACGCTGTACCAGATCGGCGGCCGGTCGTCCGACGACTTCTACCGCGATCGGATGTCCTACGACAAGGTGGTCCGGTCGACCCACGGCGTGAACTGCACCGGATCCTGCTCATGGAAGATCTACGTCAAGGACGGGATCATCACCTGGGAGGCCCAGCAGACCGACTACCCGTCGATCGGCCCGGACAAGCCCGAGTACGAGCCGCGCGGCTGCCCCCGCGGCGCCTCGTTCTCCTGGTACACCTACTCGCCCGCGCGGGTCCGCTACCCGTATGTCCGCGGCGTGCTGCTGGAGATGTACCGGGATGCCAAGGAACGCCTCAAGGATCCCGTGCTCGCGTGGGAGGACATCGCGTCCGACCCCGAGAAGTCCAAGCGCTACAAGTCCGCCCGCGGCAAGGGCGGATTCGTCCGGGCCGAGTGGTGGGAGGCCGCCGAGATCGTGGCCGCCGCGCACGTGCACACCATCAAGAAGTACGGTCCGGATCGCGTCGCCGGGTTCTCCCCGATCCCGGCCATGTCGATGGTCAGCCACGCGGTCGGCACCCGGTTCATCTCGCTGATCGGCGGCGCGATGCTGTCCTTCTACGACTGGTACGCCGACCTGCCCGAGGCCTCGCCCCAGGTGTTCGGTGACCAGACCGACGTGCCCGAGTCGGCCGACTGGTTCGACGCCGGCTACCTGATCATGTGGGGCTCCAATGTCCCGGTCACCCGAACCCCGGACGCGCACTACATGACCGAGGCCCGCTATCGCGGCCAGAAGGTCGTGGTGGTCTCGCCCGACTACGCCGACAACACGAAGTTCGCGGACCAGTGGCTGCCGGCGCGCCCCGGCACCGACGGCGCCCTCGCCATGGCGATGGGTCACGTGATCCTCAAGGAGTTCTTCGTCGAGAAGGACACCGAGCGGTTCACCGACTACGTCAAGAAATACACCGACCTGCCGTACCTGATCACGCTGGAGGACCGCGGCGACGGATATGTGCCCGGAAAGTTCCTCACCGCAGCCGATCTCGGTGACACCACCGAGGGCGCCGAGCACAAGACGGTGCTGCTGAACGCGGAGACCGGCGAGACCGTGGTCCCAGGCGGCTCCCTCGGCCATCGGTTCACCGAATCCGGCAAGGGCCACTGGAACCTCGACCTGCACGGCATCGACCCGCTGATGACCATGCACGAGGATCCGGACATGGCGGCCAACGCGGTCGCCGTGGATTTCCCCCGCTACGACACCTCCACACCCGGGGTGCTGCGGCGCGGTGTGCCCACCCGGATGGTGGCGGGCAGGCGGGTGACCACCGTGTTCGACCTCATGCTCGCCCAGTACGGCGTCGGCCGTCCCGACCTGCCCGGCAACTGGCCGACCGGCTACGACGACACCGAGGAGCCGTACACCCCGGCGTGGCAGGAGGGCATCACCGGTGTGTCCGCGGCCGCCGCGGCGCGGGTCGCCCGCGAGTTCGCCGACAACGCCGACCGGTCCGGCGGCCGCTCGATGATCCTGATGGGTGCGGGCACCAACCACTGGTTCCACTCCGATCAGATCTACCGGTCCTTCCTGACCCTGACCATGCTCACGGGCTGCCAGGGCGTGAACGGCGGCGGCTGGGCCCACTACGTCGGGCAGGAGAAGTGCCGCCCCGTCACCGGTTGGGCGACGCTCGCATTCGGCTCGGACTGGTCCCGGCCTGCCCGGCAGATGCAGGGCACCATCTTCTGGTACCTGGCCACCGACCAGTGGCGCTACGACCCCTTCACCGCCGAGGTGATGTCCTCGCCGCTGGCGAACGGCACGTTCGCGGGCCGCACCGCCGCGGACAACATCGCGCTCGCCACCCGCCTCGGCTGGATGCCGAGCTACCCGACCTTCAACCGCAATCCCCTCGACCTGGCGGACGAGGCGGACCGGCTGGGCAAGAACGCCGCCGAGCACGTGGTGGACGGCCTCAAGACCGGTCACCTGCAGTTCGCCGTCGAGGACCCGGACGCGCCCGAGAACTTCCCGCGCTGCCTGACGGTGTGGCGCTCGAACCTGCTCGGCTCGTCCGCGAAGGGCAACGAGTACTTCCTCAAGCACCTGCTCGGCGCCGACTCGAACCTCAATGCCCGTGACTCCGAGGGCATCCGGCCCGAGGAGCTGATCTGGCGGGACGAGGCCCCCGCGGGCAAGCTCGACCTGCTCACCACGCTGGACTTCCGGATGACGAGCACCACGCTGTTCTCCGACGTCGTGCTGCCGGCCGCCACCTGGTACGAGAAGCACGACCTGTCCAGCACGGACATGCACCCGTTCGTGCACGCCTTCTCCCCCGCGATCTCGCCGCCATGGGAGACCAAGACCGACTTCGAGGCGTTCCACCGCATCGCCCGCGGCTTCAGCTGGCTGGCCGAGAAGCACCTCGGCACCCGGCGCGACATCGTCGCGGTGCCGCTGACCCACGATTCCAACGACGCCACCGCGCAGCCGGGTGGGCGGGTGCTGGACTGGAAACGCGGTGAATGCGAGCCGATCCCGGGCAAGACGATGCCGAAGCTCGTGGTCGTCGAGCGGGACTACTCGGCGATCGCGGAGAAGCTCGGCGCGCTCGGGCCGCTGGTCGAGGAGCTCGGGCTGACGACAAAGGGCGTCACCACCCACCCGACCGAGGAGGTCGAGTACCTGCGCGGCGTCAACGGAACGGTGCAGACCGGCGTCGCGGCCGGACGGCCCTCGCTGGCAAAGGACAAGCACGCCTGCGAGGCGATCCTCGCACTGTCGGGTACCACCAACGGACGGCTCGCAACACAGGGCTTCGAGCACCTGCAGGAGCGCACGGGAACCGAGCTGGTCGACCTGGCCGCCGAGAACGAGGGCACCCGAATCCGGTTCGCCGACACCCAGGCCAGGCCGGTGCCGGTGATCACCTCGCCGGAATGGTCGGGATCGGAGACCGGCGGCAGGCGGTACTCACCGTTCACCATCAACACCGAACGGCTCAAACCTTGGCACACGCTGACCGGCAGGCAGCATTTCTACCTCGACCACGACTGGATGGCGGAGCTCGGTGAGCAGCTGCCGATCTTCCGTCCGCCGCTCGACATGACGGCACTGTTCAGCGAGCCCGCGGTGGGCGAGACCCACGGCAACGGGGTCGGCGGCACCGTCACCGTCCGGTACCTGACCCCGCACTCGAAGTGGTCGATCCACTCGGCGTACCAGGACAACCTGCACATGCTCACGCTCTCGCGCGGCGGTCAGTCCATCTGGATGTCCGACGTGGACGCCGCCAAGATCGGTGTGGCGGACAACGACTGGATCGAGGCGAGCAACCGCAACGGCATCGTGGTCGCCCGCGCGATCGTCAGCCACCGGATGCCCGAGGGCACCGTCTTCATGTACCACGCCCAGGACCGCGCGGTCGACGTGCCGCGCACCGAGCGCACCGGCAAGCGCGGCGGCATCCACAACGCGTTGACCCGGCTGATGATCAAGCCCTCGCACCTGATCGGCGGCTACGCCCAGCAGTCCTTCGCGATGAACTACCACGGCCCGACCGGCAATCAGCGCGACGAGGTCACCACGATCCGCCGCCGCGACCAGGAAGTGACGTACTGATGAGAGTTATGGCGCAGATGGCCATGGTCATGAACCTGGACAAGTGCATCGGCTGCCACACCTGCAGCGTCACGTGCAAGCAGGCGTGGACCAACCGCGGCGGCGTCGAGTACGCCTGGTTCAACAATGTGGAAACCCGCCCGGGACAGGGCTATCCGCGGCAGTACCAGGACCAGGAGAAGTGGAAGGGCGGCTGGACGCTCAACAAGCGCGGCAAACTGACGCTGCGCACCGGCTCCCGGCTCAAGCGGCTGCTCAACATCTTCGCCAACCCCGACCTGCCGACGGTTTCGGACTACTACGAGCCCTGGACCTACGACTACGAGAACCTGCTGGCCTCGCCCGCCATGGACACGGTCCCGGTCGCGCGCCCGAAGTCGCTGCTGACCGGAGAGGACACCAAGGTCACCTGGGGCGCCAACTGGGACGACGACCTCGGCAGCGGACCCGAGCAGGTCGGCAAGGACCCGTTGCTGGCCAAGGTCTCCGACAAGGTCAAGCTCGAGTTCGAGCAGACCTTCATGTTCTATCTGCCGCGCATCTGCGAGCACTGCCTGAACCCGGCCTGCGCGGCGTCGTGCCCGTCAGGAGCGATCTACAAGCGCTCCGAGGACGGCATCGTGCTCGTCGACCAGGACAAGTGCCGCGGCTGGCGGCAATGCGTCACCGGCTGCCCCTACAAGAAGATCTACTTCAACCACAAGACCGGCAAGGCCGAGAAGTGCACGTTCTGCTACCCCCGGATCGAGGTCGGCATCCCGACCATCTGCTCGGAGACGTGCGTCGGCCGACTGCGGTACATCGGCGTGATGCTCTACGACGCCGACGCCGTCCTCGAGGCCGCGTCGGTCACCGACGACAAAGATCTCTACCCGTCGCAGCTGGGTGTGTTCCTCAACCCGCACGACCCGAGGGTGGTCGCCGAGGCCGAGCGGGCGGGTATCTCCGCCGAGTTCATCGAGGCCGCGCAGAACTCCCCCGTGTACAAGCTGATCGTCGACTACCAGGTGGCGTTGCCGCTGCACCCGGAATACCGCACCATGCCGATGGTCTGGTACATCCCGCCGCTCTCCCCGGTCGTCGAGGCCCTGTCGGACACCGGCCACGACGGCGAGGAGGCCGACAACCTGTTCGGCGCCATCGACTCGCTCCGTATCCCGGTCGAGTACCTGGCCGAACTCTTCACCGCGGGCGAGATCGGTCCCGTGCGCGCCTCCCTGCAGCGACTGGCGGCGATGCGTGCGCACATGCGCCGGGTCAACCTGGGTGAGCCGACCCGACCCGAGGTCGCGGACGCGGTCCGGTTGACCGAGACCGAGCTCGAGTCGATGTACCGACTGCTCGCCATCGCGAAGTACGAGGACCGGTATGTCATCCCGAACGGGGCAGGCTCGGACGCGCACCGGCTCGACGCCCTCGCCACCGGGTGCAGCCTCGAGGACGACGGCGGACCTGGCATGACCGCGTTCGACGTGATGGCCGACAAGTTCCACCTCACCGAGCAGGTCGTCGACACCAATTCCGATGCGGCCCCGGAGAACAAGTCCGGCCGGATCAACCTGCTCAACTGGGACGGCAAGAGCACCGCGGGCCTGATCCCCGCCGCGGCCGCCTCCAACCGGGACGGCGCCTGATGGTCGCGCTCGGATTGCGCCGCAAGGTGTCCAACAAGTTCCGGCCGGGGGCGGAGGCGACCCTGTCCGAGCGGGACCAGCGGGTCGTGTGGCGGATCGCCGCCCTCCTGCTGGACTACCCGACAGAGCAGACGCTCGGGATGCTCGGCGACCTGCGCGGGGCGGCCGAGACGGTGCCCGGACCGGCGGGGGCGAACCTGGTTGCGTGCGTGGACTTCATGCAGCGCACGCCCCGGATCGAGCTCTCCTCTCTGTACGTCGAGACGTTCGACCTGCGCAGGCGCAGCAGCCTGCACCTGTCCTACTACGCGTACGGCGACACCCGCAATCGTGGAATGGCGCTGCTGCGCTTCAAGAATGCCTACCGCAACGGCGGCGTGACGCTCGGTGACCACGAGCTGCCCGACTATCTGCCCGTGGTCCTCGAGTTCGCGGCGACGACCGATGCCGCGCGCGGGTGGCGGCTGCTGGTCGAGCACCGCGCCGTGGTGGAGGTGCTCCGGCTGTCCCTGCGCGACAGCGAGTCCCCCTTCGCTCCCGTCCTGGATGCGCTGTGCGCGACGCTGCCGGAGCTCGACACCGACGACAGGCAGAAGGTGGCGAAGATGGCCGCCGAGGGGCCGCCCGAGGAAGCGGTCGGCCTCGACACGTACGCGCTCGACCCCGCATTGCACCCCGAGATGGGAGAACGACGGTGACCACGCTGATGTGGCTGACCCTGCCCTATATCGCCCTCACCTCATTCGTGGTGGGGCATGTGTGGCGCTACCGCAAGGACCAGTTCGGCTGGACAACCCGCTCCTCCCAGATGTACGAGAGCCGGTTGCTGCGGCTCGGCAGCCCGCTGTTCCACTTCGGCATCCTGGCCATGCTCGCGGGGCACATCGGCGGCGTGTTGATCCCGGCCAGTTGGACGGAGGCGCTCGGCATCTCCGATCACACTTATCACCTGCTCGCGGTGGGATTGGGTGTGCCCGCGGGAATCGCGACCGTCGTCGGCCTGGCCATTCTCGTGTACCGGCGGATCAGTGTGCCTGCCGTGCGTCAGTCCAGCAGCACCAGCGACAAGATCATGTACGTGCTGTTCATCGCAGTCATCGCGACCGGGATGTTCAACACCCTCGGCGAGAACCTCATCCTCGGCGATTACGACTACCGCTCGACGGTGTCGCCGTGGTTCCGGAGCCTGTTCACGCTGAACCCGCAGCCGGACCTGATGGTCGGCGTCCCGCTCAGCTTCCAACTGCACGGCCTGACCGTGCTGGCGCTCCTGGCGATCTGGCCGTACACCCGCCTGGTGCACGTGTTCAGCGCACCGATCGGATACCTGGGCAGGCCGTATGTGGTCTACCGCAGCAAGGACGTCAAACGACCCGGTGGAAACCGTTACGACAAGGCCTGGGAGACCGCAAACCGAAACCGCGCGTGAACACCTGTCGCCACACTGCCGAAAATGTCGCGGCAGCCAGCGCTATCAACTAGCGTTCGAGAAGCATCGGGGATCTGTGTTGATTTGGGCCAATCGCGAGTACGCGAGAGGAAACTCGACCGAACGGATGTGGAATTCATGGCAAGAATTCGTGGACCTCGGCGCCACCGCGGAACTGGGCCTGGTCGGGCGGCTGCGGTTGCCGCCCTCGCGGTCGCGGGAATGATCCTGGGCAACGGCACCTCGGCGGCGGTGGTCAACAATGCGAACAGTCTCATCGATTACCAGGGCAATCGGATCGAGGTCTCGCAGGGCGACACCAACATCAACGCCGTGCCGCCGCTCGACAGTTCGCCGCTGAGTCGGGAGTTCTTCCACAACGGCTACGCCCAGGTCACCATCGACGGCCCGACGGCAGCTAGTTTCACCGGCACCAAGCTGTCCTTCGGCTACCAGATCGGCTACCCGGTCGCGCTCACGGGCGCGTCGGTGCAGCTGAACACCCCCGGCCTCGGCTTCGAGCTCGAGGGCACCAACGGCATCGTCTTGGGCGACTTCTTGGGCGATCCCGACGTGCAACTGGGCTTCGAGAACCGCGGCATGCTGGTAGGCGACATCATCCCGCAACAGAATCTGATCGTCGACCTCGAACCCGGCGGGATCACCGATGTCCCGCTGGTCAAGGAGAAGGAGTTCGACGGACCTGGGGCACGGATCCGGCTCGCGGGCGTGCACGGCAGCATCTCGGGAGCCCTCGGACAGGTCACGCTCCGGCCGTATGCCCGGGTCGAGACGGCGTCCGGCGACATCGCGATGACCTACGGCGCGCCGGTGCCGCTGTAGTCCCCGGAACAGCACAGACGAGGGCCGGGGGACGCGGGGTCGCGTCCCCCGGCCCTCGTCTGTTCGGCCGGCGACGGGTTGCGAAACGCCGATCCGAACACCCGCTAGGTACCGTCCGGCCGCTCCCCTACCCTGTTCACGATGAGTGATTCCGGAACGCCCGCCGCGGGCCCGCGTGATGACCGGCTGCGGCTGTTCGCCTTCACCAGCGCGGAGAAGCGCGGGGAGTACCTGTGGGTACTGCGGGCGTTCGACCACGCAAGGGCGAACTACGTGGTCCTGCTGCACGCGGGCGAGATCGCGGAGATCCTGGGCCGGATCGCGGGCGACGACCAGGCAGGCCGGCTGGCGGGCGCCGAGATCACGCCGTTGCTCGAGCAGCTGCACCTGTGGGGCGTGCTCGAACGCAGCTACGACGGCACAAGGGCGGCCACCCTCGCGGAGTACCGCAACCGTCACTTCGTCTACCAGTTCAGCCAGGCCGGCTATCAGGCTTTCCTGGCAGTCGAGGACGTGCTCGGGGCACGCCTCGAGGACGCCTCGCTCTCCCGCCTCGCGCTGCCCGACCTGCTGGCCGACATGCGGGAGCTTGCCGAGGCGAACCGGGACGCCGACAGCGACCTGATCTACCGCAAGCTCAGCAGGCTCGATTCCACGCTGTCGGACATGGCGACAAGGGCGGCCCAGTTCTACCTCACCCTCGGCGACCTGGTGCGCACCACCGAGATCACCCCCGAGTCGTTCCTCGCGCACAAGGACGCGCTGCTGACCCACATGCGCGAGTTCAGCTCCGACCTCGCCCGATACGCGCCCAAGCTCGCGGAGGCGATCGCGGCCGTCGAGGACACCGGGATCGACCGGCTCGTGGCCAGGGCCGCGGCCAGCGACGAGCGGGTGTTCCTGACCCTGCACGAACGCGAGGACGACTGGCGGTCGCGCTGGTCGGGGCTCAAGCACTGGTTCGTCGCCGACGCGGGGGTCAGCGAATCGGACCGGCTGAGGGAGGGCACCATGAGTGCCATCGCCGCGGTGCTCTCGCTGCTGCGCCGCGTCACCGAGACGCGCCGGGGCGGCGTGAGCCGGGAGAGCCAGTTGCGGCACCTGGCCGGCTGGTTCGCGGCGACCCCGACCGAGGACGCCGCGCACGCGCTGTACCAGGCCGTGTTCGATCTCGGCAGGCCGCGGCACCTGTCGATGCTGCACCCCGACGCCGACATCATCCCCGAGTCGCGGTCCTGGTGGGACGCCCCACCGGTGGAGATCTCGCGCACCCTCGCCGAGACCGGCCGCACGCCGTCTCCCGGTCTGCCCGGCCGGGTGCAACGCAACGACGCCAGCATCCGCCGACTGCGCGAGGGGCAGCTCGCAGCGCAGCGTGCCCGCGCCACCGCGGCGAAGTCGCTGGCCGGTGGGGGTGTCTACGACCGGGTGCTCGACGAGCAGGAGACCGAGGTGCTGCTGAGCCTGCTCAACGCCGCCCTGACCGCGCGGGTGCCGGTGAGCGGTCGGGTCGGCAGCTCGACCGGCGCCGAGAACGGGGTCCGGCTGACGCTGCGCCCGCACGACGAGTCCACGACGGTCCGGACCGCACGCGGCACGCTGCACCTCGACCGGCTGCAGGTGAGCGTGCAGTGAGGGCGCGCGAGATCCCACCGCTGGCCCTGGACAGCTACCAGCGCGCGGCCCGCATTATCCTCTCCAATCACCTTGTCACACAGAACTATCCGGACCGGATCGCGCTGCCGCTGCTGCGCAGGTGGGCCACCGAGCTGCGCGAGGACCTGCTCGAGCTCTTCGGCTACCGGCTCGAGGTCACCGAGACGACGGCACGGCTGTTCACGGTGACCGACCGGCTGGACCCGACGGCGGCGGCCAGGACCGGTACCGACCGCACCTTCGACCGGCACCGCTACGCCTACCTCGCCCTGTGCCTCGCCGCGCTGGGCCGAGCCGGGAACCAGATCACCCTCTCGGAGCTGGCGGACCACGTCGCGGCCGACGCCACCCAGGTGGACGGCGTGGAACTGTCCACCGAGCGGGCCGCCGACCGGGACGCGTTCGTCGACGCGGTCGGCTGGCTCGCGGCCAGGGGCGCCATCGCGCTCGCGGACGGCGACGCGGGCGGCTGGGCGGCCAATCCCAGCGCGGGCGAGGCGCTGTACGACATCGACCGGTCCGTCGTGGTGGCGCTGTTCCGGCCGCCGCGAGCCCTCCAGCACCTCACCTCGATCAGGGGTCTGCTGGCGGGGCAGGAGGTCCAGGCCGCCGACGAGGACGGGCTCGTGCCCGACCGGCCCGCCGACCCGAGGGAGACCGCGCGGCGGGTACGCCGGGCTCTGGTGGAACGCCCGGTGGTCTACGCGGACGAGCTCGACGACGACGAGCGCCTGCAGCTGGCGCTGCCGCGGACGGCTGCGGACGTCGAGTCCCTCACCGGGCTGGTCGCCGAGCGGCGGGCCGAAGGCATCGCGCTCATCGACACCTCGGGCCGCATGTCGGACGTGCGCTTCCCGAGCACGGGCACCGTCGCCCAGGTGGCCCTGCTCCTGGCGGGCGAGATCGCGGACCTGGTGCTGGACCCGGACGCGGGCGAGCTCGTCCGGGTTCCCGCAGGCCCGACCCGCACCGCCGCGCTGATCGACGCGCTCGACGGCGCCATCCCCGCGGCAGGTGTCTTCCACGGCCTCGCCGAGGAGCCTGCCGTCGACACGGCACCGGACGCCGAGCCCGGCCCCGAGCCCGCGCTGTTCCCGCTCATCGCCGATGCCTGGATCGCATCAGCGGTGGCGGACCTGGTCCGCCGGTTCGGCCGGACCTTCGCGGCGCAGTGGCAGGCCGACCACGACGGGTTGCGAGAGCAGGCCGTCGCGCTGCTGGACAAGCAGCGACTGGTCCGCCGCACCGAGGGCGGCGTGCTCGTGTTGCCTGCGCTGGCGCGCTACCGCGGCGTCGTCGTGAACGTCCGCGACCGGGCGAGCCAGCCCGAGTTGTTCGGTGACAACCCCGATCCCGCAACCCCGTCCGAACCAGTAGAGAAGTAGAGGCAGAACTCGCATGGCAAGCGCGCGCTTTCGCCCGACCCGGGCCGGGATCATCAACCTCTGGGACTACCGCGACCAGGAGTTCTCCTTCGCCGACGGTCGCCTCGTGCTGCGCGGGCCCAACGGCTCCGGCAAGACCAAGGCCCTCGAGGTGCTCTTCCCGTTCGTGCTCGACGGCCGCATCGAGCCCCGTCGCCTGAACCCGTTCGCAGGCGAAGAGCGCACCATGAAGTCGAACCTGCTCTACCGCGGCCAGGACTCCGCGCACTCCTACGTCTGGATGGAGTTCGCCCGCGGATCCCATGCGGACCCCGAGGCGGTCACCGTCGGCATCGGGATGCGCGCCACCAGGCAGAACGACAAGGTCACCCGATGGCATTTCGTCGCCGACGGGCGGGTTGGGGTCGATTTCTCCCTGCTCGGCGACGACGACCGCCCGCTGACGAAGCGCCAGCTGGCCGACCAGATCGGCACCGACGCGATCACCGACCGGCCCACCGACTACCGGGCCGCGATCGACGCCCGGCTCTTCGGGCTCGGCGCCGAACGCTACGACCAGCTGATCAACCTGATCCTGACCCTGCGCCGACCTCAGCTGGCGAAGAACCTCGACCCGAAGGGCCTGTCCCAGGCGCTGACCGACGGCCTGCGCCCCCTCGACGAGCAGTTGGTGCTCGAAGCGGCCCGCTCCTTCAGCGACATGGAGGAGGTCGGCCGCGCGCTCGAGGGCCTTGCCGCCGCCGATCAGGCCGCGCAGGGCTTCGTCGGGGTCTACACCAAGTACCTCCGCCAGCAGGCCAGAGCGGACGTCGAGCAGGTGTCGCGGCGACTCGAGTCCGTCGAGCACGGCGTCGTCGCGCTGGCCGAGGCTGCGGAGCTGCGGACCCTCCGCCAGCAGGAGCGGATCGCCGCGGAGGAACGGTTCAATGCCGCGGAGCGCGCGCTCGAACAGGGTCGATCCGACCTCGAGACGCTACAACGGTCCGGCGCGTACGAGGGCAAGCAGCAGCTCGACGACCTGGCCGCCGTTGTCGCCCAGCTCAAACTCTCGACCGAGCAGCAGCTCGACAAGGCCCAGAAGGCGCAGGCCGGTCTCGAGCAGCGCGCCGACGAGGCCGCGAGGTCCGCGAGTGCGGTGACCCGCGCGGCGGCGGCACTGACCAGGGCCGAGGACGAACTGCAGTCGGCGGCCGAGGACGCCGGGATCGCCTGGACCCCGTTGCCCGCGACCGCCCGTCCCGACCAGTTCGCGGCGACGCTGCGGGGCCACGCGGAGGAGCGCGACGGCGATGTGCGCGCGGTACGGGCCGCGCTCGACACCGTCGAGAAGGCTGCGACCGAGCGGACCCGCGCCGACCGGGCCAACACCCGCGGGAGCGAGTTGCTCGAGAGGTCGAGGGCCGCCGTCGCCGAGGCCGAGGCCGCCACGGCGCTCGCCCGCGCCGAATGCGCGGCGGCGCTGCGGTCCTGGTGGACCGACCATTCGGCCCTGTTCGCCTCCATCGGGGTCGGCAACGCCCTGTTCGACGCGCTCGACTCCGCCGTGGCGAGCGCGGGCGACGACGAATCACCGAGTCTGGCAACGGTGTTCGGCGAGCACACCGAGGCAGGCCTCGACACGGTGCGGGCCACCCGGGCACAGGCGGAGCTGCAAGCCGGCCAGTCGGCCGCGCTCATCGCCGAACTGTCCGCCGATCGGCATCGGATCTCCGCGGAAACCGACGATGCACCACCGCCCTTCGCTGCCAGGGCCGGGTCTCGCGAGAATCTGGCCGGGGCCCCGCTGTGGCGCCTCGTCCGCTTCGCCGACACGGTGAGCCGGGAGACGGCCGCGGGGGTCGAATCCGCGCTGCAGGCCGCGAACCTCCTCGACGGGTGGGTGTACGGCGGCGACGGCCCTGCCCCGACAACCGATTCGGAGCAGTACCTGGTCGCCCTGCCCGAGTCGGACCGACCCGGCGGCCCGACGCTCGCCGACGTACTGACCGTCGAGGCCGACACCGGGGTGCCCGAGGCGAGGGTGCAGGCGATCCTCGCCTCGATCGCTCTGCACGCCGAGCGCACCGAACCGGACACCGCGGTCGGCGTCGGGGTCGACGGACGCTTCTGGCAGGGCGTGCAGCAGGGCAGGCACAGCAAGCCCGACGCCGAGTACATCGGCGCAACCGCGCGGGCCCGGCGACGCGAGCTGCGGCTGGCCGAACTCGACGATGCCATCGCGGAGGCCGAGCGGTCCCGCACCGAAGCCCTTGCCGCGCAACACGAGGCGGGCGAGCTCGCCGGACGGCTCACGGCCGCGTCGAAGGCCCTGCCCCGCACCACGCCGGTGCTCGCCGCGCTCAAATCGGTCACCGAGGCGGCCGGGGCCCTGCGCACCCGCTCGGAATCGACCTCCGTCACCCAGCGCGAGCTGGACCAGGCCATCGCGGACCTCGGCGCGAAGGAAAAGCAACTGCGCGCGGCAGCGGTCGCGCACCGGACCCCGCACGGGGGCCGGGAACTGGACTCGCTCGCGGCCGCGATCCGGCACTTCGAGAAGCAGGGCGACCTGGTGCAGCGCTGCAGGCGCGAACACGACAAGGAGATCGAGCACCACCGCGAGTCGGATGACCGGCACAGCGAGGCCCGTGCGATCGCCGAGGAGTTCGCCGAGGAATCGGCGATCGCCGAGGAGAACTACGCCACACAGGTGCAACGGCTGGAGATGCTGCGCGACAACCTCGGTGCGAGCGCCGAGCAGATCGACGCGGACCTGGAGAAGGTCCGCGCCCGGATCGAGGACCTCAAGTCCGAGCAGCGGGCGGCCCGCAAGGCCAACGAGTCCGCGGTCGAGCAGATCGGCAAGGCGGAGGGTGCCCACAGCGCGGCGGTCGAGGCGCTACGCAGTGCTCTCACCGAGGCGAGGGCCGACGCGGACCGGTTGGCGCCCTACGCCCGCCGCGACCTGCTCGAACTGTTGGGGATCGCCGAGAACCACTCCTGGCCCGCGAGCCCGGCGGCGTGGCTGACCGCCGACCAGATCGTCTACCGGATCCAGAACGAGGACGGGGCAGGCGCCGATGCGTCGGTGCTCCCGGACGAGGTGGACGCGCTCCATCGCGCGCTGGCGGAGGCGACGGAATCCGTGCGGGTCAGCGACGGGGCCCGCAAGTCCACCAGGACCGCACTGACCACGGCGCTGCAGGACTTCGATGCGCAGCTCGCGGCGGCCGGTCAGGACTACCGACTGCAGTGGGACGCCCCGGACGGGCTCACCACGGTCCGCGTGCAGGACGAGCAGGGCTACTCCTCGATCGGTGAGTTCGCGGGCCGCATCGCCGTCGCCCGCCAGGATCAGGAACAGCTGCTCACCGAGTCCGAGCGGAGGATCCTCGAGGACGCGCTGCTGACCGGTCTCGCGCAGCAGATCCACGAACGCACCGTCGACGCGCGGGCACTCATCGCGCAGATGGGCACCGAGATGCGCGAGCGGCGGATGTCCTCGGGCAACACCATCGGCGTGCACTGGGTGCTGGCCGACAACCTCGACGAGAGCTCGCGGGCGATCTCGAAGCTGCTCGACCGCGATGCCTCCGCGCTCGGAGCCGACGAACTGGCCACCATGCGAGCACATTTCGCGGCCCAGATCCGGTCGTCGCGGGCGGCGCACCCGGAGCGGTCGTACCCGGAGATCCTGGCGACTGCCCTCGACTACCGGCGCTGGCGGGTCTTCTCCTTCACCCTGATCGGCGGCGACGGCAGCGAGGATCGGCTGACCGTGGCCCGGCACGGCGCCCTCTCGGGCGGTGAGCAGTCGGTGTCGCTGCACCTGCCGCTGTTCGCGGCCGCACACGTCATGCTGTCCTCGGCGGACCCGCACTCACCTCGGCTGCTCGGCCTCGACGAGGCATTCGCCGGTGTCGACGACAACGGCCGTAGCGAATTGCTCGGCCTGAGTGTGCAATTCGATCTGGACCTGTTCATGACCGGATACGACCTCTGGGTGACGTACGCGGGCGTGCCTGGGTGCGCGCACTACGACCTCGCGCATTCGACCGCGGAACAGTCCGTGAGC
The DNA here is from genome assembly GCF_000686785.1 of Rhodococcus sp. UNC363MFTsu5.1. NCBI lineage: Bacteria > Bacillati > Actinomycetota > Actinomycetes > Mycobacteriales > Nocardiaceae > Rhodococcus > Rhodococcus sp. UNC363MFTsu5.1. The sequence continues at coordinate 30,774 of NZ_JMLO01000019.1, forward strand.
GCCGCCCTGCTGGTGTGGACGGACGGGGAGCTGCTCGCCGAGCACGACGGCAGCGACCTGGCGGCCGCTCTCGGCTCGCCGCTGCGCCGCCGGGTCCTCGCCGCGGCGGAGGGCGGCCTGGAGTTCGCACAGGTGTGAGGGCGGACGCTGCCGCCGGGGTCGACCTACCGGTCGGCAGGATCATGGCGGCGGTATCGGCGTCCGGCACGGATCCGGACGCCGATACCGGTCACGTCAGTCCGAAGCCGCGTCGGCGGCCCGGCCGAGGTGACGGGCGAAGAACCGGGCCGAGCTGTCGCGCTCGTACTCGGGCACCTGGTTGTGCCTGCCCGGGTGGGCGTGCAGCGTCTTGTCCTTCGATGCGAAGGCGTCGAACAACGCGATCGCAGTGGTGTGGTCGATTTCGTCCTCGTCCCACGGAATCCGGTACTCGACAGGGACGGTGATCTTTCTCGCCGCCTCGATCAGAGCGTCGTGCACATAGACCCCACCGAAGCTCACGGCAGCGATCCGGGATTCGACCGCCGTCAGCATCAGTCCGGTCACGACACCCAACGTCATTCCGCCGTAGCCGATCGGCGCTTCGGCGCCGATCTCGGGCAGCGCCTGCAGGGCGTCCAGGGTCGCCTGCCATTCCGGCACCGCACGCTCCGCCAGCGACATGTTGTAGTCGATGACGATCGGGGCGATCGGAGCCATCGCCGCCCTGGCCTGATGGATCGCCTCGGCCCACCGTTGATCCTGACGGTTCCGCGGCCGGTCACCGTGTCCGGGCGCATCGATGGCGGCGACGGTGTACCCATAGGTGGTCACGCAGTGGAGCGCGCTGGCTACCAGCCCCGGCGCCTTCTTGTGCATGCCGCCGGCGTGCCCCGACAGCAGCAGCGGTGCGCCAACGGTTCCTGATGTGGGCGACCAGAGCACGCCGGTGATCTCATCCAGGGTGAATGTACGTACGATGACACCGTTCGACGATGTCTCAGAGGTGAAATGCATGGTGTTGCCTTTCGGGATGGCCTTGTTGTCGAGGCGCTCCCGGCGACACCTACGTCGATCGCCGAACCGTGGACACGAGTGGGAGCACCCACATGGTTGCTGCGTTCATGGGTCCCACCTCCTCGCGTGATGTCACGGTCTCGCGCACGCTATCAACCTGAACCGAATCCCGTCCAACCTTTTTCCCCCTCGCCATGGGCCCGTTGCACGCGCAGGGGAAATGCCTCGAATCCCGACCGGCTACGGCAGTTCCCGGATCACCCGGCACGGGTTGCCCGCCGCGAACACCCGCGACGGCACGTCCTTGGTCACCACGGAGCCCGCGCCGATCACCGTGTCGTCCCCGATGCTCACGCCGGGACAGACGATCACTCCCCCGCCGAGCCACACGTTGTCACCGATCACGACCGGCGCCGCCGACTCCCACCGCTGCCGCCGCGCCTCGTGGTCGGCCATCGGATGCAGCGCGGTGAGCAACTGGGCACGGGGTCCGATCGAGACGTCGTCGCCGATCGTGATCGGCGCGCAGTCCATCAGGATCGCGTCGTAGTTCAGGAAGCTGTTCGAACCGATCGTGATCAGCGATCCGTAGTCGCACTGGAACCGCGGCATGATCCAGGAACCCTCGCCGATCGAGCCCAGGAGCCGCTTCAACAGGTCGAGGCGCAACGAATCCTCGTCCGCCCCGGTGGCATTGAACTGGTCGAGCAGTCGCTGGCAGGCCTTCCGCTCCGCGACCAGGTCGGCATCGTTGTCGCGATAGAGCTCGCCGAGCAGCATTCGATCTCGTTGTTCCCCCATACCGCCGACCCTAGTCGACGGCATGGGCACCGGTCAGCGCAGCGAGACCCCGAGCAGTCCGTCGACGGCGTCCGCGAGCGCTCCCGGTGCCGACGGGTCCGAGCCGCCGTGATCCACGGCCCACCTGGCCCAGGCGTCGACGGCGTCGATCGCCTTCGGGGTGTCCAGGTCGTCCGCCAGGTGCTGGCGCAGTCGGCCGATGGTGTCCTCCGCGGACTGCGCCGATCCGAGCGCGGCGGCGCGGCGCCACAGCGCGAGGCGCTCCTCGGCCGCGGCGAGCACGTCGCCCGTCCAGGCCCGGTCGGTGCGGTAGTGCCCGGACAGCAGACCCAGCCGGATCGCCATCGGGTCGACGCCCTCACCGCGCAGCTTCGACACGAACACCAGATTGCCGCGGCTCTTCGACATCTTCTCGCCGTCGAGCCCGATCATCCCGGTGTGCACGTAGTGCCGCGCGAATCGGCGGTCCAGCACAAGGGATTCGGCGTGCGCGGCCGAGAACTCGTGGTGCGGGAAGATCAGGTCGCTACCGCCACCCTGCACATCGAAGCCCGAACCGATCCGGTTCAACGCGATCGCGGAGCACTCGATGTGCCACCCCGGCCTGCCCGGACCGAACGGCGACGGCCAGGACGGCTCACCCGGTCGCTCGGCGCGCCACACCAGTGCATCGAGCCGGTCCTGCTTCCCGGCCCGCTCGGGGTCTCCCCCGCGCTCGGCGAAGAAGCGCTCCATGGTGTCGCGGTCGTATCCGGACTCGTAGCCGAACTGCTCGGTCGCGTTCGCCCGGAAATAGACGTCCGGGTACTCCTCGTCGTCGACCACGTACGCGGCGCCCGCGGCGAGCAGCTTCTCCACCATCTCGACGACCTCGTTCACCGATTCGACGGCGCCGATGTAGTCGCGTGGCGGCAGCACCCGCAGCGCCTCCATGTCCTCGCGGAACAGCGCCGTCTCGCGCATGCCGAGCACGACCCAGTCCTCGCCGTCCCTGGCCGCACGCTCGAAGAGCGGGTCGTCGACGTCGGTCACGTTCTGCACGTAGTGCACGTTGTGCCCGGCGTCGCGCCAGAGGCGGTTGACGAGGTCGAACGTCAGATAGGTGGCGGCGTGCCCGAGGTGCGTGGCGTCGTAGGGGGTGATCCCGCACACGTACATGGTGGCGGTCTCGCCCGGGGTGACGGGCCGGACCCGGCGGTCCGCGGTGTCGAAGAGCCGCAGCGGCGGCCCCTGACCGGGAACGGAGGGAACGGCTGTGTCGGACCAGGACTGCATACGGACGAGCCTATCGGAGGGCCCGAAGTCGGCCGGAATGCGTTCCCGCTAGAAGGCGGGCCACGGGATCGGCCGGTGATTTCCCGGCAGTGGCATCACGGGGTCCGCGAGCATGGCGTCGGTCCGCGCCACCAGCGCGTCGACCTCGTCCCCGGTGATGTGCTGGAGCAGTTGATCGGCCAGCGGGCCCCGCAGGCGCTCGGCGAGGGCCTCGACGTCGACGAGCAGTGCGCCGTGGACCGGCTGGCCGGCCCAGCCCCACAACACGGTGCGCAGCTTGTCCTCGCGGTGCAGGCAGATGCCGTGATCGACGCCGTACACCGAACCGTCGATGCCCTCGAGCGCATGGCCACCCTTGCGGTCCGCGTTGTTGAGCAGCACGTCGAGTACGGCCATCCGCTGCAGGCGGGGGTCGTCGGCGTGGACCAGCGCCACCTGCTCGCCGTCCCCGTCGTACGCGAGCAGCACCTCGAACCACCCGGCAGGCACCTGGTCCGGCGGGCAGATGTCGACCAGCGCCATCCGCTCACCCAGCTCGCCGGTCGGTTCCGGCGTCTCCACCCAGCGTTGCACCATGCCGGGGCCGTACGGCCCGTCCCGCAAGATCGTCTCCGGGATCACGCCCCATCCGAGCGCCTCGGAGATCAGATAGGACGCGACCTCGCGACCGGCGAGGGTGCCGTCCGGAAAGTCCCACAACGGGCGCTCACCGCGGATCGGCTTGTACACACATCGGACGCTCTGCCCGTTACTCGTGGCCTCGCAGACCAGCGTGGCGTTGCTGGCGCTGACGATCCGACCCAGCACTGACAGTTCGCCGGTGTGCAGCAACTCGGACTCCTCGTCCACGACGTGGTCGGCGGTCAACGGCTACTCCTCTTCGGGTAGTTCGTCGATGCGCTCGAAGTTCGCGCCACGCCGGTAGCCGTTGGTGCGGATACAGACGTGCCCCTCAGGGGCCAGCGGCTCGCCGCACAACGGGCACGGTGCGCGCCCTGCCGCGATCACCCGCTCGGACCGCAACGCGAACGCCCTGGCCTGCTCCGGCGTCAGGAAGACCCGGACCGCGTCCGGCCCGTCCTCCGCGTCGTCGAGGACCACGGACTCGTCGAACTCCGACTCGCTGACCGCGAGCAACTCGACGACAACCGAGCCTGCGTCCGCGTCCCACCCGAGGCCCATCGTGCCGACCCGGAACTCGGCGTCGATCGGCGTCATCAACGGGCTGAGGTCCTCGAGCTCGACGTCCTGCGGCGGCACGGCCGTGCCGAACCGGCGGTGCACCTCGTCGAGCAGCAGTCCCATCCGGTCGGCAAGCACCTGTACCTGCTGCTTCTCCAGCAGCACGGTGATCACCCGGGACTCGTGGATCGCCTGGAGATAAAAGGCACGGTCACCCGGCTCGCCGACGGTGCCGGCGATGAATCGATCAGGGGTGCGGAAAACGTGTATTGCTCGGGACATCAGCACCTCCGTCTGGTCGAGCGGTCGATATCTGTAATCGTGGTCGGGCGGAATCGCCGCGCAGGTCGCGTCCACGACGGGACTCGGGCCGCGTCTCTCATTATCCGCCCACCCCCTACCTTCCCACCTCGCCGCCGGGAACGGCATCCGACGATCCGACACCCGCGGGCTTGGCCGGCGCGCTGCCGTTGAGTCCCGTCAGGTCGCCCGTGTCGTTCATCCGCAGCACGAACGGTCGGGTCGCGGTGTAGCGCACCACGCTCACCGATGCCGGATCGGCGACGATCCGCTGGAACCCGTCCAGATGGGTCCCGAGTGCATCGGCGAGCACCGACTTGATCACATCACCGTGCGTGCAGGCGAGCCACAGCACGTCCCCGCCGTGTTCCTCGGCGAGCCTCGCGTCGTGCGCGCGGACCGCGGCGACCGCCCTGGCCTGCACCTGCGCCAGGCCCTCGCCGTCGGGGAACACCGCAGCGGACGGGTGCTGCTGCACCACCTTCCACAGCGGTTCCTCCAGCAGGTCCTTGATCGCCTGTCCGGTCCACGTGCCGTAGTCCACCTCGATCAACCGGTCGTCGGCGACCGGGTCCAGGTCCCGATCCCGCGCCAACGGCTCGACGGTCCGTTCGCAGCGCAGCAGCGGGGAACGCACGATCGCCGCCAGCGGCACGCCGGCGAGCCGATCCACCACCGCGCGGGACTGCTCCCGGCCGCGGTCGTCGAGATCGATGCCCGGCGACCGGCCGGCGAGCATGCCCGAGGTGTTGGACGTCGATCGCCCGTGCCGCAGCAGGATCACTGTCATGGGACCAGACTAGGTCGCCGAGATCACGCCCGTGCCAAGCAACCCGAACACCAGCAGACCCAGGATGATGCGGTAGCCGACGAACCAGTACATCGAGTGGTCGACCACGAACCGCAGCAACCACGCGATGGTGACGTACCCGATCACGAACGCGATCAGGGTCGCCACGATCAACTGGGCCCCGCTGGCGTTGAGTCCCTCGCCCGCTGGCGCGAATGCGTCGGGGAGGCTGAACAATCCGGCCGCGGTGACCGCGGGGATCGCCAACAGGAACGAATACCGGGCGGCGGCCTCACGGGTGAGACCGAGGAACAGGCCCGCGCTGATGGTGCCGCCGGACCGCGACACACCGGGGATCAGGGCCAGCGCCTGAGCGGAGCCCATGATCACGCCGTCCTTGAGCGTGAGCTGTTCGATCGGCCTGCGCTTGCGCCCGTAGTACTCGGCCGCGGCGATCACCAGCGCGAAGACGATGAGCATCGTCGCGACCAGCCACAGGTTGCGCGCCCCGGTGCGGACCTGGTCCTTGAACAGGAACCCGAGGACGCCGACCGGGATGGTGCCGACGATGACGTACCAGCCCATCTTGTAGTCGTGGTCGCCGCGCTTGTCCGGGTCGAACAGGCCACGGAACCAGGCCACCGCTATCCGCCAGATGTCCCTGGCGAAGTAGACGAGCACCGCGGCCTCGGTGCCGAGTTGGGTCACCGCGGTGAAGGAGGCGCCCGCGTCGGTGTCCCAGAACAATTCCGACACGATACGAAGGTGGCCGGAGGAGGAGATCGGGAGGAACTCGGTCAGCCCCTGGACCACTCCGAGGACGATGGCCTGCAGCCACGTCATCGATTCCACGATCACTGGCTGACTCCCGGGGACACGTTAACGCGGCAAAGAAGATTCACGGGAGCGACCGTACCCGGCGCGCCCCCTGGGCGCGCGCCGCGCGGCACCACTACGCTCCCCTTCTTGTGGTGATCGAATTATGAGGCAGCGCGCGGTCGGAGACAGCGGACTCCGGGTGTCCCGCATCGGGCTCGGCACGCTCGGGTGGGGTCGGGACACGGACGGCGTCGAGGCCGCGGCCCAGCTGATGGGCTTCGCGGAATCCGGTGGCACCCTTGTCGATTCGGCGCCATTTTACGGCGACGGCGTGTCACAACGGATCCTTGCCGAGCTGCTCGACGACGTGGTGCCACGCAGCCAGCTCGTGCTCAGCAGCAGCTCGGGCATCCATCCGGGCCGCGAACGCCTCGACTGCTCCCGCCGCGCGCTGATCGGTCAGCTCGATGCGACCCTCAAGGAGCTGGGCACCGACCACCTCGACCTGTGGCAGGTCGCGACCTGGGATCCGTTCACCCCAGCCGAGGAAGTGGCCTCGGCGCTCGAGTTCGCGGTCGCGACGGGACGCGCCCGATACGTCGGCGCGCGCGGCCACCTGGGCTGGCAGCTGGCCACCGCCGCGGCAGGCACCAAGCTCATCGCCACCCAGGCCGAGTACTCGCTGCTCGCCCGCGGGGTGGAGGACGAACTGATCCCGGCCGCCGACCATCACGGGATCGGCCTGCTCGCCGCCGTTCCGTTGGCGGGCGGCGTACTCACCGGCAAGTATCGCGACGGCATCCCCGCCGACTCCCGCGGGGCGACCGAGTCCGGCGCGGACCTGGTCGTCGGGTACCTGAACGACGACCACACCGCCCGGGTCGTCGAGGCCGTCGTCACGGCGGCCGACGGGCTCGGGGCCTCCCCGCTGGCCGTGGCGCTGGCGTGGGTGTGCGACCGGCCCGGGGTGGCCAGCGCCATCGTCGGAGCAAGGGACTACGCCCAGCACACCGGCGTGCTCGCGGCCGAGGACCTGGAGTTGCCCGCCGCGATCGCCGCGGCCCTCGACGACGTCAGCGCCTGACGGCCCACCTCCGGCCGGCTCGCGACCTACGCTGGGGGGGTGCCTTCCACGTCGATGCCGCAGGCCGAGCTTCGCAGCCGGGTCGCCCACGCACGGGTCGCGCGGCTGGCCACGGTCGGCGCCGACGGGCTGCCACACCTGGTGCCGGTGGTCTTCGCGATGGCGGGCGGGGTGATCTACACGGCGGTCGACGACAAACCCAAGTCGACGCGGCGGCTGCGACGACTCGACAACATCACGGCCACCGGGCGGGTCAGCCTGTTGGTCGACGAGTACGCCGAGGACTGGACGCAACTCTGGTGGATCCGCGTCGACGGCGCGGCACGGGTGCTCGACGACGAGGCACAGAGCCGGATCGGCATCGACGCGCTCGTGCGGAAGTACGTGCAGTACACGACCTCTCCGCCCGGGGGTCCGGTGGTCGCGATCGATCCGGCGCGATGGGTCTCCTGGTCCGCCCTGGACACTCGATCTACTAGGGCAGGCTAACCTTGTATCGATTGCACTTCCGAGGAGCTACAGGAGAAACGATGACAGTGCTCGATTCCGGTGTCGACGCCGCGGATGATGCGACCGGATTGGCCGAGCGGATCAGGGCGCAGACCGATGCGGCACACCGCCAGACCGAGCAGTCGCGCTTCGTCGGAGAACTCCTCGCGGGCAAGCTGACCAGCGCCGGATACGCGGCACTGCTCGGCCAGACCTACCTGGTGTACCTCGCGCTCGAGGAGGCGGGCCGGGCCCAGGCGTCGGACCCGATCGCGTCGGCGTTCCTCGGCGACGAACTCCTGCGCACCGAGGCGCTCGAGGCCGACCTGGAGTTCCTGCTCGGCGCGAACTGGCGCGACGAGGTCACCGCGCTGCCCGCCACCACCCGGTACGTCGACCGGCTCAACGAGGTCGCGTTCGACTGGCCCGCCGGATTCGTCGCCCACCACTACATCCGCTACATGGGCGACCTCTCGGGCGGCCAGATCATCCGCCGGATGCTCGAGCGTGCGTACGGCTACACGACCGACGGGCTGCGGTTCTACATCTTCGATCAGATCGAGAAGCCCAAGCTCTACAAGGACGCCTACCGGGGCAAGCTCGACGCCGCGCCGCTGTCCGCCGACGAGCAGCAGCGCCTGATCGACGAGGTGAACCTGGCCTACCGGCTCAACGGCGACCTGTTCGCCGACCTCGAGGCCGAGATCGAGAGCTACCTCGTCAAATGAGCCGATTGCTCGGCGCTCGGGGTTCGCGACTGCTGGCCATCGCGCTGGCGGCCGCGGCGATGACCACCGCCTGCGCGACCGGCGGCGACGCGCCGACCGGCGCGCAGACCGGTAGGACCACCGCGACCCTCGAGAGTCTCGACCCCGAACCGATCGCCGAGCACCCGGCCTCGAGCCTGCCGGTGACCGTCAAGAGCGCGGATGGCGTCGACGTGACGATCACGGACACCAGCCGGATCGTCGCGGCCGATCAGTACGGCACCCTCACCGAGACCGTCTATGCGCTCGGTTTCGGCGACCGCCTCGTCGGCCGGGACATCGCGGCGAAGTTTCCCGCCGTCGAGGCGGTCCCGAACGTCACCCCCAGCGGCCGCCAGCTCTCCGCCGAGGCCATCTTGAACCTGCACCCCACCGTGGTGCTCACCGATGCCAGCATCGGACCGCGGGCCGTGCAGGACCAGCTGCGTGCGGCGGGCATCCCGGTCGTCTTCTTCGACCCCGCCCGCTCACTGACGAGCGTCCCGGACCAGATCCAGGCCGTCGCCGACGCGCTCGGGGTGCCGGCCGAGGGCACCGCGCTGCGGGAGCGGACCGCCGCCGAGATCGCCGACGCCACCGCACTCGTGCCGTCGAACGCCGACCCGCTGACCATCGCGTTCCTCTACATGCGTGGCCCAGCGATCACCATGCTGGCCGGCCCCGGATCGGGTGCCGACTCGCTGATCGAGGGGCTGGGGGCCACCGACGCGGGGACCGCGGCCGGGCTCACCAAGGACTTCACGCCGATCACCAGCGAGGCGATGATCGCGGCGGCGCCCGACGTGTTCCTCATGATGACGGGCGGCCTCGAATCCATCGGTGGCGTCGAGGGTCTGACCGCCATCCCGGGCATCGCGCAGACCCCCGCGGGCCGCGATCAGCGGATCGTGGACATGCAGGACGGCGCCCTGCTCAGCTTCGGACCGCGCACCGGCGCCGTCCTGAAGGCACTGGCGACGGCCGTCTACGGCCCACCCGCCCAGTGACCGCCACGACGGCCACCCCCGCGGCCGCGCCGCCGCGCAGGCGGCTCAGGGGCGGGGCGGTCCTGGCCGCGCTGGCCATCGCGCTCGTCGTGCTGGCGTTGGTCTCCGCCTGCGTCGGGCAGGTGCCGACCGCGCCGATGGAGGTCATCGGCAGCGTCCTGCATCGCATCGGTCTCGACCTCGGCCCCATGCCCGCGCACCCCAGCGGCGAGGTCACCCTCTGGCAGGTCCGGTTCCCGCGGGTCGCGCTGGCCATCGTGGTCGGCGCCGGACTCGCCTGTGCGGGCGCGCTCCTCCAGGGCGTGTTCGCGAACCCGCTGGCCGAGCCAGGCGTCATCGGCGTCTCCGCGGGCGCGGCGGTTGGCGCGAGCGCCGTGATCGTCACCGGCGGCGCGTTCGTCGCCGGTCCTTCCGTTGCGGCAGCCGCCTTCGTCGCGGGTCTCATCACCACGGCCCTGGTCTACCTGCTGGCGCGGTCCGAGGGCCGCACCGAGGTGGTGACCCTGGTCCTGACCGGCATCGCGATCAATGCGTTCGCGGGTGGCCTGATCGCGTACTTCACGTTCGCCGCCTCCCCCGCCGCCCGCGACCAGATCGTGTTCTGGCAGCTCGGCAGCCTCAACGGCGCCACATGGAGCTCGGTCGCGATCGTCGCGCCGATGGCGGCCGTCGGCATCGCGGTGACCATGGCGATGGCGACCAAGCTGGACCTGCTGGCCCTCGGCGAGAGCGCGGCCGCGCATCTCGGTGTGAACGTGGAGCGGGTGCGTCAGCTCGCGGTCGTGGTCGTCGCGCTGCTCGTCGCCTCCTCGGTGGCGTTCACCGGCATCATCCTGTTCGTCGGCCTCGTGGTGCCGCACCTGATGCGGATGATCGTCGGACCGGGCCATCGCCTGCTGATCCCGGCCAGCGCGCTGGGCGGGGCGATCCTGCTGCTCGCCGCGGATCTCGGCGCCCGCACCCTGGTGCCCAACGCCGACCTGCCGCTCGGCATGCTCACCTCGCTGGTCGGCGGCCCGTTCTTCTTCTGGCTGCTGCGCCGGACCCGTCGTCAGCAGGGTGGGTGGGCCTGATGGCGACACTGGCAGCGCAGCTGCGGAATCTGTTCGCGCGTGAGCTCGAGGTGCCGGAGCGTCGGGAGGCGGGCGCGGTGAGCATGCGCGCGGTCGGCGTCAGCGTGGACCGCGGGCAGCGCAGGGTGCTGGAGTCCGTCTCGCTCGACGTGCGCGTCGGCGAGGTGCTCGCCCTCGTCGGACCGAACGGCGCGGGCAAGTCGACGCTGCTGGCGGCGATGGCGGGCGACCAGGCCATCGCCGAGGGCCACGTCGAGCTCGACGGCAGGCCGCTGGAGCACTGGACGGGCACCGACATGGCCCAGCGGCGGGCGGTACTCCCACAGCAGCACACCGTCGGGTTCTCGTTCACCTCCCTCGAGGTGGTCCGGATGGGCCGGGCGCCGTGGACGCGTACCGCCTGCAGGGACGAGGACGCCGACGCGGTGCGGGAGGCCATGGAGGCGTGCGATGTCGCCGCGTTCGCGGAGCGGCCGTTCGCCGCGCTGTCCGGCGGCGAACGCTCACGAGTTGCCCTGGCCCGGGTGTTCGCCCAGCGCACCGAGACGCTGCTGCTGGACGAGCCGACCGCGGCACTCGACCTCGGCCATCAGGAGGCGGTGATGTCGCTGGTGCGTGAGCGCGCGCGGGCGGGCACCGCGGTCGTGGTGGTGCTGCACGACCTCGCGCTTGCCGCGGCGTATGCGGACACCGTCGCCGTCCTGGAGGCCGGCGCGCTGGCCGCGTACGGCAGCCCGCGCGAGGTGCTCACCGAGGACCTGCTCAGCCGCGTGTACGGCCACCCCGTCGAGGTGATCGCGCATCCGCGCTCGGGCGCGCAGTTGGTGTTGCCGCAGCGGGGCTGAGCCGAGTGTGGAGCTACCGGTGCGTCGGTCGAGTGCAGGCGACGGCAGCTGCACACTCGGCGGGACTCAGCGCCGGTCGAGCACCGAGCTGAGCCGGCCCAGCAGCGCGCGGAGCGTGGTGCCGGTGGCCGTTCCCGGGTTGACCGGGTCCGCCGACGCGACGGCGTCGCGCACCGCGGCGGCGATGCTGCGCTCGTCGGTCAGGTCGACGGTGATCATCGAGCGCTCGGCGGTCGCGACCACGTCCGACTTGTCCGGGACCGTCGACTCGAGGTCCGCGCGGTACACCTCGACATAGAGGGTGCTGCGGCGGACACGGAAGGCGAAGGCCTGCCCCTCCGCGTTCGTGCCGAATCCGTGTGCGTACGGACCGACGCTCAGGTCCTCCAACGCGAACCCGGGGGTTCTGCCTGAGTCCACCCCGCCCCCTCCCCACCGCGGTCGACGACTGCGCCGGACGCCGGCCCAGGTGCATTCACGGTAGACCCGATCCGGCCCGCGGGCCCGAGTCGGATTATTCGGACGAGACGCGATCAGGGATGCTAGGGGGCGGACACGGTGAACATCGGGCGACGGGTCGGCGGCGGGGCACGCCGCGACCTCGAACACCGGCACCGAAGAGCGACTGAGGAGACGTACATGCGGGTACCGGCGGGACGCACCACCACGGTCTTGGCGGGTGCGCTGTTATTGCTGGTCACCGGCTGTTCCTCGAAGGACGAGGGGGAGAACCTCAAGACCATCGAGCCCGCGACGGCGGCGGTCTCCCCCGCGACTATCGCCCCGCCCGCGGGCACCGTGCGGCCGCTCCCCGGCGCTGTCGAGACGGCGACGTTCGACCCGAAGACCGGGACCGTGGCCTTGCTCACACCCGACGCGGACCGCCTGCTCCTGCTCCCCGCCGCCGAACCGGGCGCTGCCCCGCGTGAGGTCCAATTGCCCGGCGGCGTGGCGAATCTCGGCGCGCCGCGCGACGGCGTGTTGCTGGTGCCCGCCGGCCGCGCCGTGGTCCGGGTCGACCTGGCCTCCGGTCAGACGACCACCGTCGACGTCGACGGCGACGTCAGCTCCGCCGCCCTCCTCCAGTCCGGCGCGACGGCGGTCGGCACCGCCGACGGCTCGGTCCTCGTCCTCGACGCGAGCGGCAAGGAAACCGAACGCATCTCGGGACTGGCGTCCGTCGACGCGCTCGGCGTCACCGGCGAGCAACTGACCGCGCTCGATCGCAAGCAGACCTCCGTCACCGAGATCGACATCCCGGACAAGCACCTCGGGCGAGCCCTGCGAGCAGGCGAGGGTGCCACCAACCTGACCACCGACCACTTCGGCCGGGTCCTCGTCACCGACACCCGTGGCGGCGAACTGATCGCCCTGACCACCGATCCGCTGATGATGCGCCAGCGCTACCCGGTCCCGAACTCCCCGTACGGCATTGCCTACGACGACACTGCCAACCTGGTCTGGGTCACGCTGACCGGCAGCAACGAGGTGGTCGGCTACGACCTCTCGAGCGGTATCCCGGTCGAGAAGCGGCGCTTCCCCACCGTCCGCCAGCCCAACGCGGTGGCCGTCGACCCCGGCACCGGAACGCTGTTCGTCGGCTCGGCGTCCGGCGACGGCCTGCAGTCGATCGACACCAAGGCACAGTCATGACGGTTGTCACCGCCGACGATCGCACGACCGGAATCTAGGGAGATTCGTTGTACAGCTTGCTGCTTCGCCTGATGTTCCGGCTCCAGCCGGAACGAATCCACCACATCGCGTTCCGCGCCATGCGGCTGGTCACCGCCGTCGGGCTGGTGCGCGCACTGGTCGCCAAGGTGCTCACCGTCTCCGATCCGGTGCTGCGCACCCGCGTGTTCGGGGTGGACTTCCCGGCTCCGCTCGGTCTGGCCGCCGGGTTCGACAAGGACGCGACCGGCGTGAACGCCTGGGGGCCGCTCGGGTTCGGCTTCGCGGAGGTCGGCACCGTCACCGCGCAGGCACAGCCGGGCAACCCGGCGCCGCGCCTGTTCCGGCTGCCCGCCGACCGCGCGCTGATCAACCGGATGGGCTTCAACAACCACGGCGCGGGCCACGCGGCGAACCAGCTGCGCCAGCGGCGAAACGGGGTGCCGATCGGCGCGAACATCGGCAAGACCAAGGTCGTGCCCGCGGCCGAGGCCGACGCCGACTACACCGCCAGCGCCCGGTTGCTCGGCCCGCTCGCCGATTTCATCGTCGTCAACGTCAGCTCGCCCAACACCCCGGGGCTGCGCGACCTGCAGGCCGTCGAGTCGCTGCGTCCGCTGCTGGGCGCGGTACTGAGCGCGGTGGACGTCCCGGTACTGGTGAAGATCGCGCCGGACCTGTCCGACGAGGACGTCGACGCCGTCGCCGACCTCGCGGTCGAGCTCGGCCTGGCCGGCATCGTGGCCACCAACACGACCATCAGCCGGAGCGGCCTGCGCACGCCGGAGTCCGAGGTCGCCGCGATCGGCGCGGGCGGCCTGTCCGGCCCGCCCGTCGCGGACCGTTCGCTGGAGGTCCTGCGCCGCCTGTACACGCGGGTCGGTGACAAGCTGGCCCTGATCTCCGTCGGCGGCATCGAGACCGCCGACCAGGCGTGGGAGCGAATCCTCGCAGGCGCCAGCCTGGTTCAGGGCTATACGGGATTCATCTACGGCGGCCCGTTCTGGATGCGCCGGATCCACAAGGGCCTGGCGCAGCGGGTCCGAGCGGCCGGGTATTCCTCGCTGTCCGAGGCGGTCGGGGCCGAGCACCGGGCCTGAGCCGCTGACGTGAGGCGCCTCCTGCCCGTCGTCGCCGGTTGCCTGCTGAGCTGGGTGCTCGGCGCGGTCGTCGTCCGCCTGGGTCTGGACTGGGCGGACACCTTTCCGTACAGCGAGGCGTCCGAGCGGCGCTATCTCGGCGTCGCGGGCGCCGCCCTGCTCGTGGCGATCGGCGGTTCGGTCGCCACGCTGCTCGTCGCACGCCACCGGCACCGCCGGGCACGAGACACATCCGACGCCAGCTGAGCCCAGCCGGCCCGGGTGGGCCTACTGGTCCACCTCGATCAGGGCGAGCTTCTTCGTCAGATCCTCGGCCACCTCCCCGACGCGCGGCTCGTCGATGATCTGGATGTGATCGCCACCGACGTGGATGATCTCGAGGTTCCTCACCGCCTCGCCCCAGCCCCCGTCGGGCTGACGAGTCCGGAATGTCGGCTCGATGATCATCAGGTCGTCCTGGTAGCTGTCGGTCATGTACAGCACGACGTCCCCGTCGTACGCCGCGAGGTCCGCGGTCTGGATGGCGCGGTACTCGAGCCAGGACGTGCGCTGGTGTTCGATGATGCCGCCGGGAATCTTGGTGCCGCTCATCGTGAGGAGGTCCATCAGGATCTGGATCTGGGCCTCGTCGGTCTCGGCCGCAGCGAGCTTGTCGTAGGGCAGCGGGTAGTCGAGGTTGTACGTCTTTTTCGCGAACGCCGCGTACCGCTCCCAGCGTTTGCGGATCTCCTCGGGTGTGTCCTCGACCTTCTCGCCGGGCATGACCGTGTCGATGAGACCGACGATGCGCACGTCCGCGCCTTCGTTGCGGAGCAGCTTTGCGACCGCGTAGGCGAGGGCCCCGCCGAACGACCATCCGTACAGCACGTACGGGCCGTCGCCCTGGATCGCGCGGACCAGCGGGAGATACGCCTTCGCCCGTGCGTCGAGCGAGCCCTCGGTGCGCTCGAGACCGTACATCGGGGTGCCCGCCGGCAGCCGCTTGAGCAGCGGCTCGTAGGCGACCGTCGAGCCGCCGGCCGGGTGGAACACGAACACCGGCACCGCGGACGACCCTTCGGGACGGGCGCGCAGGGTGCGCACCAGCCCGTCGATCTTGACTCCGTCCTCGAGGTGCTCGCGCACCTTCTCGGCGAGCTGCTCGATGGTCTCCGAGTCGAGGATGTCGTCGAAGTTCACCTCCCCGCCCGCGCGCTCGGACAGGCGCGCGGCCAGCTTCTCCGCGGTGTCATCGTCGAGCACCGGCAGGGTGTTGAAGATGCCCTTCGCCGACTTCCCGGTGACGACCGCCCAGCTCGCGAAGGTCAGCCGCTCGGCCGCATCACGCGGGGGCACATCGACATCGGAGCGCTCGGCGGGCGCAGGCCGCGGCACCTCGGCGGGGGCGTCGGTCTCGGCGGGAAGAGCCGTAGGCGCGGGAACCGACTCCTTCTCGAGCCGCTGCCTCTCGGCGAGCGCCTCCACCTCCTCGCGGTTGTCGATCGCGTAGCGCAGGTATTTCTCCACCTCGCGCAGGCTCGCGTCGCGGACCGCCTGCAGCTGCAGCTGCGGGATGTCGAACTCATACTCGACGCGGTTCTTGATCCGCACCGCCATCAGCGAATCCAGGCCCAGCTCGATGAGCGGGATCTCGGCGGGCAGGTCCTCGACCGCGTAACCCATGGACTCGGCGACGATCAGACCGAGCCGCTCCTCCAGGCTCTGGCCACTGCCGGAATCCCACTTGCCTCCGAAGGATTCGACGATCTCGGGCAACTCCTCCATCGGCGAACCGGACCGCCCCGGCGGCGCGGTGACAACCGGCTCGGGCAGGACCGCACCGGTCGAGACGACCGCCTCGAACAGCAGCGTGAATCCCGCCGCACCCGCCTGGCGAAAGACCTGCACCGATCCCCCACCCAGATGCGGCACCAGGGTCACCGTCAGGCTCCCGTCCGACGGCAGCTCCCCGTGCGTGACGGTGGCACATAGGACGGAGTCCGGCAGAACCTGGGCGGTCACCACCGTGACGAGTGCACCGAGATCGGGCGCAGACGACACCGGGACCTCCCACGCGTGCCTGCCGTCCGGCAGCGGAACATACGCACCGACAGCGCAATTGGTCTCGCTCGACATGTGAAGTCTCCCCTCCTCGCGACGCGCACCGGTCTTGCGGCACAGCGCCCAGATCCCATTCGTGCGACACGCGGGTCCCGCGCCCCGATCCCCCCGGCGCGTAGACCCAA
This sequence comes from Rhodococcus sp. UNC363MFTsu5.1, assembly GCF_000686785.1. NCBI lineage: Bacteria > Bacillati > Actinomycetota > Actinomycetes > Mycobacteriales > Nocardiaceae > Rhodococcus > Rhodococcus sp. UNC363MFTsu5.1. Next base: position 47,177 of record NZ_JMLO01000019.1, read on the forward strand.
ACGCAGTGATCATGACACGTCGGGCCGCCTCGAACCGCCGTATCGCACCTCGGCGCGCTTGTTTCTCACGACGACGCGCGGCTCGATGTGGCTATCGTGGAGCCGGTGACTGTGACGACCGAGTTCAGAACCGAACGGCGTTCTCTGAGCGGGTGGGGTAGGCGTGCAGCGACACCGGCCGACGTGCTGTCGACCCCCGACCTCGAGACCATCGCCCGAGCCGTGAGCCAAGCCGGACCGCGCGGGGTCATCGCGCGCGGTCTCGGCCGCAGCTACGGCGACCCCGCGCAGAACGCGGGCGGACTGGTGATCGACATGACCGCCCTCGACCGGATCCACCGCATCGACCCCGACTCCGGAGTCGTCGACCTCGATGCCGGGGTCAGCCTCGACGCGCTGATGCGCGCCGTCCTCCCCCATGGCCTGTGGGTTCCCGTCCTGCCGGGAACCAGGCAGGTCACGGTGGGCGGAGCCATCGGAGCCGACATCCACGGCAAGAACCACCACTCACACGGCAGTTTCGGCAACCACGTCGAGTCGCTCGACCTACTGACCGCGGATGGAAGCGTCCACACCATCTCCCCGACCGGCGACGAGAAGGCCCTATTCTGGGCCACCGTCGGGGGAATGGGGCTGACCGGCATCGTCGTCCGCGCGCGTGTGCGGATGAAGCACACCGAGACGGCCTATTTCATCGCCGATCACGACCGCACCGCCAACCTCGACGAGACGATGGAACTGCTGACCGGCGGCTCCGACGAGGGCTACGACTACTCGATGTCGGTGCCCGACACCATCTCCACCGGCCCGAAGCTCGGCCGAGCCGGATTCACCCGCGGATCACTCGCGACCCTTGACCAGCTGCCGCCGAAGCTGCGCCGGGATCCCCTGCGGTTCAATGCTCCTCAGCTACTCACAGTTCCGGATGTCTTCCCGAGCGGGTTGGTCAACCGCCTCACGACGCGAATCGCCGCGGAGGCCGCACACCGGATGTATCCGAAGCACGGCCGGGGCACCGTCCAGAATCTGACGCAGTTCTACCACCCGCTCGACCTCCTCGGAGAGTGGAACCGCGCCTACGGCCCACAGGGTTTCATGCAGTATCAGTTCTCCATTCCGTTCGGCGCCGAGCAGCAACTCGCCGACATCGTGCGCGCGATCGCCGAGTCCGGGCACCGATCATTCCTCAACGTTTTCAAGCGGATGGGTGACGGCAATCCCGCGCCGCTCTCGTGGCCGCATCCGGGATTCATGCTGAGCCTCGACTTCCCGATCCGCGCCGGGCTCGGTCGATTCTGTGACGAGCTCGACGAACAGGTGTTGGCCGCAGGCGGCCGCCTCTACTTCGCCAAGGACTCGCGCACGACGCCCGAGCGCATCGCCCGGATGTACCCGCGGCTCGACGAATGGCGAGCTGTTCGGGACAGCGTTGACCCCGATCGCGTCTTCGCCTCCGATCTGGCTCGGCGCCTTCGACTGGTATCTGGCTAACCGGATCGTGGTGCCACCCCGACGATCCGAACGGTGCGATCGTGTTTGGCGGCGACGCTGTGCCAGCTTGCGCCCACTCGGGACTCGATGCCCGGCATGAGCTTCCGCAGCGTCGGCGCCCAGTCGGCGTGGCGGGCGAGGAAGAGGGCGTGTCTGGCAACGTCTTGGTCCAGTCGATGACCGCCGGTGCTCGATACAGTGATCGAATGCTCATTTCCGCTGACGTGATCGACGTCCTGGACCCGATGTCGGGTCTCGTTCTTGCCGGCGAGGCGGGCGGGCGTCTGACTTTCGCGCTCTGGCGAGACGGTGCAGTTCGTCTCCTCGACGACAGACTCGCCGAGAACTCGCAGCGAGAGCTCCCTCTGGAGGATGACGCCCGCGTCCTTGCGGCGTCCAGCCTCGACCTGCTCGTACTCGCCTCCGCCGGCGGGCTCGTCATCGCCGGAGAAGACTTGGTCACGGTGCCCGGAATATCCGCCGACGCGGCTGCGCTCCTTGGCGATCTGGTTGTCGCCGCTGTCCCGGACGGCGAGAGACACCGGCTGCTCGTGCTCGATTCCGCGACCGGGGCGGTCCTCGACGACCAGGCGATCGACGCCGATGATGCTCGCGCATTCCTGCATCCTCATCCTGCCGAGGACACGGCGATTCTCGAGCTCGCCATGGGGCAGGATGGCGTCATCGCCTTCCGCGTCGATGTCGAGGGATCGCGCCTACATCTGACCGAGATCCTCGCAGGAGATGATCCCGTGATCGCGGGCTTCAGTCCGTCGGGCGCGAGGCTACTTGTCACCCCGTATCCAAGCGATCCGCAGACCGTACGGATGCTGTCGTGGCCGGATCTGAAGGAGATCTCACGGCTCGACGCGAGTGACGTCGACGCCGAGTACGGTTTCGGGCTCGCCGGATGCTGGATCAACGACGACCGAGCCGCCGTGTACGCGACCGAAGACGCAATGATCGTCACCGACGAGAACCTCGACTCGTCCGAACGCATCGTCCTGCCAATCGACTTCGGCGACGAGGGCGAGATCGAGAGGCTCACGCATTTGGGTTCGGGGAACGTCGCCGTCGGTGCGTGGACGCCAGCAGGTCGACTCACCGTCGTCGTGCGCCTCATCGAAGCACCCGCAACCTTTGCGCCCTAGCTCGGCGGTGCTGGCAGCGGGTTTATCTTGTCTGTGTCCCACGTCAGCTTCTGATCGGGCGAGACCCTGTACGCCTCCAGATCCTCGGACTCGAGGATCCTGGCCGCGATGTCTTCTGATGCGCCGATCACCGTTGAATTCAAGTCGATATCCGTTGACACGCACCAGTGTCCAGCGGGGCTCCAACAGAGATTCAGATAGTCACGCATGGTGTCCTGAGGGGAGGCGGGAAGAAACTTCGCTGTCTCACCCGAGTAGGCAAGCATCTCGCGGCCTGTCGCGTTGAACCGGCAGACCGGTCCTTCCAGATCCGGCCACTCGGTGTCCCACCCCTCCCAGGTACCAGCCCAGACGACTCCTGAGTCGGCTCCCACATGTCTGAGTACCTTGGCTAGGCCGCGCGCGACGGACTCGGTCAAGGCACCACTGTCAGGGCTCTCCTCCCATGCGGGCGGCTGCGCATCTACAGACCACGATCCTGTTATCGATCCCCACTCGACCTCGGGATGCATCCGCCGCCCGTTGGCCCGCGCCACCACGTCCCAACGGACATCAACGCAGGTCCCTCCTTCTACGCGCCCCGCCGGATGGAGGATCCGAACATAGACCGGGAGATCGACGCCAACGAGGTCGGCAACAGTTCGCGGAGCTCGCACCGAACTACTGCCGAGCCACTCGACCGCCGTGAGATCGGGAACCTCACTCACGAGAACCACCGACGTTTTCGATAACCAGCAACGCCAAGCTCGTCGGACTCGTGCATCGGGGGTGTCATTTCGCGACCTTCCGGGAACGTACGAGTAGAAGTGGCTTTCATCGAGATCGACCACAGCCGCTCCGAACAGGCTGCCAGGTACGGACTCTGGTTGAGGATCTAATTGTCCCCTGCCGGCGCAAACACCGGGCGACGGCGAAGGTTCAGGACCCGTACGGGTCTTCAAGTACTGTGACCGCGTCGGGGTCGGCGTTTCCGGGGTTTCCAGGTGGGTGCTCACTCAGCACGGCTGGTTTTCCCGTCACCTCCGCGCCGTCGATTCTTGCCATGATTGATGTGCAGCCGAACACCGTCATACTCCACGGTGTAGGGCACATTCTCGTCGTTGTCCGGATCGCCGGAATCCGAAGGATCCGGCAGCTCCGCCATCTCCTCGATGACGACCTGTGCGCGCGCCCCACCGGGATCGAACATCTCCTGAAACGGCCCGACGAATGCTCCCCCGAGCCCGCGGTGCTTCGCACGAATAGCCGCCCACCCGAACAGCGTCAGCGGTCCGATCGTAACGAGCAGTAGCAACAAGTCCCCACCCATGCCCGCGAGCGTACCGATGAGTTTCTCGGCTCCGCCTGGAAGAGTGGTTGGGCGTTCGGCGAACAGCGACACCGGGTGTGCAATTTGGCCTGTCCTGTTTGACGATCGCTAGCCGGGACCGACGACCGGCAGAAACACCGGATCGAGGTTGAACAGTTCCGCGATGGGACGGGCGGCCTGGACGGTGCGCCTGAGATCCAACGAGTACCGCGACGGAACGGCACCGGGTGGAATGAGCTCGCGCGGACGCGCCGCGATCACCTTCGCGTCAGAGCGACCTAGCGCGGTGAGCTCAGAGTCGCACCAGCCGCCGACGAGGTCATCGATGTGGTGAGTGGCCTCGGGATGGGTGACCACATAGATCCATCTCATACGCTCCCCTCCAACCTTCCGAGTGGCGGGAATCCTGACACGGACGTAACACTTCGGGCTTTTCCGTCGACGGTGCAAGAGAAAGCACTCTCCATCGTCAACCGAGGAGCAATCGTGCAAACGAAGACGACCAGGCGCACCGCGACGATCGTCGGCCTGCTGGCCGCACCTGTCGTCCTCGGGGCCACGCTCGGCACGGCAACAGCGAGCGCGGAACCATGGGAGTTCGGTCCGCTCTACCGGTCGGAGTCCTCCGGCGAGGGAGCCCAGTACCTGTGCAGCAAGGCCGAAATGCTCGAACGCACGTCGCGCGCCATCGTCATCGTCCCGTGCACGCAGGATCCCGTCACGGGCAACTGGTATCGAGTGGTGTTCAACCCGCTCGGCCACGGCAGCTGACCGACGAAAGTCACCGTCGGGACAGATCGGGCCAAGGTGGACGGCGGAGGACGGCCAGCGTGGCCAACACCGCCGACGCCAGGCCGATGGACAAGGCCATCAACACTATTCGGGTCTCGTCGACGGCGGGCTTCCAGGTGACCTCACCGTCGTGGATGACGAACACACCGACGGGCACCGCCACGACGCCGCTGGTGCCGATGCGGCGACCACCGAGCCTGGCAACGGTGATGATCGTGGCGCCGTTGGCGGTCTCGTACGGCTCCCCGTAGACACCCACGCCACCGGCACCGGGCGGCAGCCGATCCGCGACCTTCCGAATCTCCATGGTCACTCCCCCGTTCCGGCCGATACCGAGGCGCGCCGGGGCCCTCACCCGGTCGGTTCGAGGGCCCCGCGCGCCGATCCGTCCGCTACTGCTCGTACGTCCCGGTCAGCGTCGCGCGCGCGATCGCGTGGCTGAAGAGGTTGAACCCGAGACGCCCCGGGCTGACCGACGCGTCCACGTCCAGCTTCTCCACCCCGACCGCGTGCACCGCGACGATGTACCGGTGCGGGCCGTGCCCGGCAGGCGGCGCGGCACCGAGGTACCCGTACAGGCCGCCGTCGTTGAGCAGCTGCACCGCACCCTCGGGCAGCCCGGACCCATCCGCAGTACCCGCACCGGACGCCAGCGACGTCACCGTCACCGGGATGTTCGCGACCGCCCAGTGCCAGAAGCCGGAGGCGGTGGGGGCGTCCGGATCGAACACCGTCACCGCGAAGCTCTTCGTCTCCGCGGGGAACCCGGACCACGACAGCTGCGGCGAGATGTCCTGGCCGCCTGCCCCGAAGATCCCGCTCACCTGGGCGTTGGCCAGGACCTGGCCGTCCTCGATGTCCGTCGAGGTCACGGTGAACGACGGGAGCTCGGGAAGCGCGTCGTAGGGATTGTGCGAGGAAGCCATGGTGGGACCTTTCAGCGGTGAGGGGGCGGAACCGGAGCGATCACTCGATGGATGCTGGCACTAGCAATTATGGAGAAAGTGCTCGAGAACTCGGGTACCGAACTCCAGCGCGTCGACGGGCACCCGCTCGTCGACGCCGTGGAAGAGAGCGGTGAAGTCGAGTTCGGGCGGCAACTGCAGCGGAGCGAACCCGAAGCAGCGGATTCCCAGCTTCGCGAACGCCTTCGCGTCCGTGCCGCCGGACAGCATGTACGGCACCGTCCTGCCGTTCTCGTCGTGCGCCAGGATCGCGGCGTTCATCGCGTCAACCAGGTGCCCGTCGAAGGTGGTCTCGTAGGAGTCCAGCTTGGTGATCCACTCGCGGGTGACGTCCGGCCCGATCAGCTCGTCCACCTCCCGTTCGAAGGCGGCCTGCCTGCCGGGGAGCACGCGGCAGTCGACCACCGCCTCGGCGGTCTGCGGGATCACGTTCGCCTTGTATCCGGCGCTGAGCATGGTCGGGTTCGCGGTGTCACGCAGCGTCGCCCCGATGATCCGCGAGATCGTCCCGAGCTTCTCGAGCGTGCCGTCGATGTCCGGGGAGGCCGGGTCGAACTCGACCCCCGTCTCCGCGCTCACCGCGCCGAGGAACTCGGCGACCGAGTCGGGCACCACCAGCGGGAAGGTGTGCCTGCCCAGCCGCGCGACCGCCTCGGCCAGGATCGTGACGGCGTTGTCCTCGTGCAGGAAGGACCCGTGTCCGGCGCGGGCCTTGGCCGTCAGCCGCATCCAGCCCAACCCCTTCTCCGCCGTCTCCACCAGGTACAGCCGGGCCTCGCTGCCGTCGGGGCGCGGCACGCTCAGCGAGAAGCCGCCGACCTCGCCGACCGCCTCGGTGACGCCGTCGAACAGATCCGGGCGGTGCTCGACCAGCCACTGCGACCCGTACTTGCCGCCAGCCTCCTCGTCGGCGAGGAACGCGAACACCAGATCGCGCGGCGGGACGGTGCCCTCCGCCTTGAACTGGCGGGCCAGCGCGAGGGTCATCCCGACCATGTCCTTCATGTCGATCGCCCCGCGGCCCCACACGTAACCGTCCTCGACCGCCCCGGAGAAGGGGTGCACGCTCCAATCGGCCGGCTCGGCGGGCACGACGTCGAGGTGACCGTGGATCAGCAGCGCGCCGCGCGACGGGTCGGCGCCCCGCAGCCTGGCGAACACATTCCCGCGGCCCGGCGCGCCGGATTCGACGTACTCGGTCTCGTAGCCGACCTCCTCGAGCCGGGCGGCCACCCACTGGGCGCACTCCCGCTCCCCCTTGGTGGTGGCGAGCTCACCGGTGTTGGAGGTGTCGAATCGGATCAGCGCGCTGACCAGATCGACGACTTCGGCCTCGGCTCGGCCGCGATCGGAGTTGATCGCCGCGGCGGGGCCGTGAGTGTTCTCTGCGTCTGACACCCCACTTTCCTACCACCGAACACCCCCTCCTAGCAGCGCAGACGCGCTGATTTTGGTGTGGGGCCCTGCATCAGCTAATCTTTCCCAGCACGCAGAAAACGGCGGGCAAACAACAAAGTGTGCAAGCGCGAGTGGCGGAATGGCAGACGCGCTAGCTTGAGGTGCTAGTGTCCTACTAATGGACGTGGGGGTTCAAGTCCCCCCTCGCGCACTCTGAGTTGAGACAGACGCGAAAGGCCCCGGATCACGATCCGGGGCCTTTCGCGTTTCTCCGAAACATCCTGTCCGACATCATCATCGGCCCATCGCCGCCTCCGTCCTCGCATGCTCGGCCGCAGTCAGCTCGCGCATCGCGAGATCCTTCGCGCACGCGAGCAGCGAGCCGACCGCGCTGACCCTCGGGAAGGACAGCCCGGTGTGCCCGACGTTGTCGTGCTCGTCGTCGCCGTCGTAGATGACGGTGGCGCCGCGCACCAGCCACCGCTTCACATCGGCGACCGACGGCAGTTCACCCCTTGTCCGCAGGTAGAACGACTGCAACAGCAAAACGACGCCCGTCGCGACCGGCGTCGCCTGACTCGTCCCGAACTGGAGGGACTCACCGGTGTCGTTGAGGATGCCCGCCGACGTCACCGGCGACCCCGGCGCGAAGATGTCCGTCGCGCACGGCCCGCCGATCTTGCGGTGCAACCGCTGCGAGAACGGCGTCATCCGATCGGCCGCCGTCTCGAACGCCTTCGCCCCGTCCCGGTAGCGGAAGCTGCCCTCGTCGGCGTCGTAGACCGACCCGACACTGATCGTCTGCCTGAAGATCGCCGGGTAACTCATCCCCTGCATGCCGCCGTGCGCGTAGTAGTCGTTGCCCGCCGACACGCAGCAGCAGACGCCCTCGTCCGTCAGTTCCTGGAGCAGGGCACCGATGCCGTCGCCCGGCATGTCGGTGTCGGTCGTCCGGTTGTCCGAGGCGCCAAGCGCCATGCAGACGGCGGAGATGCCAAGCGACGACCGACGCTCGAGCACCCAGTCCAGTCCGTCTCGAATGTCCGTGAAACTCCCGCCTCCGCCGTCGTCCAGGACCTTGACCGGAACGATGCGTGCGTTCGGGGCGACACCCGTGTGGATCCGCGCTGCGCACGCGATTCCCGCCACGCTCGTGCCGTGGCCGTGCCCGTCCGTGACGTCAGCGGGGTCGCCCCCGTTGTCCCGGGTGAAGTTGCGTCCGGGCACCACCCGACCCGCGAAATCCACGTGTGTGGTGCGTAATCCGGTGTCGAGCACGGCGACGGTGACACCGGAACCACCGACGTTGAACTCACGGCGGGCGTCCGCCGCCCGGACGAGGAGGTCGACCTCCGTCAGTTCCGGCAGGAACGGTCCGTCCTTCTGCACCGGGGCCTCGACGGGGACCACCGACTCGACGTGCAGCAGCGAATTCGGACGCGCCATGTCGTCGGTCACTGCTGTCGGGAACCGGGGCGGATCCGTGGAACCATTCAACTCATTCATGATCTCGGCCTTTCGGTGATCGGCATCGACTGCCGACGAATCCCCCGATACCGAAAATCCTCCTCGGGCTTGTGAGCGATGTCACCACCTGAGTCGGTGGAAACTGCGATGGTCTCGGCACATCCCCCGACTCGCTAGAATCCGACCTCGACCGGCACTTCGAGATCAGAACTGAGCGACCTACCGATGGCACAACCAATGACGGGCATCGATCCCGCCGACCTGGAGATCTGCCTGCGCGTGCTGTCCGAGGCCGGCAGCCTCGACGCCGACCACCCGGATTCGATGGTCCTCCAGCGCGCCAGCGGCAAGATGTTCAAGCAGCTCAAGCGGCGCCGCCGGGTTGAGGCGCGCGACGCCGTCTCCGAGGCCGACCGCCAGGTCGTGGCCGCGACCGCCACCGGTTCGCCCGAGCGCATCGACGACGAGACCGCGGGCGTGCTGCTCACCTCGAACGCACCCGGCGCGAGCGCGGGCACCCTGATCCGTCCGCGGCCCTGCTACATCTGCAAGCAGCGCTACACGGTCGTCGACGCGTTCTACCACCAGCTCTGCCCCGAGTGCGCGGCCAGCAGCCACGCCAAGCGCGACGCCAGCACCGACCTGACCGGCAGGCGGGCGCTGCTCACCGGCGGCCGGGCCAAGATCGGCATGTACATCGCGCTGCGGCTCCTGCGCGACGGCGCGCACCTCACCATCACCACCCGCTTCCCCAACGACGCGATCCGTCGGTTCAAGGCGATGGAGGACAGCGGCGACTGGATCCACCGGCTGCGGGTGGTCGGCATCGACCTGCGTGACCCCGCCCAGGTCGTCTCGCTCGCCGACTCGGTGGCCGAGCAGGGGCCGCTCGACATCCTCATCAACAACGCGGCACAGACCGTCCGACGCTCCCCCGGCGCCTACTCCGCGCTCGCGGAGGCCGAGTCCGGGCCGCTGCCCGCGGGCGAACTCCCTGACGTGCTGACCTTCGGCAAGACCAGCGACGCGCACCCGGCCTCGCTGGCGAGCTCGCTTCCGACGGCCGAGTCGGTGATCCATCAGGTCAGCGAGCTCGCACTGGTCGCAGGCTCTGCCTCGCTCGAACGCATCGAGCAGGGCATCGCGATCGACGCGGGCGGCCTGGTTCCCGACCTCGCGCACACCAACAGCTGGGTCCAGACCGTTGCGGAGGTCGATCCGATCGAGCTGCTCGAGGTGCAGCTGTGCAACTCGGTGGCGCCGTTCATCCTGGTGTCCCGACTGCGCCCCGCCATGGCGGCCGCGGCGGCACGCCGCAAGTACGTCGTCAACGTCTCCGCCATGGAGGGCCAGTTCAGCCGCGCGTACAAGGGCCCGGGACACCCGCACACCAACATGGCCAAGGCCGCGCTGAACATGCTCACCCGCACCAGCGCCAAGGAGATGCTCGACCAGGACGGCATCCTGATGACCGCCGTCGACACCGGCTGGATCACCGACGAACGCCCGCACTACACCAAGGTCCGCCTCGCCGACGAGGGCTTCCACGCCCCGCTCGACCTGGTCGACGGCGCGGCCCGGGTGTACGACCCGATCGTGCAGGGTGAGCAGGGCGTCGACCTGTACGGCTGCTTCCTCAAGGACTACAAGCCGTCCCCTTGGTGATGCGCTGATACTTCCGAGCGACCTGCTAGCAGTCGCTACGCCTCCGGCAGCTGCGATGCGGTGCCCGAAGCGGGGATACTGAGTCCAGGGCGTCAGCACCGGCCGAGGAGTATCCATGGGCCACGAGGTGACACGGCTGAAGTTCTCGCACCGGGACCGGCAGGACTTCCGCGAGAAGGTGCAGACCTGTCTCGATGCCCTGGCCACCGTCCTCGAGAAGGCCGTGGCCGAGATCCCCAACCCGAAGATGGGCATGGAGATCGAGCTGAACCTCGTCGACGAGAACTGCGACCCCGCCATGGTGAACGCCGCGGTGCTCGCCGACCTCGCAGGCCCGAACTATCAGTCCGAGCTCGCTCAGTTCAATATCGAGATCAATGTCGAGCCGAGGCACCTGGCCGGCGCGAATCTCGCCGAACTCGATGACGACCTGCGCGCCTCGCTCGACCTCGCGGATGCCCGCGCCCGCGAGTCCGGTGGCAGGCTCGCGATGATCGGCATCCTGCCGACACTGCGTGAGGAGCACTTCGAGCAGAAATGGATGTCGGCCGACACCAGGTACACCGTCCTCGAGGAACAGATCCTCGCCGCAAGGGGCGAGGACATCGAGCTGAGCATCGCGGGGGTGCCGCTGCCCGGCCGCTCCAGCGCCGAACGACTGACCACCGTCGCCCAAACGATTCTCCCCGAGGCCGCGTGCACCTCGGTCCAGCTGCACCTGCAGGTGGGCCCCGGCGACTTCGCCGCGTACTGGAATGCCGCCCAGATACTGGCCGCGGCGCAGGTGGTGCTCGCAGCCAACTCGCCGTTCTTCGCCGGGAGGGCGCTGTGGAACGAGACCCGGCTCCCGCTGTTCGAGCAGGCCACCGACACCCGGCCGCGAGAGCTCAGGAACCAGGGGGTCCGCCCGCGGGTGTGGTTCGGCGAGCGCTGGATCACGTCGATCTTCGACCTGTTCGAGGAGAACTCGCGCTACTTCCCCGCGCTCCTGCCGGATTGCACGCCCGAGGACCCCATCGCGGTGGTCGCGGGCGGCGGCACGCCCGCGCTCGCCGAGCTGACGATGCACAACGGAACCATCTACCGGTGGAATCGGCCGGTCTACGACCCGACGGACGCCCGAGCGCCGCTGCGCCTGGAGAACCGCGTGCTGCCCGCGGGCCCGACCATCGTCGACACCCTCGCCGATGCCGCGTTCTACTACGGCACGGTGTGCTCGCTCGCCCGTTCCGATCGACCGGTGTGGACGCAGATGCCGTTCACCGCGGCGGAGGAGAACCTGCGGGTCGGCGCGATGAACGGCTTCGACTCCGTCCTGCAGTGGCCCGGGATCGGCGCGGTGAGCCCACAGGATCTGGTGCAGCGCACCCTGCTGCCGATGGCGGAGGTCGGCCTCGAGGCACTGGGGGTCGACGCCGCCCTTCGCGACAAGTACCTGGGCGTGATCGAGGGCCGCGCCCGCGCGGCCCGCAGCGGATCGGTGTGGCAGCGCGAGTGCGTCGCCGCGCGGGAACGTGCCGGTCAGTCGCGCGACGATGCCCTCAGGGCCATGCTGTGCGAGTACCTCGAGCGGATGCACTCGGGCGAGCCGGTCCACACGTGGAGCTGGTAGCTCCGCGGTCGTGAACGGTGCGTTCCGCGTAGGGTCCTGATACATGACCCGCACTCGCGATCTCGACATCGTCGTCTACGGCGCCACCGGATTCGTCGGCAAGCTCACCGCGGAGTACCTGGCCAGGAGCGCCCCGCGCCGCGCGCGGATCGGCCTCGCCGGACGGTCCACGGCCAAGCTGGAGAAGGTGCGGGCCCAGCTCGACCCGTCCGCCGCGCAGTGGCCGATCATCGTCGCCGACGCGGACGATCCCGCCTCCCTCACCGCGCTCGCCGAGTCCGCCCACGTCGTGATCAGCACCGTCGGCCCGTACGCCAAGTACGGCATCGACCTGGTCCGCGCCTGCGCCGAGGCGGGCACCGACTACGTCGACCTCAGCGGCGAGGTGCTGTTCGGCCGCGAGAGCATCGACAGGTTCCACGAGGTCGCGGTCGCCTCCGGGGCCCGGATCGTGCATTCCTGCGGATTCGACTCCATCCCCTCCGACATCGGCGTGCACGTCCTGCACAAGCAGGTAGCGGCCGATGGCGAGGGCGACCTCACCGACACCACGCTGGTGGTCACCTCGATGCGCGGCGGCATCAGCGGCGGCACCATCGACTCGATACGCAACCTCGTCGACACCGTCAGGGCCGACAAGTCCGCGCGCCGCATCGCGGTGAACCCGTACTCGCTGAGCCCGGACCTCGCGTCCGAACCCGACCTCGGCCGCCAGTCCGACGTCGAGATGCTCAAGGGATCGGACATCGCGCCCGGCCTCGGCGGGCGGACCGCGCCGTTCCTGATGGGCTCGACCAACACCAGGGTCGTGCGCAGGAGCAATGCGCTGCGCAAGTGGGAGTACGGCCGCGCGTTCCGGTACCGCGAGGTGATGAGCGTCGGGCAGTCCGCCCTCTCGCCCGTCTTCGCCGCGGGAGTGTCCACAGGCCTCGGCGCCCTGATGGCGGGACTCGCCTTCGGCCCGACCCGGTACGTCCTCGACCGGGTACTGCCCAAGCCCGGTGAGGGACCGAACGAGAAGTCCAGGGCCTCGGGCCATTTCACGACCGATACTTACACGACCACCAGCACCGGCGCCCGGTACGTCGCCCGGATGCGGGCGAAGGGCGACCCGGGCTACGCCGCGACCGCGGTGATGCTGGGCGAATCGGCGCTTGCCCTCGCGCTCGACCGGGATGCCCTGCCCGACGCGGCGGGCGTGTTGACGCCAGCGACGGCGATCGGCGACGCGCTCGTCGACCGGCTGCGTACCGCGGGCTTCGAGATCAGCGCGCGACGGAACTAGTCGCCACGGCGGTGCTGGCGGTCGCGCGTGCGGCCGCCAGCACGCCAGCCGTGAGAAGCAGCTGACCGACGATGTAGGTCGACATGATCAGGAATCCGGACGCGGGCGGGTCGAACCAGTCCGCGAAGGCGCCGAGGGCGATCATCGAATCCGAGACGAGGAACAGCGCGCCGCCGACGGCCGCCACGGCGCCCAGCCCGGTGGACAGCGCGGCCATGGTGCCGAGGCAGATCCCGTAGATCAGCGCCGGGACCAGCAGCGCGCCCGCACCCGCCGCACACACCGCGACCAGGCCCGCCACCGCCACCCCATAGCCGAGCACCGCCGAACGACTCACCGCGCCGCGGTACGGCCAGAACGCGGCGATGTAGGCGAGCTGGGCGAGCAGGAAGAACCCGATCATCACCAGGAACGCCGCGTCGCCGTCGGTCAGATCGGGCGCCGAGTCACCGAGCCAGGAGAATCCGAGCGCGATCAGCGTCAACGTGACCAGCCGCGGCCGCGGAGCAGGAGCCGCCAGCAGCAGGACGACCGCCAGCAGCGGCATGAGGAACCACTGGCTCGCGTTCGCGGCCCCGTCGGCGCCCGCCAGCTGCGCGACCAGGTGCACGACGGACACCGCGGCGAAACCGCCGAGCGCGACGAGGGCCGGTCGACTCAGAGTTGATGCGGCGGCACGAATCATCGCGTCATCGTAGTCTTCGGTACCGTTGCGCCATGGGGCCTCACGAGGAACTGCGGCACGACTACGAACGCGAGTGCCGCCTGACCGCGGGGCCCGCCGCGATCGACTGCGAGCCCGACACCGGGTTCCTCACCGCCCGGTTGCCGGTGCCCTCGCTCGCCTTCGGCTCCGTCGCCACCTTCGCCTCGGCGGTGAACCGGCTACTGGCCGTGGGCGGCCTGCCGCCGCAGGACCGCAGGTTGGACCCCGAGCGCATCGCGGCCTCGTTCGCGGGCGACAAGGCGATGCGGATCGACGGGGCGCCCGTCTCGGGGTTCGCGCCGCTGTCCGGCTTCTTCGCCGCCGCGGACGGCTGGGTCCGCACGCACGCGAACTACCCGCACCACCACGCGAGACTGCTACGTGCCCTCGACCTTTCGACCGATGCCGACCCGGGCCTGGTCTCCACACGGATCGGAGAGCTCCCGAAACAAGAGGTCGAGGACCGCGCGGCCGAGGAGGGCGCCATCGCGGCCGCGGTGCGCACGGACGCGGAATGGCGCGCCGGCCCGCAGGCCACCGCCAGCCCGCTGGTCCGAATGACCACCGGCGGTGCGGGCACCGCAGGCGAGCGCGGTGCGCCACCAACCGATCCGCACCGCCCGCTGGCTGGGGTCCGGGTTCTCGACCTCACCAGGGTGCTGGCCGGGCCCGTCGCCGGCCGTGCGCTGGCGCTGCTCGGCGCGCAGGTGCTGCGGATCGACCCCCCGCACCTGCACGAGATCGACTGGCAGCACCGGGACACCGGGCAGGGAAAGCGGTCCGCACTGCTCGATCTCGGCAGCACGGAGGGTGCGGCCACCATGCGCGACCTGCTCGACACCGCGGACGTCCTGCTCACGGGATACCGCCCGGGCGCGCTCGACCGGTTCGGGCTCGCCCAGGACCGGCCCGGCCTGATCCGCGGAAGCGTCAGCGCGTGGGGAACGGAGGGACCGTGGGCGGATCGCCGTGGCTTCGACTCGATCGTGCAGGCCGCCAGCGGGATCGCGCTGATCGAGGGCGACGAGCACCCCGGCGCGCTGCCGGTGCAGGCGCTCGACCACGGCAGCGGGTACCTGCTCGCGGCCGGGGTCGTCGATGCGCTCGCGATGCGCACGGGGGACGGCATCGGCCGGACCGTCTCGGTGTCGCTGGCCCGCACCGCCCGCTGGCTGCTCGAGGCACCCGGCCGAACCGAAGCGCCATCGGCACCAAGGCTTCCCGGACCGTCTACCGTGGTCACCCACGGCTCGACGACCGCGGCCCGGCCACCGCTGGCCGAGTACGACCAGTACCCGTATCCGGCCCACGACTGGGGCGCGGATGCGCCGCACTGGATCTGACCGGACCGGCGAAACAACGGCCCGTCGTCCCCCCTTCCCGAGAGGATCCGCCCCGTGCGCGAGCACCACTACGAACTGACCGTCACCTGGACCGGCAACCACGGGGCGGGCACGACCGACCCGCGCTCCTACGGCCGCGAGCACCTGGTCACCGCGGAGGGCAAGCCGGACCTGACGGGCAGCTCGGATCCCGCGTTCCGGGGCGACCCGACACGGTGGAACCCGGAGGAACTGCTGGTCGCCGCCCTGTCGCAGTGCCACATGCTCTGGTTCCTGAACCTCGCCGCCCTCGCGGGCGTCGTGGTGACGGACTACCTCGACCGCCCGACCGGGACGATGACCGAAGAGCGGGGCGGGGCAGGACAGTTCACGGAGGTCGTGCTGCGGCCGGAGGTCACGGTTGCGGCGGCCGACATGCTCCCGAAGCTGGCCGAGTTGCACACGGCCTCGCACGAGAAGTGCTTCATCGCCCGCTCGGTGAACTTCCCCGTGCAGCACCGGCCCACCGCCCTCGTGGGGGCCTGAGATGTCCGGTACCGAGCCCGCCGCCGTGCCCCTGTTCGTCGACGTCGACACCGGCATCGACGATTCGCTCGCGCTGCTCTACCTGCTCGCCAGTCCCGAGGCGGAGATCCTCACGATCGCCAGCACCGGCGGCAACGTGCCCGTCGCACAGGTCGCGGCGAACAACCTGGCGTGGCTGGACCTGTGCGGCAGGCCGGACATCGAGGTCACCCTCGGTTCGCCTGCGCCGCTGACCGATCCACTGCGCACCACCGAGGACACCCACGGCCCACAGGGCGTCGGCTACGCGGAGCTCCCTGCGTCGACCAGGTCGGTGTCGGCGCGCAGCTCGGCGCAGGCCTGGGTCGACGTCGCACGCTCCCGCCCCGGCGAGGTCGTCGGCCTGGTCACCGGCCCCCTGACCAACCTGGCCCTGGCGCTGCGGATCGAGCCCGCCCTGCCGACCCTGCTGCACAGGATCATCGTGATGGGCGGCGCCTTTCACCATCCGGGCAACACGACACCGAAGGCGGAGTGGAACATCTCCGTCGACCCCGAGGCCGCCCGCGAGGTCTTCGATGCGTTCTCCGCCGCCCCCGCCGGCCGCAGGCCGGTGATCTGCCCACTCGACGTGACCGAGACCATCGAGATGCGACCCGAGCACCTGCGCCGGCTCGCCTCGGTCGCGGGCAGCACTCCCGACGAGGTGATATCCGAGTCGGACCCGGCCGGAACCCGCTCGCACGCATCGAATCCGATGGTCCGGCACCTGTCCGACGCAATCCGTTTCTACTTGGAGTTCCACCGCGACCACGGTCAGGGATTCCTCGCGCACATGCACGACCCCTTCGCGGCGGCCGTCGCCCTCGGAACCGTCGACTATCGTGCCCGGTCGGCCACCGTGGATGTCGAGTTGACCGGAACACTCACTCGCGCCTGCACTGTCGCCGACTACTACGGAATGTGGGGACGTCCGTTCAACGCGGACATCGTGGTGGAAACCGATCCCGACGAGTTCTTCTCCTCCCTGGTGGACCGAATCGGACACTATGCGCGTCGGACTCCGTTCAGCTGACCGCATTTCTGTAATGTCTTGTCCCCGGGGGCGAACGAGAGCGAGGCGCGGTGCGAAACCACCAGAGAATCTTGGTTGTCCTGTGGCTCGTGCTCGCGCTTGTCGGGATGCCCGTCGTCGCAGCGGCGCAGCCGAACTCGAACGCCCCGTCGAGCGGACCACTGGCGCTCGTCTATCGCGGCCCCGCCTCGTGCCAAGGGTGCCCCGAGTCGGTCGCGGTGATGCTGCGCAATTCACCGTCGCACTTCCGCACCGAGTACGTCGGGCCGAACGACACACCCATCACAGCTGAGACGCTGTCCCGCGCCAGCGTGTTCGCTCAGCCGGGCGGGCCCAGCCTGAGCAAGGCGTGGAAGGCGATGAAGCCCTACTCCGGCATGATCCGCGACTGGATCCGCAACGGCGGCAACTACCTGGGCTTCTGCGTCGGCGGATATCTGGCCGGGGCAACTCCGGGCTACGACCTGCTGCCAGGAGACACCTCGCAGTACAGCGCCAAACCGGGTGCGACGGTGTGGGACACCCAACCGCACCGCTCCACAGTCGTGTGGCGCGGCCAGGAGAAGACCGTTTACTTCCAGGACCCGCCCGCGTTCGATCTGGAGCCCGGACACGACGCGACCATCCTCGGCACCTACAAGGGCGGCGAGATCGCCGCGCTTGCGGTCGATTTCGGGAAGGGACGGGTCGGCGTCACCGGACCCCACGTCGAAGCTGATGCGAGCTGGTTCATCGACGACGGACTCTCTGCTCAGGACGCGGTGCACATGGACTTGGCGCACGACCTGGTGGAGACGACGGTGCACCGCGGCGCCGGAGCGGGAACGTCGAGTGCGACCACGCTGGTGGCGACACCCGTGCCCGGGCCCCTGCCGGTCCCCGTGCCCGCGGAGACACCCGCTCCCGCGCCCACCGTCACGGCGGAGCCCGCACCCGCGGAAGCGCCTGCACCGTCGACCATTCCGGCGCCGGTCGAGGCCACACCGCCGACGACGGCCGCACCTGAGGTCACCGAAGCGACACCGCCGACCGGCACTCCCCCTGCGAGCACGCCCCCGGTCGCCACACCCGCCGCACCACAGCGTCCGCCGCTGCCGTGGCCACTGAACCGGCTCGCGGAGGATCCGTTCTTCGGCCAGTTCTTCCCTGGTGCGGCCCCGACCGGTCAACCGTCGGCGCGTCCGCACTCCTGAAAGTCGGGAGCGACATCCCCCGGTCTGGTCACCGGTCGAGGTTCGCGCGAGGGCGAAGCATCGAGCGGACGCTGAACGGGTGTCGACATCCCGGTGAACGGGAGGAATCGACGGGATGATCGAGGGCCACCCGGCACCTGCGATCGGGTGGCGCGTGCTCTGGTAGCCTCCCTCCTCGTCCGGTCCGCCGGACGCCCGGATGCATGCCGTGCACCACCTCGTGGCCAGCTCGATGGCCTACTCAGATGGCCATGGCGACACCGGAATCGACGCGCCCGGTCCGAACATGGCCATGCCGCGACGCGACCCGGACCCACCCCTCCGATCCCGCGCAGCGCCCCGCGTCCACGCCGCCGTCGACCCCCCATCGAGATGCCCGGACGTGCTCACTCAGCGCGCCGAGGATTCCGCGTTTCCCGCGGCTCACCACCACGAGGAAGCCATGTCCAGTGCTCAAACTCAGCCATTTCTGTCCGGTCGGGCAGGGCTCGACGCACCCATGCGACGTCTCGAGCAGGTCTTCGAGGCCTCCGTCGCACGCGTGCCGCACGCCGTCGCGGTCGAGTGCGACAACCACTACCTGACCTACGCCGACCTCGAACAACGCGCGAACCAGATGGCCCACCATCTGATCGGCCTCGGCCTCGGCATCGGTGCGCGCGTCGCGATCCTGCTCGAGCGTTCCCCGGAGACATACGTCGCCCTGCTCGCGGTGCTCAAGGCCGGAGCAGCCTTCGTCCCGATCGATCCCTCGTCGCCCGCCGACCGCATCGCCTACATCACGGCGGACGCCGACGTCGACCTCGTACTCACGAGCTCGGCGTTCTCGGACATCCTCGGCAGCCTGCAGCTGCCGTGGACCGAAGTCGACAGTGAGTCCGACTTCATCGCCGGGCAGCCGACCACCCGCCCGAGCTTCACGGTGACACACCGCGATCCAGCGGCGTACATCATCTACACATCGGGCTCGACCGGACGGCCCAAGGGCGTCGAGATCGCTCAGTCGAGCATCTGCAACTTTCTCGACATCGTCCCCACTGTCTACGACGTGCAACCGACCGACCGGGTGTACCAGGGCATGACCATCTCGTTCGACTTCTCCATCGAGGAGATCTGGCCGACGTGGGCCGTTGGTGCCACTCTCGTCCCCGGACCAACCGGAGCGGGTCGGCTCGGCGGCGAACTCGCGGACTTCCTCGAGTCGCGGGCCATCACCGTCATGTACTGCGTGCCGACGCTGCTCGCCACGATCCCCCGCGAGCTTCCACTGTTGCGCAGCATCCTCGTCGGCGGCGAGGCCTGCCCCCGCGAACTGGTCGAGCGATGGGGCCGACCGGGCAGACGCATCCTCAACACCTACGGACCGACCGAGGCAACCGTGACCGCGACGTGGTGCGAGCTCGTGCCGGGTCGCCCGGTGACAATCGGTGTCCCGCTTCCCACCTACTCGGTGGTGATCCTCGACGAGAATCGCGAGCCGGTCCCCCACGGTGGCGTCGGCGAGATCTGCATCGGCGGACCAGGCGTCGCCCGCGGATACGTCGGCCGCCCCGACCTGACCGCCGACCGGTTCCTCGACCTGCCGATCCCGGGCATCCGTGGCCGAATCTACCGCACGGGCGACCTCGGCCGGATCACCGAGAACGGCGAAGTCGAGTACCTCGGTCGAGCCGACAGCGAGATCAAGATCCGAGGGCACCGCGTCGATCTCGGTGAGATCGAGAGCGTTCTGCTCGTCGACGACGACGTCGCCAGCGCGGTCGTCTCGAAGGTCACGGTCGCCGACGTCGAGCAGCTCGCCTCGTGGGTGGTGCTCATGCCCGGCGCAGCCGCAGGCGGCGCCGCGATAGCCGCACTGATCGCCCGCGTGCACGACGAGCTGCAGAGACGGCTCCCGGACTACATGGTGCCGACCTTCCTCGACGTCGTCGACGAACTGCCGATGATGCCGAGCGGCAAGGTCGACCGACCCCGACTGCCCGCTCCCACCGGTCGACGGCTGTCCGGGCCGACCGGCCCCGTCGTCGCGGCGGCCAACGCGGTCGAGCACGACCTGCGCCGATTGTGGGCCGGCCTGCTCGGCCTGCCCGACGACGAGGTGTCGGTCGAGGCCGACTTCTTCACCGAGCTCGGAGGCCACTCCCTCGCCGCGGCCCAGCTGGTGACGCGGTTGCGCGAGAGCGGGATGCACCCGACTGCAGGCATCCGGGACGTGTACGCCCAGCCGACCGTTCGTGCGATGGCCGCGACACTGATCGGAATCGGCGGCGCCCTCCCCCCTGTCCCGCCGACATACCGCACCGTTGGCGAACCGATCGGCAGTACGGCCGTGCGACGCGCCGGGGCGCTGCAGGCCCTGTTCGTCCTCCTCGTCCTGCTCGTGGTGACGATCCCGGTCTCGATCGTGTACGTCCGCCACGGCGGTCAGCCGTCGTTCGACGCCCTCGTCGACCTGCTGATCGCCACCGTTCCGTCGTACCTGGTGGTGCGGTGGGTGGTCCCGGTCGTCGCGATCCGGCCGCTGTCCGCAGGGATCGGCCCCGGCCGCTACCGACTCTGGGGCGCAACGTATCTACGTCTGTGGATGGTCGACCACCTCATGCTGCTGGCGCCGATGCCGGTACTCAGCGGATCGCCGCTGATGGCTCCGTTCCTGCGGGCCCTCGGCGCCCGGGTGGGCGCGGGTGCCCACATCGGCACCTCGACCGTTTCGTTCCCCGCGCTGGTCACCGTCGGCACCGGGGCCTCGATCGGCACGAACACCGACGTGCGGCCGTGGCGGGTGGTCGGCCGCCAGGTCGTGGTGGCGCCGATCGTCGTCGGTGCGCACGCATACGTCGCCTCGAACTGCGCACTCGAACCGGGCGCCGTCGTCGGCGACGGCGCGATGCTCGGCGACCAGTCCGTGCTCGCGGAGGGCGCGACGATCCCCGCGCACAGCCGCTGGTCCGGCTCGCCGCCGCGCCAGGTGCGCACCCTCGACCCGCGCATCGAAACGATGGCCGCGGACGAGCCGGCACCCGAGTGGACCCCGAAGTTGCTGATGTTCACCGCATTCGGTGTGCTCACCCTCGAGGCACTGACGATCGCGACCATCGTGCCGAGCCTGGTGCTGGTGTGGGCGGTGCTGCTCGAGTACGGGATGATCGCCTCGTTGCTGGCGACGCTGGCTTCCGGAGCCGTCTACGTTGCCAGCGTGTGTGCCGTCGTCGCGCTCGGCAAGAAGCTGATCCTGCCGTCGCTGCCGACCGGTACCTTCCCCGAGGCGTCCGCGCTCGGCGTCAGGAAATGGGCCACCGACAAGCTCTTCGAGATGAGCCTGCTCTACACGAACACCCTCTACGCGACCCTCTACACGGTGCCGTGGCTGCGCCTGCTCGGCGCCGAGGTCGGCCGCGGCGCCGAGGTCTCGACCGTCTCTCACATCGACCCCGACCTGCTGACCATCGGCGAGGAGAGCTTCGTCGCCGACATGGCAAGCCTCGGCGGCAGCACGTTCTGCAACGGCAGGATGACGTTCGCCCCCACCGAGATCGGTACCAGGGCGTTCATCGGCAACGCCGCGGTACTGCCGAGTGGAATGCGCACCGGCGACGGTTCACTGGTCGGCGTGCTCACCGTCCCGCCTGCCGAGGGCGTTCCGCCCGACACCTCGTGGCTCGGCAATCCGGCGTTCTACCTGCCCGCCCGCCAGGACAGCGGTCAGTTCGACGAGACGGAGACGTTCGCACCGAGCCGAGCGGTGGTCGCCCACCGCTGGTGGATCGAGTTCTTCCGGATCGTGCTGCCGCCGACGGTGATCGGGGTGAGCCTGTACTTCTATCTGCTCGGGCTCTCGCTGATAGCCCGTGCCAGCACCCTCACCTGGACGATCCTCTCTGCTCCGCTGCTCGCACTGGCAACGGCGCTCGGGGTGGTCCTGTTCTCCGCGGCGGTGAAGAAGAACCTGGTCGGCACCTACCGGCCGCGAGTCGAGCCGCTGTGGGCCAAGTTCGTACGACGGTCCGAGTTCGCCACCGGCATGTACGAGTCCGCGGCCGTCCCGGTACTGCTGGGGCAGCTCACCGGAACCCCGTTCCTGCCGATGATCCTGCGCTGGTTCGGCGCAGGCATGGGCAGGCGGGTCTGGATGGGTACCACCTATCTCACGGAGTTCGACCTGGTGCAGGTCGGCGACGATGCGGTGATCGGGGCCGGGGTGTCGCTGCAGACGCACCTGTTCGAGGACCGGGTGATGAAGATGTCGACGGTGACCGTCGGCGCGGGCGCGACCGTCGGCACCCGTGCAGTGGTGCTCTACGACGCGGTCGTCGGTGAGCACGCCGAACTCGGCGCCCTGTCCCTGCTGATGAAGGGCGACGAACTGCCGGCCAACACCCGGTGGGAAGGCGTCCCGGCGCAGGCGGTGCATGCGTGAGGCACTCGTACCACCGCCCCCTCGCCCTGGTGTACCGCGGTGGCGGCGCAACACTGCCCGGTTGCGCTGAGTCCGTGGCCGCACTGCTCGCGCGCAGCCGGTGGAACTTCGACATCCGCTACGTGGGCCCCGGCGAGGACCTGCCGCTCGCACCCGACGTCCTGCGGTCCGCGGCCGTCTACGCCCAACCGGGCGGTGACGAACTGCTCCCCGCCTGGCGGCGGATGCGTCGACATCGGGACACGGTCCGCGAGTACGTCGCAGGCGGCGGTCGCTACCTGGGGTTCTGTCTCGGCGGGTACCTCGCAGGCGCCACGCCCGGCTTCGATCTCCTCCCAGGAGACGCCGACCGTTACATCTCCACCGAGCGATCCGAGGTCGCCGGACCCGAGGCCACCGTCGTCGATGTGCGGTGGCGGGGCCGTCCGCAGCCGATGTACTTCCAGGACGGCCCGACCTTCGAACTGCCGCAGTACTTTCCGCCCGGCATGTACGTGCTGGCCGCGTACGCGAACGGCCAGGTCGCCGCGCTCACCGCCCGCTTCGGTGCAGGGCGTGTCGGGGTCGTCGGCCCGCACCCGGAAGCCGACGCCGATTGGTTCGCCGATTCCGGACTGCCCACCCCGGCCGGCGTCGGCACCGTCGCCGGCCTCGACCTGATCGACGCGGTGATGAGCTGACATGACGACACTGACCGACACTCCCGTTGCCGCCACCCCCGCACGGCGGCGGATCCGCCTGCGCGGCATCGATCTGGCCCGCAGCCTGGCCGTGCTCGGCATGATCGCTGTGCACTCACTGGACGACTACGACGCCGACGGCAACCCGACCATGTCGTACAGCCTCTCGGCCGGACACGCATCGGCGATGTTCGCGGTGCTGGCCGGAGTCGCGATCGCCTTTCTGTCCGGTCGTCGCCGCCTGCCGCGCGGGCCGCAGTCTCGCGGCACCGCCGCGTCGCTGGTCGCCCGCGCCGGGATGCTCGGGCTGATCGGGTTGTCGTTGGGATACACCGAGATCGACTACGGGGTGGTGATCCTTCCCTACTACGCCGTCATGTTCCTGCTCGCTGTGCCCCTGGTGTATCTGGGCACCCGCACACTGGCGGTGCTGGCCGTGGCGTCCGCCGCGCTGATGCCCGCGCTCAGCCAGCTCGTGCGCCCTCACCTCCCCGAGCCGTTCACCCGGCAGTTGTCCTGGGAGACAGTGCTGGTCAAGCCGATCGAGTCGCTGGCCAATCTGCTCTTCACCGGTGAGTTCCCGGTGGTCGTGTGGATGACCTACGTGCTGGTGGGCATCGTGGTGGGACGGCTCGACCTCTCGTCTCTCCGGATCAACGCCTGGCTCACCGGTTTCGGCGCGCTGCTCGTCTCTCTATCCGCCACCCTGTCCTGGATGGTGCTACACCCGTTCGACGGCCTGAACCGACTCGAGGCGATCACCGATCCCGACACCCTCGCGGAAGTCCTCGCGTTCGGCTCCGACGGCACCGTGCCCACCGACACCTGGTGGTGGCTGGGGGTCAACGGCCCGCACACCGGCACCTCGCTGGACCTGATGAACACCATTGGCAGCTCGCTCCTGGTCCTCGGCCTGTGCCTGCTGCTGTTCCGGATCGGCCGGCCGCCCCTGGCTCGTGCCGTCAACATCGTCACCGCGCCACTGGTTGCCGTCGGCACGATGTCACTGACCGTCTACGTCGGCCACATCATGTTCATCAACTCCGACTTCGACATGTACGACGCCACGGAGGGCTACCTGCGGCAGGTCCTGGTGATCTGCGTCGTGGCACTCGCCTGGCGCGCGACCGCCGGTCGCGGCCCCCTCGAGGGTCTCGTCACCGCCGTGACCACCCGGGTCCGCCGGGCCGTCGAGTCCAGGGGAGGCCGCAGGTGAGCCGAACCGCGGGCCGGGTGACGCGGCGGCGTTTCCTGATCGGAGCGGCCGGTGCCGGCGCAATCGGCGCGGCCGCCGCCGTCGGCCTTCCGCGGCTGCTCGGGGACGACCGCCCCGTCGCACTCGTGTACCGCGGTCCCGCGACGTGTGCCGGATGCGCCGAGTCCGTGGCTCGCTTGCTCGAGTCGGCCCCGACACCGTTGCGTCCGGTGTATTGCGGTCCCGACGAAGAGGTCGATGTCACACCCGAATCCCTCGCGGGCGCAACGCTCTACGCACAACCGGGCGGCGGCACCCTCGACCCCGCGTGGCGCCGCGTGCGGGGCTACGCGCCACACCTGCGTGAGTGGGTGGCGTCGGGCGGCACCTACCTCGGCTTCTGCCTCGGCGCCTATCTCGCGGGCGCCGACCCGGGCTACAACCTGTTCCCTGGGCGGGTACGGCAGTACATCGGAACCGACGAGGCCACCGTCGACGACACCGAGGACACCGTCGTGGAGGTGACGTGGCGCGATGAGCGACGTCACCTGTTCTTCCAGGACGGCGCGGTGTTCAGGGTGCCCGGTGACGACTGGGGCGCGATCGGTGCCACGGTGCTCGCCCGGTACCCGAACGACACCGTCGCTGCCGTCGTCAGCCCCTACGGCAGTGGCCGCGTCGGCCTGGTCGGCCCCCACCCGGAGGCCGACGAATCCTGGTACAGCGGACCGGGCCTGGTGAACCCGGACGGCATCCGATACGACCTCGGACACGATCTCGTCGCGTCAGCGCTGCAGCGCTGACGCGTAGCTCAGAAGCGTTGCACGTTGTGGATGGGTGGCAGGTCGGCGAGCCCGGTCAAGCCGATCGGGACATCCTCGTCGTATGCGTTGAACACCTGCCCGAAACCCGCGTAGATGCCAACGTGGTCGGCGGCATTACGGAAGGTGATCACGTCGCCGGGAGCCATCGCCTCGACCGGAATCGGTTCGCCTGCCAGCGCCTGATCCTCGCTCACCCGCGGCAGATCCACTCCGGCCTGCCCGAATGCCCACTGCACGAGGCCCGAACAGTCCCACGCGTCGGGCCCGGTTCCGCCCCATCGATACGGCTTGCCTGCCTGTGTGTAGGCGGCGGCGAGTGCCATCAGGCCGGCAGAACTCCCCACACCCTCGGGGAAGGTGATCTCCGAGGATGCGGCGGATTCCTCGACTTCGTCCGATTCGGACAACCGGTCGAGCTGATCGGCGGTCGAGTGCGCAAGCAACGGCGGCACCACCATTGCGCTTGCGACCGCGGCGAGCAGCCCGGTCGTGGCGAGCGCGGTTCTGAATCGGGTCCGACCACCGCGTGACGCGGCCGCGTCGGCATCGCCCCGCGATGTCACAACGGACGAGTCCACTGCCAATCCTTCTGTGCCACACAAACTCCGTTCAGCAAACCGCAGAGGCACCGACATGGTACAGACAGGTGACAACCCGGGTCGCGACAGGCACGACCCGGGTTGTCAGCCAGGATTCGACGATGCGGGCCGCACCGCCTAACTGTCGAAGGCGTCCAGGATCTGATGCGCGGCCAGCGCCGCGGTCAGCGAGCCGTCCCGCACCTGCTGCTCGACATCGTGGCGGATCGCCTTGACCTCGGCGTCGGTCTCGAGCCGGCGCAGCAGCTGGTCGTGCACCATCGACCAGGTCCAGTCCACCTGCTGCTGGTGACGCTTGGCCTCGAGCTCCCCCGCATCGCCCAGCACCTTCCGATGCCGGAGCACGGTGTCCCAGAACTTGTCCACGCCAACGTTTTCCAGCGCGCTCATGGTCAGCACCGGCGGCTTCCACAGCGCGTCGTGCGGGTAGATCAACCGCAGGGCCCCAGCGAGTTCGCGCGCCGCGGCCTTGGCCTCGATCGCGTGTTTGCCGTCGGCCTTGTTCACCGTCACGATGTCGGCCAGCTCCAGCACGCCCTTCTTGATGCCCTGGAGCTGATCGCCCGTTCTGGCGAGCGTGAGGAAGGTGAACGTGTCGACCATGTTCGCCACGGTCACCTCGGACTGCCCGACGCCGACGGTCTCGACCAGGATCACGTCGTAGCCGGCGGCCTCGAGCAGCACCATCGTCTCGCGGGTGGCCTTGGCGACACCGCCGAGCGTGCCCGAGGTCGGGGACGGCCGGATGTACGCATTCGGCTGCACCGACAGGTTCTGCATCCGGGTCTTGTCGCCAAGGATCGAGCCGCCGGTCCTGGTCGACGACGGGTCGACCGCGAGCACCGCCACCTTGTGACCGAGCTCGAGCAGGTGCATGCCGAGCGCCTCGATGGTGGTCGACTTGCCCACCCCCGGGACACCGGTGATGCCGACCCGGATCGCGCCGCCCGCGTGCGGGAGCAGGCGCAGCAGCAGCTGCTGCGCCTGCTCCCGGTGGTCGGCCCTGGTCGATTCGACCAGCGTGATGGCCTTCGCGAGCTGTGCGCGCTTGTTCGCGAGCACGGCATCGCCGAGGGCCGTCAGATCGAGGGCAGGCCTGTCAGCTGGCACTCAGATCGTGCCCCAACTGTTCCGACAGCTTCTGCAGCAGACCGATCGCGGCGTCCGCGAGGACCGTGCCGGGCGGGAAGATCGCCGCGGCGCCGGCCTCGTACAGCTCGTCGAAGTCGCCGGGCGGGATGACGCCGCCGACCACGATCATGATGTCGGAGCGACCGACCGCGGCGAGGGCCTCCCGCAGCGCAGGCACCAGGGTGAGGTGTCCGGCGGCGAGGGAGGACACACCGACGATGTGGACGTCGGCGTCGGCCGCCTGCTGGGCGACCTCCTCGGGGGTCTGGAACAGCGGTCCCACGTCGACGTCGAATCCGATGTCCGCGAAGCCGGTGGAGATCACCTTCTGGCCGCGGTCGTGGCCGTCCTGGCCCATCTTCACGACGACGATACGCGGGCGGCGACCCTCGGCCTCCGCGAACTTCTCGACGAGTTCCGTTGCGGTGGAAATGTTCTCCGCCTTTCCGGCCTCGTCCCGGTACACACCACTGATGGTCCGGATCTCGGCCTGATGACGCCCGTACACCTTCTCCAGCGCGTCGGAGATCTCGCCGACGGTGGCCTTGGCGCGGGCCGCGTTCACGGCGAGGGCCAGCAGGTTGTTCTCCATGCCACCCTCGGTGGAGGAGGCAGCCCTGGTCAGCTCGGCGAGCGCGGCCTGCGTGGCCGCCTCGTCGCGCTCGGCGCGCAGGCGCTCGAGCTTGGCGAGCTGCTCGGCACGCACCTTCGTGTTGTCGACCTTGAGCACCTCGATGCTGTCCGGCTCGTCGGGCACGTACTTGTTGACGCCGATCAGCGGCTGCCTGCCCGAGTCGATGCGGGCCTGCGTGCGGGCCGCGGCCTCCTCGATGCGGAGCTTCGGGATGCCCTCGCCGATGGCCTGCGCCATGCCGCCTGCCGCCTCGACCTCGGCGATGTGCGCGCGGGCGCGGTTCGCGAGCTCGTGGGTGAGCCACTCGACATAGTTCGAGCCGCCCCACGGGTCGATCGGGCGCGTGGTGCCCGACTCCTGCTGCAGCAGCAGCTGGGTGTTGCGGGCGATACGGGCCGAGAAGTCGGTCGGCAGCGCGATGGCCTCGTCGAGCGCGTTGGTGTGCAGCGACTGGGTGTGGCCCTGGGTCGCCGCCATCGCCTCGACGCAGGTACGCGCGACGTTGTTGAACACGTCCTGCGCGGTGAGCGACCACCCGGAGGTCTGCGAGTGGGTGCGCAGCGACAGCGACTTGCTCGACTTCGGGTCGAACTTCGCGACCAGCTCGCTCCACAGCAGGCGGCCCGCGCGCAGCTTGGCGACCTCCATGAAGAAGTTCATGCCGATGGCCCAGAAGAACGACAGGCGAGGCGCGAACGCGTCGATGTCCATGCCCGCGTCGAGGCCGGCCCGGATGTACTCGACGCCGTCGGCGAGGGTGTACGCCAGCTCCAGGTCGGCGGTCGCCCCGGCTTCCTGGATGTGGTAACCGGAGATGGAGATCGAGTTGAACTTCGGCATCTTCGCGCTGGTGAAGGCGAAGATGTCGGAGATGATCCGCATCGACGGCTTCGGCGGGTAGATGTAGGTGTTACGGACCATGAACTCCTTCAGAATGTCGTTCTGAATGGTTCCGGCCAGCTGGTCGGGCGTGACGCCCTGCTCCTCCGCTGCCACCACGTAGAGCGCGAGGATCGGCAGCACCGCGCCGTTCATCGTCATCGACACCGACACCTGCGAGAGGTCGATGCCGTCGAAGAGCTGACGCATGTCGAGGATGGAATCGATGGCCACACCGGCCATTCCGACGTCGCCCTGCACGCGCGGGTGATCGGAGTCGTAGCCGCGGTGGGTCGCGAGGTCGAAGGCGACCGACAGGCCCTTCTGCCCGGAGGCCAGGTTGCGGCGGTAGAAGGCGTTGGACTCGGCCGCGGTGGAGAACCCGGCGTACTGGCGGATGGTCCAGGGCTGGTTGACGTACATCGTCGGGTACGGCCCGCGCAGGAACGGGGCCGCGCCGGGGAAGCTGTCGAGGGGGTAGCCCTCGGACTGGGCCTCGTCGCGGTCCGCCCTCGTGTACACCGGCTTGACGTCGATGCCCTCGGGCGTTGACCACACCACCTCGTCGGCGGTGTAGTTGTTGGCGGCCGCCGCCTCGGCGACGTGCGCGGCGACCTGGTCGGCGGTCGGCGCCTGCGGCGCGGGGAAATCCGGGTCCGTCAGCGGCACGTCGGCGAAGCTGCCGATCACGTGCTTGACCTCGCGGGTGGTCATTTCACTCCCAGGGTGTCGAGCAGGTCGGCGAGCGCCGACACCGCATCAATGCGGGCGGTGAGGAATCCGTCGGGACGGTCCTGGCCTTCCGCCTCGGCAAAGGTCTTCTCCGGGCCGGCCAGCAGCACGGTGGTGATCCCGGCCGCGCGCAGCGCGTCCACCGCGGGGACGCCGTCGGCGACGTACCGCTTGTCGGTGCCGCAGAGCACCGCGACGGTGGTGCCTGCCTCGCGCACGATGCCTGCCACGGTGGCCAGGTCGAGGGTGCCCGGGTTCACGGCCTCGATGCCGCCCGAGGCGAGCAGGTTCGAGGCGAAGGTGGTGCGACCGTTGTGCTCGGCCACCGGGCCGAGCGCGGCGAGGAACACCTTCGGCCGGGATCCGTTGTCCGCCAGGTACTTGTCCGACCGGTCCCGCAGCGCCTCGAAGGCGGCTCCGTACCGGGCGACCTCGGCGAGCGGCGACTGCGCGTCAAGCGGCAGCGGCTTCTCGTCGAGATTCGGGAACTCGTTGACCCCGGTCACCGCGGTCTTGCGGTGCGCGATGTCCGACTCACGGGCGGCGCGGGTGGCCGCGATCCGGTCCGCGATCAGACCGGACTCGAGCGCGGCCGCGTAGCCGCCGTCGGCCTCGATCTGCTGGAAGAACTCCCACGAACCCGCCGCGATGGCGGCGGTGAGGTCCTCGACGTACCAGGACCCGGCACCGGGGTCGAGCACCCGGCCGAGGTGGGACTCCTCGAGCAGCAGCAGCTGGGTGTTGCGGGCGATGCGGGCCCCGAACGACTTCGACGTCTCGAGCGTGCCCTCGGGCACCGCGGCGTCGAAGGGCAGCACGGTCACCGCGTCGGCCCCACCGACGCCGGCGCCGAAGGCCGCGAGGGTGGTGCGGAGCATGTTCACCCACGGGTCACGCTGGGTCATCATCGCCGCCGAGGTGACCGCGTGCTGCGGCGCACCGCCGAACTCGGAGGCCCCGCAGACCTGCGCGATACGGGCCCAGAGCTGCCGAGCCGCACGGAACTTCGCGATCGTCTGGAACTGGTCGTCGGTGGCGGAGAACCGGCACTCGATCTGGCCGAGGGCCGCCGAGATCGTGACGCCCGCACCCGTGAGCGCGCGCAGGTACTCCAGTCCGGCCGCGATCGCCGCACCCAGTTCCTCGGCGTCGCTCGCGCCCGCGTTGTGGAACGCGGTGCCGTCGACGGTGATGGCGCGGACCGTCTCGGCCCGGCCCGCCGCGGCCTGCGCCAGGGCGACGGTTGCGGCCAGGTCGATGTCGCCGCGACCCGAGAAGGCACTGGTCAGCGGTGCGGCACCGAAACCGACCGTGACCGCCGAGCGATCCGTCACGCCGTCGCCTGCGGCCGCGCGCTCGTCGAGCAGCGTCAGCACCGCCTCCGCGGCGGCGGCCGTCTCGGCGCCGGCGTCGAGGGTCAGCGGCGCCAGATCGAGCAGCACCCCGTCCAGGGCCTGCGCCACCGCGGCCGCGGGCACGTCGCCGCCGCCCGCGCTGAGCCAGATCGCGCTGATGCCGTTCTCGAGCCCGTCCAGGATCGCCTGGTTGACGACCTTCGGATCAGCCTCTCCCGCACCGAATCCAGCGCTGACGAGCCAGCCGCGATTCACGTCGCGGTGGGCGTCCCGGCCTCGGATGAAGGGGAACTCCCCCGGGAGGGTGGTTTCGGGGGTCTCGTCGCGGCGCGTGTACAGCGGCGCAACGGTCACACCGTCGTATGTGGTGGTGTCGAGCAGCCGCTCGGGCTCGGCGGGCATGTCAGCCACATCGACCTTGCGGGCCTTCGCCAGCACCGCGGCCACAGCCTTCTGCCACTTCGCGTAGTCGCGTGCAGCGTCCTCGGCCTGTGAAGCGTGTGACACAGGAGCTTGTGACACGGTGTCTGCTTCCTCTCCATATTCGGACACAGTCATTGTTTCTGTGATGCTAGCCGCACCCTTTCGGCCACTATCGCCTGGATCACCTATCCTTCGGTAACCTCCACCCAATGAGCATTGCGAACCTCAGGACGGGCGCCGAGCGGAGGACGCCGCAGGCCCTGTTCCGGGTCAGCCCTGCCACCCGCGCAGGCGAGGTGAACCGGATGACGATGGACCTGGGCGCGCCCGAATCGCACGGCGAGACCGCCTCGCTCGGGGTGCTCCTCGACGACTGCCTTGGTTTCACCATGTACGAGCGACGCGGCGATCGGGCGGGACTGGTCAGCGCAGACCTGTCAGTCGACTTCGTCCGGCCGACCGGCTGGACCGGGTCGCACCTGACCGCCGAGGGCAGGCTCGAGACCCGCGGCGAGGACGGCGCGATGGCTTCGGTTCGGGTGTTCGACGCCACCGGCGAACTGGTCGCCACCGGCACGGCCTGGGGCAACTTCATCGACGGCGTCCAGCAATCCCGCGACGACCGCCCGCTCGAACCGGCAAGCAATTCCGTGCCGACCTCGACGACGCCGCTGAAGGCGATCGGCGGCACCCTCGAACGGACCGACCGCGGCGCGCGGCTGACCGTGCCACCGAACCGGTCGCTCGCGAACGCGCTCGGTGTCATGCACGGCGGCGTGCAGGCCTGCGCCTACGATCTCGCGGGCAACGCGGCGGCGGCCGGGTCGGCGGGCGCCATGGACACCAGTTCCCTGCGGATCAACTTCTTCCGGACCGTGCCGCTCGACCGCCCGGCCGTCTTCGAGGCCGAGGTGCTGCGGGCCGGGCGCCGGGTGGTCGTCAGCCGGGTCACGTGCACGGACGCCGACGGCCGCGAATGCGGGGTCGCGACGGTCACCTGCCGCCGCGCCACGCCGGGAGACCGGGCACCGCGTACGGCCGCGGGTACTCTTGGCGAACGTGACCAGGCACCTTCGTGATCCGAAGCTGATCGCGGGGCTGCTGGTCGCCGCCGCGCTGCTGATCGCCGCGCTGATCGTCCCGCATCCGTCCATCGAGCAGGTTCGGGAGTGGTCGCGCTCCATCGGCCCCGCCTTCCCGCTGGTGTTCTTCGCCGTGCACGCCCTCGTCACGGTCGCCCCGGTCCCGCGCACCGTCTTCACCCTCAGCGCCGGGGTGCTGTTCGGCGCCGCGACCGGGATCCTGATCGCTGTCGCCGCGACCACCGTCAGCGCCGTGCTGGCGCTGTTGCTCGTGCGCGCCGTCGGACGTGACGCGTTCGCGTCGCGGATGACCCACCCGGCGATCCAGGCGATCGACGATCGGCTCGCCCGGCGGGGCTGGCTGGCCGTGGGGTCGCTGCGGCTGATCGCCGCGGTTCCGTTCTCGGTGATCAACTACTGCAGCGGCGTGTCGTCGGTCCGGCTCCTGCCCTACATGCTCGCCACCCTTGCCGGGGTGCTGCCCGGCACCATCGGTGTCGTGGTGCTCGGCAACGCCCTCGGCGGCGACACCAACCCGGCGCTGCTCGCCTTCTCCGCTGCCTGCATCGCCGTCGGCGTCATCGGCCTGGTGCTGGACGCCCGAATGGGCGTGCCGACCCCGAGCGACAGCACCGAGGTCAAGCCCGCGCGCTAGACCACGACTCGTCAAGTGAAGAACCTTGACTTCATAAAATCTAGTTCCTAGCCTTGACAGATGTTCGTCATGACGGTCGACCAGCGCGGCAGCCGCCGCGACGTGGACCGCGTCGATCCGCTCCTGCACGAGTTCGCGGACGCACCGTTGCTGCGTCCCTTCGAGCGAACCGCGGGCGACGAGGTGCAGGCCGTGGCGGACCGGGCCGACCTGGTCGTCGACCTCGCACTCGAACTGGCGGCACGCGGGTACTGGAGCGTGGGGATCGGCATCGGCCCCGTCGAGAGCCCCCTGCCCGCCAGCACCCGAGCCGGCCGCGGGCCTGCCTACGAGGCCGCGAGGGACGCGGTCGATCGGGCCAAGAACCTGCCCGGCTCGATCGCCGTCACCGGCCCCGACACCGCGTCCGCCGCCGACGCGGAAGCCGCGCTCATGCTGGTGTCGGCGCTCATGTCGAGGCGGTCCGAGCCGGGCCGGGACGCGGTCGCCGCGATGAGGGAGGGACTCACCCAGGCCGAGGCCGCGGAGCGACTCGGCATCAGCAAGCAGGCCGTCTCGCAGCGGTTGGCCGTGGCCGGATGGCAGGCGGAGTGCGCCGGACGCACCCTCGCCGGGCGACTACTCCAGGAGGCGGCCCGATGACCACGCTCGCCCTGGTCCTGCTCGGCCTCGCCGCGCTGTGCCCTGTGGTGCTCGCCGGCGGCCGGATCCGGCCGTGGATCAGCCCGACCGTCACGACGCTCGCCCTCGGCGGCGCCGCACTCGCCGCAACGGCGACCCGGCCCGTCACCGGATTCGCACTCGGCGCCACCCTGGTGCTCGCGGTGCTTGCGGCCGCCACCGGCGGAGCGCCGTTGGTACGCGCGGCATTTCGCATCGCCAAGCGCCAGGAGGACGCGGGACCGACGCCCGAGAAGGGTCCGCTCTACGGCGGCCGGATCATCGGTGTACTCGAGCGCACCGCCGTCGCGGTGGCCATCCTGGCCGGCTGGCCCGAGGGCCTCGCGATCGTGCTCGCGGTCAAGGGCCTCGCGCGCTACCCCGAACTGCGCGAACCCCACGCGTCCGAACAGTTCATCATCGGCACCTTCACCAGCGTGCTGTGGGCGGTGGCGGTGTGCGGGGTCGCCAAGGGGCTCATCACTTAATCGCTGGAGCACCTGACGGTCGGCGCCAGGATCACCTTCCCCGTCGCGACCCGCTTCTCGATCTTCTCGTGCGCCAGCGCGGCGTCGCCGAGGGGAAGAACCGAGTCGACAACGGGCGTGACGGTTCCAGCGGCCGCACGCTCGAGGATCTCTGCTCTGGCCGCCGCGACACGCCCCAGCCACGCGGGCCCGCTGCAGCCCGTGAGCGTGAGCCCTCGCTGCATCAGGTCCACTGGCCCCACGGCGGCAGGCCGGCCACTCAGCAACCCGTAGCACAGCATTCGGCCCTCCAGCGGGGTCATCAGATCCAGGAGCTGGGCCGCGGACTCGCCGCCGACCGACTCGAAGACGACGTCGAGGGTCGCACCACCGAGGACCTCCCGCACGCGGCCCGGCCAATCCGGTCCGGAATGATCGACCACGTCGTCGGCGCCGAACGAGCGCGCCCGTTCGCGCTTGTCGCCGGTGCCCGCGGTGGCGAGGACCCGCGCCGCACCGAACTCTCCTGCCAACTGGGTCAGGTAGGCGCCGACGCCCGACGCGGCGGCCTCCACGAGCACCACTTCCCCACCCCGCAGGCCAGCAGCACGCAGCAGCGTCAACGCCACCGCACCCGGCACCGCCACCGCCACCGCGTCCGCCAACGAAAGCCCGTCGGGAACCAAGACCGTCGCGGCGGCCGCGGCCACCACGCGCTCGGCGTAGGCGCCCGTGCCATCGGTCATCGCGATCACCCGTGTGCCGATCATGCCCCGGTCGACGCCCTCACCCACCTCGACGACCGTTCCCGCCGCCTCGCCCCCGAAAACGAACGGGGGGACGATCGGCGACGGGAAGATGCCTGAGCGGAGCTGCGTTTCGGCGAAATGGACCCCGATCGCCTCGGCTCGGATCACCACCTCCCCGACCGCAGGCTCCGGCGCGGGCACGTCCCGCTCGACGAGCACGTCGGGTCCCCCAACCGATGTCATTACTATTGCCCGCATCGACTCCCCCTAATTTGACCGCCGGTCCAGTTACCGGACAACGGTCACGTTATGGACCGTCGGTCAACTTGTCAATGGAGGTACACGGGTGGGTAACGAATCAACACGGGAGCGCAGCGACGCCGTCCGTAACCGTCGCGCGATCCTCGAGGCGACCGATGCCCTCCTCAGCGAGTTCGGCGCCGAGAATGTCTCGATCGAGCAGATCGCGGCAGCGGCAGGTGTCGGCAAGGGAACCGTCTTCCACCGGTTCGGCAACCGCGCCGGACTGATGCGGGCCCTTGTTGTCGAGCGCGCGCACCACCTTCGCGACGCCGTCATCAGCGGCGAGCCGCCGCTCGGCCCCGGCGCGCCAGCAGACGACAGGCTGCTCGCATATTTCGACGCGATGTTCCGGCTGGTCGTGGACAACGTCGAGCTGATGATCGCCTTCGACAACGCGACCGCCGACGCGCAGACCGAGGCGATTCACGAATTCTGGTACGGGCACATCGCCGCGCTGCTCGCGGAGGCCCGACCCGATCTCGACGCCGAGATGCTGGCCAGGGTCATGCTGGCCAGCATCAACCCCGACATGGTGCTGCACTGCATCCGGACCGACCAGACCGAGCGTCTCGCGGCATCCGTCCTCGCCGTGGTCGCATCGGTCGTCGGTCGGCCCGCGCACACCCCCTGAGCGAGCGCCTACGACTACGCGGGCGGCAGCTGCCCGCCCGGATCCGCCGGGCCGGCAGGCAGCTCGCTCGCCTCGTGGCGCTCGAGCTGGTGCTCGGGCACCAGCGAGGTGTCGACGGGTTGGCGCGCAACGGCTTCCGCCGCCGCGACCGCGCGCGCGACGGTCGGGTCCGACTTCGTCTCGAACCAGTCGGCGACCTCCGCCGAGTCGTCCTCCGGCTTCGGCAGATCCTCCTGAGCCTGGCTGGGCTCGTACCGGAAAACCCCGTCCTCCCCTGGCGCCCCGAGGGTCCGCGCGAAGCCCTTCAGCGCATCCCCGAAGTCGCTCGGCACCAGCCACACCTTGTTCGCATCACCCTGCGCCATCTGCGGCAGGGTCTGAAGGTACTGGTACGCAAGCAGTTCCGGCGTAGGCTTACCCGCCTTGATGGCCGCGAACACCTTCTCGATCGCCTTCGCCTGACCCTGTGCCTGCAGGTACTTCGCGGCCCGCTCGCCCTGCGCACGCAGGATCCGGGACTGCCGCTCGCCCTCCGCGCTGAGGATCGACGCCTGCTTGGCGCCCTCCGCCGCGAGGATCCGCGACTGCTTGTCGCCCTCCGCCGTCTTGATGGCGGATTCGCGGTGGCCCTCGGCCGTGAGGATCATCGCCCGCTTCTCGCGGTCCGCCTTCATCTGCTTCTCCATCGACTCCTGGATCGACGGCGGCGGATCGATGCTCTTGAGCTCGACGCGGGCCACGCGCAGCCCCCAGCGGCCGGTGGCCTCGTCCAGCACCCCCCTGAGCTGCCCGTTGATCGAATCGCGCGAGGTCAGTGTCTCCTCGAGGGTCATGCCGCCGACCACGTTGCGCAGCGTCGTGGTGGTCAGCTGCTCCACGCCGACGATGTAGTTGTTGATCTCGTACACCGCGGCCTGCGGGTTGGTGACCTGAAAGTAGACGACGGTGTCGATGTTCAGGGTCAGGTTGTCCTGGGTGATCACCGGCTGCGGCGGGAAGGACACCACTCGCTCGCGCAGGTCGACCTTGGCCCGGATCCGGTCGACGAACGGCACCAGGAAGGTCAGCTGGCCGGACACCGTCCTCGCGTAGCGGCCGAGCCGCTCGATGACTGCCGCCTCCGCCTGCGGGACCAGGGCGACCGACTTCGCCACCACGATCACCACCAGCAGCACGATGACGGCAAGAACGATCAATGCGGCCATTTACGGTCCCCTCCATACGACGGCGGTCGCGCCGTCAATCTCCATCACGGTCACGGTCGTCCCCGGCGGATACACATCGGAGCTGTCGAGCGGGCGGGCGGTCCACACCTCGCCCCCGAGCTTGATCTGGCCGGCGTGCTCGGCAACCTCCTCGAGCACCAGCGCGTGCTTGCCCGTCAGCGCCTCGACGTTGGTCGGCAGCAGCGGCGGCTTCGCGAAGCGGCGCAGCAACGCGGGCCGCACCCCGACCACGAGCGCGAGCGACACCACGCCGAACACCACCGCGTCGATCCACACCGGCCAGTCGGTCACCGCACTGACCCCGGCCGCGGCAAAGGCGCCGCCTGCCAACATCAGCAGGAAGAAATCCCCCGACAATGCCTCCGCGGCGGCCAGCAAAACCCCTGCTATCAGCCAGACAAGTGCTGCCACAACACCATCTAACCAGAGTTCCCCTCGAGTGCAGCCCGGGAAACGACGGCGGGGTCAGTCCGCGGCGGGGTCAGTCCGCGGCGGTGACGAAGTCGACCAGCCGCTCCACCGCGCCGATCAGCGGCGACTCCAGGTCGCGGAAGCTGGACACGGCACCGTAGACGCGGCGCCACCCGTCCTGCGGGGTCCCCCAGCCCAGCTCCCGGCAGATTCCCGTCTTCCAGTCCTGGCCGCGAGGGATCTTCGGCCACGCGGCGATGCCGACCGCCTTGGGCCGCACCGCCTCCCACACGTCGATGTACGGATGCCCGGTGACCAGCACGTGCGGTCCGACGTTCTGCGTCATCCGGGACTCCTTCGAGCCCTCCACCAGATGGTCGGCGAGCACGCCCACCCTGCGGCCCGGTCCCGGCCGGAACTCGGCCAGCCGGTCGGCCAGGTTGTCGAGTCCCTCCAGGTGCTCGACGACGACGCCCTCCACCCGCAGGTCATGGCCCCAGACCCGCTCGACGAGCGCGGCGTCGTGGATGCCCTCCACCCAGATCCGGCTGGGTAGGGCGGTGCGCGCCTTGAGCCCCTCCACCCGGGTCGAACCGGACGCGGACCGGGTGGCCGCGGCCGGCTTCTTCGCAGCGGTCGGCCGCACCAGGGTCACCGGCTTGCCGTCGATCAGGAAGGCCGCCTCACGCATCGCGAACAGTCGCGTCTGGCGTCGCGCGTCCTCGAGACGGACGTAATCGCCGTCGTACGTCTTCTCCATGCCGACCACGGCGCCGCAATAGCCGGTCGCCGAGTCCTCGACCACGAGCCCCTTGTCCGCGGGGACCTTCGGGTACTCCGGTCGTCGGCTACGGGTGTGGCCGGAGAAGATGTTTCCGCCGTACATGTCGCGTGAACTCACGGTCGCCAACGCTAGGACACCGATTCGGTTGGTCGCCGCCCGCCACGCCGACCTATGCTGGAATACCGTGTCCTGTCCCAGCACCACCTTCACCGTGTGGGCCGCCGCCTGGCTCGCCGGCACCAGCTCCCCGGACGACGTCATCGACGCCGTCCAGTCCTGGGCGCCCATGCACCTGGTGGGGGCGGGCGATGCCGAGGTGGCACTGCGCCTTGACCTGCCATGGCCGCAACTCCAGGACAACGGACCGATCGTGCTGATGCGGATCGCCCGCAGGCTCGGCACCGAGGATCCCGACACCCAGCTCACCCTCGTGTTGCCTGCACCTGGCGATGTCCGCGGACTGCCGACCGGCACCGAATTCGCCGCTGCAGCCATCCACGCCGAGGAAGGCATCCTGGTCGGCGCGCCCGGCAGGCAGGGGATCGGCATCGTTCCGACCGTGGAGGGGCCGGATGTGCTGCGCTGGACGGTGTTCCCGGTGCCGACCATCCCGCAGCCCGTCGAACAGATGGGGCTGGGTGAGGCCGAGTTCGAGATGCGCCGCGCCGTCCGCGAGGCCGCCGACACGCTCGCGTCGATGCGCGGCGGTTTCGCGGGCGACGACCGCGACCCTCGCGCCCGCGTCGCCGAGGCGGTCGAGGAATTCTCGCACCACAGCTACCCCGACTCCACTCCCGATCGCGCGCTGCGCATCTTCGACACCGCCGACCAGGTCGCCGCGATCCTCACCGTCGCGGGCGAGACCGGGGTCCGGGCGCAGACCGCCGCAGGCGTTGCGGCGCGCGAGGAGACCCTCCGGCCGCTCTGGTCGACCATCCGGGCGGCCCGTCTCGGGGCGGTCGCCGCGACCGTACGAGCGGCCCGGCCGCGGGTGTGACCCGTCGCTATTTCGTGGCCGTCAGGTACGCGGGTGTCTGCGCCAGTTCCACGAGGTCGTCGGGTAGATCCGGGACCTCGACACCGTAGGCCGTGGTGAGTTCGACCGGACTGAACCGCCGCACGGTCCATCCGTGCTCGGTCAGCCACTGCGCCGGGTCGGCCCGTTCGTCGTCGTAGAACAACGCCTCGACGTCGACGTCTCCGAAGGGCTTGCCCCCGAAGTACTTGTCCCGCAACGCAAGGAACCGTCGCACGTCCGTCGCATTTCCGAATCCGTCGAGCGCGATCCGGCTGCCGGGGGCCGAGAGACCGTCGATCCGCTCGAACAGCGCGTCGTGCGCTGCGCCCGGCAGGTATGGCAACAGACCCTCGGCCGACCAGGCGCACTGCCTGCCCGGGTCGAAGCCCGCCGCCTCCAGCGCGGCAGGCCAGTCCTCGCGAAGGTCGACCGCGACGGGCAGGCGAGCGACCTTCGGCCGGGCACCGTGCGCGTCGAGCACGCCGGACTTGAAGTCCAGTACCTTCGGCTGGTCGACCTCGAAGACCGTCACGTCCGGCGGCCAGTCCAGGCGGTACGCCCGCGCGTCCAGTCCGGCTGCCACGATCACCGCCTGCCCCACCCCTTCGCCCGTGGCCGCGGTGAAGTACTCGTCGAAGAACCTGGTCCGCACGCCCATGAAACCAGGGAAGAAGAACGGCATCGCCTCGAGTGGGGACGGGTCGGCCAGCAGGCCGGTGAAGTGCTCGTCTCCGGCCGCCTCGACGAACCAGCGAGCGAACCCGTCCGTGATCAGCGGGTCGGGGCGCTCCGATTCCAGCGCCCGGAAGGTCGCCACCCCCAACGCGGTGCGGCCCACGCTACTCACGATGTCCCAGGTGTCTCCGTCGGTACGCATCAGCACCATCGCCTCTCCAGGTTCCGACGGTCCGAACACTACGCCGGTGCGCGCATGCCTGACACCGTCGTCATCGGAGGAGGATCCTCGGTGACCGTTCCCGACCCACACACACCCAGGAGAGGGCAGACAACCGTGGACCTGAGACTCCAACTCGTACCGCTTCCCGTCGCCGACGTCGAGCGTGCGAAGTCCTTCTACGTCGACAAGGCGGGCTTCACGCTCGACCACGACCACAGCGCGGGTGATCAGTTCCGCGTCGTGCAGCTGACCCCGCCCGGGTCAGCCTGCTCCATCTGTTTCGGCATCGGCATCGTCGACACCACTCCCGGTTCGGTGAAGGGCCTGCACCTGGTCGTCGACGACATCCACGGTGCACGTGCCGAACTCGCGGGCCGCGGCGTGGAGATGGGTGAGGTCGAGGAGATGGGCGCGCCTGGCAAGCCGACCGTCTCCTACGCGGCCTTCACCGACCCGGACGGGAACAGCTGGACCCTGCAACAGATCTCCGGCTGATACGAGCGGTCAGCGCCCCGGCCTGCGCGGCGGCTCACAGCACGCCACCGCGCACAGGGCGCCGTTCGTGCCGGCCCCGTACAGCGGTTCCGAGCCCAGCCGCTGCGGGTTGCCGCCGTCCGTCAACTCCCGCACCAGCGCCGAAACCAGCTGCGCGAAACGGGGATCGGTGCCGGGCGTGCCGACCCGGACGTAGCCCAATCCGAGCTCGGCGGCCCTGTCCCTTGCCTCGGTGTCCAGGTCCCAGATCACCTCGAGGTGGTCGGAGACGAAGCCAACCGGGCACACGATGACGGCCTCGGAACCCGCCGCGGCGAGCGCGTCCAGGTGATCACAGATGTCCGGCTCGAGCCACGGGATCTGCGGCGGGCCCGACCGCGACTGCCAGACCAGGTCGTATTCGTCGACGCCGACCGAGTCGGCACACAGCCGCGCCGCCTCGGCGACCTGACGACTGTAGAGCCGGCCACCGTCGGCAGGCGGGCCTGCGGAGGCGTCCGCGGAGACCGGAATGGAGTGCGCGGTGAACACGAGCCTTGCCCCGGCACGCTGGTGCGCCGGGAGTTGCTCACGGGCCGCGCCGATGGCCTCGGCGAACGCGGCGATGAGCAGTGGGTGGTCGTAGTACTGACGCAGCTTCACCAGCGTGGGAGCACCGTCTCCGACCGCGGTCCTCGCCCGCACGATGTCCTCGTGGTACTGCCTGCAACCCGAATAGCCGCCCCACGCCGAGGTGGGGAACACCAGCGCCGAGCGGACACCGTCGTCGCGCATGCGAGCGACGGTGTCCTCGACCATCGGATGCCAGTTGCGGTTGCCGAAGTAGATCGGCAACTCGATTCCCGCATCGGCGAACTCGGCCTCGACCGCGGCAATGATGTCGCGGTTGAGCCGATTGATCGGCGACACCCCACCGAAGTGCAGGTAGTGCTCGACCACCTCGTCGAGGCGCTCGGGCGGCACTCCCCTGCCCCTGGTCACGTTCTCCAGGAACGGGCGGACGTCGTCGGGCTTCTCGGGTCCGCCGAAGGAGAGCAGCAGCAGGGCGTCGTACTCGGTCATCGGCGTGTCAGCCCGCGAAACCCTCCGGGAACCACATGTTGTGGCTGGCCCCGCCGTCGACGTAGATGATCGAGCCGGTCGTCGCAGGCAACCAGTCCGAGAGCACCGCGCAGATCGACTTCGCGACCGCGGTCGGATCCCCGACGTCCCAGCCGATCGGCGACGCGCCGTCCCAGTAGGACTGGAGCTGGTTCAGCTGCTTCGCGTCGTCGGTCGCGGTGCCCGCGATCGCCTTCGCCGCGAGGGTCTTGATCGGACCGGCTGCGACCAGGTTCGAGCGGATCCTCTTCGCCTCGCCGACCTCCCGCGCCACGTACCGGTTGACCGACTCGAGCGCGGCCTTCGCGACGCCCATCCAGTTGTAGTACGGCATCGCCGTGCGCGGGTCGAAGTCCATGCCGACGATCGAGCCACCCTCGTTCATGACGGGGAGCACGGCGCGGGCGAGGGCCGCGTAGCTCCACGCCGAGATCTCGAACGACTTGGCCGCGTCGGGTCCCGGGCCGTCGAGGAACGGCTTGGCGTCGGGCCCCATCAGCGTCCGGGGTGCGAAGGCGATCGAGTGCAGGACACCGTCGACACCCTCCGGCGCCACCTCGCGGACCCGGTCGGCGAGCGCGCTCAGGTGCTCCTCGTTGGTGGCGTCCAGCTCGATCGCGGGCGGCACCGGCTGCGGCAGGCGCTGCGCGATGCGGTCGATCAGCCGCAGCCGGTCGAAGCCGGTGATGATGACCTTCGCGCCCTGTTCCTGCGCCACCTT
Organism: Rhodococcus sp. UNC363MFTsu5.1; assembly: GCF_000686785.1. NCBI lineage: Bacteria > Bacillati > Actinomycetota > Actinomycetes > Mycobacteriales > Nocardiaceae > Rhodococcus > Rhodococcus sp. UNC363MFTsu5.1. The sequence goes on from NZ_JMLO01000019.1 coordinate 89,203, forward strand.
CGCCGCGTGGAACGCGATCGACGAATCGGTGATGATGCCGGTGACGAGAATCGTCTTGCCTTCGAGCAATCCGCCCATGCTTGTACTCCTGTAGGTGAAAGTCTGTGTGTTGGTTGCGCTTCGAGCGGGACTAGTGGCCCATGCCCATGCCGCCGTCCACCGGGATGACCGCACCGGAGACGTACGCGGAGTCCTCCGACGCGAGGAAGCTGACCACGGCCGCGACGTCCTCCGCCTTGCCGACTCGCTGCAGCGGGATGAACTTCTTCGCCATCTCCTTCATGTCCTCCGGCAGGTCGGCGGTCATGTCGGTCTCGATGAAGCCGGGTGCGACGACGTTCGCGGTGATCGACCGCGAACCCAGCTCGCGGGTCACCGAGCGCGCCAGGCCGATGACACCGGCCTTGGAGGCTGCGTAGTTGATCTGCCCGGCCTGACCGGCCATGCCCACCACCGAACCGAGGAAGATCATCCGGCCCCAGCGCCCCCGCAGCATGCCCCGGTTGGCCCGCTTGGCGCAGCGGAAGGCACCGGTGAGGTTCGCGTCGATGACGTTCGTGAACTGCTCCTCGGTCATCCGCATGAGCAGCGTGTCGTCGGTGATGCCCGCGTTGGCGACCAGCACCTCGACCGGACCCTGGTGCTCCTCGACCTCGGTGAACGCGCGGTCGACCGACTCCGCGTCGGTGACGTCGCACTTCACACCGAACAGGCCCTCGGGAACCCCGGAACCACGGTGCGTGACCGCCACCTTGTGGCCGTCCGCCGCGAGACGCTGGGCCACCGCGAGGCCGATGCCGCGGTTGCCTCCGGTCACGAGCACGGAACGAGACGGAGAGGGGGTGTTCGACATGCGATCAACCTATCTGTTCGGGTACGCCGCGTTGGCGTCGGTCGGTGAAATTGTGACGGGTCATGGACCCGTCAGGGCAGGCGTTGGCGCAGAACCAAGGCCAGGGCGAGCCCCGCTGCGGTGCACAGCACCCCGAGCACGAGCCACGGCCTGCTGGCGTCGCCCCTGGTCGTCTCGAACCCGATCTGTTCCTCGAGGGTGTCGTAGACCTTGCGCAGTTCCTCGAGGCTGGACGCCGTGAAGAAGCTACCGCCGGAGAGGTTCGCGATCTCCCGGAGCGACGGATCGTCGACCGGGACCGGGATCCGCTCGTCCTCGATGTCGACGGTGCCGTAGGTGGTGCCGAACGAGATCGTCGAGATCGGCACGCCTTTCTCCTTCGCCTCCCTTGCCGCGGTGTAGCCGCCGCGCGGGGCGTCGGGATCGTCGGGGACGGTCTGCTTCCCGTCGGAGAGGAGCACGATCCGCGCGGGCGGCGCCTGATCCCCGCCGCCGAGGACCGCGCCGAGCGTCTCGATCGACTGCAGCGAGGTGAAGATGGCCTCGCCGGTCGCCGTTCGTTCGCTCAGCTTGAGGTGATCGATCGCGGTCTTGGTCTCCTCGCGATTGATGGTCGGCGAGACCAGGACCGAGGCGGTCCCCGCGAACGCGACCAGCCCGAGGTTGATCCCGGGCGTCAGCCCGTCCGCGAAGTCTTTCGCGGCGGCCTTGGCGGCGTCGAACCGGGTCGGCTCCACGTCGGTGGCCTTCATCGACAGGGATACGTCGATCACCATGATCACGGTGGCACGGTTCCTCGGCACCCGCTTCTCCGACGTCGGGCCCGCGAGCGCCACCGTGAGCAGCAACAGTCCGCACAGCACCAGTGCGGTCGGCACGTGCCGATAGCGCCCCGGCCGCGACGGGGCGACCTTCTCGAGGAGCTCGAGGTTGGAGAACCGGAGCAGGTGCTTGTGCCTGGTCCGCTGGACGAGGACGTAGGCGACGGCGAGGGCCGCCACCACCACCAGGAACGCCAACCACATGGGGGACGCGAAATCAGCGAAGCTCACTGGCGCGGCACCCGATTCACCCGAGCACCATAACTGTGCCGGCGCGACGCCACGAAGCGAACGACATCAGCGATCCAGTCCCGGTCGGTGCGCAGCGCAAGGACGGGCGCCCCGCACCCGCGCAGCGTGTGCTCGACCGCGCGACGGTGCGCCTGCGCGGCCGCGGCGAAGTCCGCGCGCAGCGCAGGGCTGGTGTGGAACTCCCGGGTCCGACCCGTCTCCGGATCGTGCAGCACGACGTCGCCAACGTCCGGCAGCTCCAGGTCGCGGGGATCGAGCACCTCGATGCCGAGCAGGTCATGCCGACCGGACACCGCACGCATCGACCGCTCCCAGTCGATCGGACCGAGGAAGTCACTGATCACCACGGCGAGACCGCGCCTGCGCTGGGGCCTGCGCAGCGACTCGATCGCGCCGCGCAGGTCACCGCGCACCCCGTCCGGGGCGTGCGGGGTGGTCGCGATCTTGCGGAGCATCGCCTGCGCGTGCAGCCTGCCGCCGCGCGCGGGGATGCGCACGGTCCGCTCGCCGGTCGCCACGATGGCGCCGATCCGGTTGCCGCCCCCGCTGGTGAGGTGGGTGACGGCGGCCGCGGCGGCCACCGCGAGGTCGCGCTTCTCGGCCCCGGTCGTCCCGAAGTCCAGGCTCGCGGACAGGTCGACGACCAGCCACGTCTCGAGCTCGCGGTCGGCGACGGATTCCCGCACGTGCGGATGGGTCGTCCTCGCGGTCACCGACCAGTCCATCTGCCGGACGTCGTCGCCGGGCTGGTACTCGCGGGCGTCGCCCGATTCGGTGCCCGGCCCCGGGATCAGCCCGAGGTGCTCGCCGTGCAGGACGCCGTCGAGCCGCCTGCGAACCGTCAGTTCCAGGGTGCGCAGTGCCGCGGACAGCTCCGGGTTGCGCAGTTCGCCCGAACGGAACGAGGGCAGCGCGCCGCCGTCACGATGAGCCGGAGCGCTCACCGCTGCTGGCCACCGACCGACGCGGTCGGGTCGGCGACAGCCTGTTGCTGCGGCGTGCCGTTCGACTGCGGAGCCACCTGCGGGGCGACCGCCCCGTTCTGGGCCTGCACGGGCGGGGCGACCGGCTGGGCCGCGACCTGCGGGAGACCGACGCTCTGCAAGACCCTGGTGATGACGTCGTCGGGCGAGACATCGTCCGCGAGGGCATCGTAGGAGAGCACCAGGCGATGGCGGAGCACGTCCGGGATCACCTCGAGCACGTCCTGCGGCACCACATAGTCGCGGCCGCGCATCAGCGCGAGCGCGCGTGAGGCGGCGATGATCCCGAGCGTCGCGCGCGGCGAGGCACCGTAGGCGATCCACCCGGCCACGTCGGTCATGCCGAGGTCGGCAGGGGTGCGGGTGGCCGCGATGACGCGAACCACATAGTCCACGAGGGCGTGGTGCACGAAGACGGCGCTTGCCGCCTTCTGCAGGCGGATCAGCTCGGCCGGATCCAGGATCGGCTTCGGCTCGGGAGCCGCGACACCCATCCGGTAGACGATCTCGCGCTCCTCCTCGACGGACGGGTAGTCCACGAGGACCTTGAACAGGAAGCGGTCGCGCTGCGCCTCGGGCAGCTGGTAGACGCCCTCGCTCTCGATCGGGTTCTGGGTCGCCATCACCAGGAACGGCTCGGGCATGGGGAACGTCTTGCCGCCGATGGTGACGTGCCGCTCGGCCATCACCTCGAGCAGGGCGGACTGGACCTTCGCGGGCGCCCGGTTGATCTCGTCGGCGAGCACGAAGTTCGCGACAACGGGACCGAGCTCGGTGTCGAACTCCTCCCGGCCCTGCCGATAGATCCGGGTACCGACCAGGTCGGTCGGCACCAGGTCCGGGGTGAACTGCACCCGGGAGAACGAACCGCCGACGACGGTGGCGAAGGTCTCCACCGCCAGCGTCTTGGCGACACCCGGCACGCCCTCGAGCAGCACGTGCCCCTTCGCGAGGAGCCCCACCAGAATGCGCTCGACCAGCCGGTCCTGCCCGACAATGACCCGCTTGACCTCGTAGATCACCTTCTCGAGGATCTGCACGTCCGTACTGCCGGTCGCCCCGTCAGCTGAGGTCACCAAGAATCCACCGCTTTCACATCGATCGCCTCGATCCGCCTCCGTGTCCCGGAAGGCGGTCAGGTCGCTACACCATTCGGACCACGTACGGGGTCATGCCGTCCCAGCGCACCGGCGACACCTTGACGATGGAACCGGACTGCGGCGCCTCCAGCATCTCCCCATTGCCAAGGTACAGCGCAACGTGCTGACTGGCGTTCGGTCCATAGAAGATCATGTCGCCGCGTCGCATCTCCGAGGACGGCACCTGCTCACCGGCGGTGTACTGGTAGCCGGTGTAGTGCGGCAGCGAGACTCCGATGCCCGCGAACGCGTAGATCATCAGGCCCGAGCAGTCGAAACCGACCTTGTTGAAGTCGCCGTAGCTGTCTGCCACGCCACCGTCGCGGATACCGAGGGTCGGTCCGTTCTCGTCCCCGCCGCCCCATGCGTAGGTGACACCGAGCTGAGACATGCCGCGGTCGATCACGGTCTCGACGGCTGCGCTGCCGGTGACGGCCGGTTTGGGCTTGCTCGGCTTCGGCTTCGGCTTGACCGGCTTCGTGGTGACCGGCGGCGACTCCTCGGACGCCTCCGACTCCTCGGCCTCCGACTCCTCGGTGCCCGATTCGACGGTGCCCGACTCCTCGGTTCCGTAGTCGGTCGTCGCGTCGTCCTCGATCTGGGTGTGCGGGCGCTGTCCCGTTGCGAGCTCGCGGGCCCGGTCCTTCGCCGCCTGGTTCGCGGCGACACGGGCCGCGGCCGCGGCGGCGACCTCCCGTGCGGCGGCAGCGGCGGCGGCGATCGCGGCCTGCTCGGCGGCGCGCTGGGTGTCCCAGTTGACGAATGCCTGCCGCTGGCTCTGCAGCCCCGAGACGTTCTCCCTCGCCGCCGCGAGCGCGGACTCCGCCGACGACTTCTGCGCCTCGATCGCGGCCTTCTTGCCGGACTGTTCCGCCAAGGCGGACCTCGCGACCGAGATGGCGTTCTCCGCGTCCGACTTACGGGACTCGGCCGCGCTGGCTGCGGCGTCCGCCTGCTGCTTCGCCTCGCGGGTCGACGAATCCTTGTTCGCCTGTTCGGTTCTCGCGCGTTGCAGCGCGTCCATCACCGAATTCTTGTTGGTGGCGAGGATCTTCATCACCTGGGCGCGGTCGAGCACGTCGCCCGGTCCCTGCGATCCCAGGAACGACGCGAACGACGCGATGCCGGTGCCCTGCTTGTACGTTCTGGCCGCGAACTCGTCGAACCTGGTCTGCGCCAACTCGATCTGGGCGCCCGCATCGCGCAGGGCCTGCTGGCTGATTCCGACCGCACCCGCGGCCGCGGCGGCAGCATCACGGGACATCTGCAGGTCGACCAGCGCCTTGTTCACCTGCTCACGCTTGATCGCGACCTCGTCGTCGAGCGCGCGCAGTTGCTGGTCGGCCGCGGCCACCTCGTTGATGAGGGCGCTGACCTGACCGACACGTTCCTCGACACCCTGGCCGGCCTGTTGCAGTTCGGATTCGCTCGGATTCGGCGGCGGTGGCGGCACCGCGGCGACCAGCCCGGGGGTTCCCGTGACCAACGAGGCCACGATCGCCATTCCGATCAGCAGCTGTGCACTACGAGTCCTCGTGCGCGGTGCCCTTCGCCTCACAGGTCTCTCCCTCGGTTCTCCACCGAGCCAGACGGATCAGCGCTCAGCTCGGTCGTACCCGCACAGGGAAGACGCGCAAGCCAGGCAGCACTCGGCGATCAGCAGAAATCGCCGAAATCGCGCCACTTCCGTGGCCATGCTGCTCAAAGCGACACTTCTTCCCCATAAGTGCCAAAAGTATCGTACGACACAATGCCCACTAGTGGAACTCTAGTCACAAGAAAAACACTGGTCTGTTCACCCACGAGACGCCGTGAGCTGCAGGTTTGCCGAATCGGTTGCGAAAGATATTCGCGGAGTTGGGATTTCTCGCCAATGGACGGATTGATCGGCGAGGTGGCGCGTCCGGCCACCCTAATGAGCCGCCCTATGGGGCGTCGATCTTGCCGTCGACAGTGGCCGCGGAACGTCGCGAGCGCACCCAAAAGCCCACCGCGGCAACGCCGCCGACCAGCACCACCAGGGCCGCCGTGATGAGCCCGTACGGCGGGTCCGGTTGCGTGATCGCACCGAGGAAGTTGTCCGCAGAGGCCACCGCGTTCCCGGTGTACGCCTTGTCCTGCGCGTCCTCGACGGTGACCCGACTGAGGGTGTCGCTGTAGGTACCGACCCAGCTCGGGCTCAACACCAGGACGGTGCCACCCTCCTGATGTCCCACCTCGGTCGCGATGTCGCGCAGTTGGGAATCGCGCGCCGGGTTCTCCGCGAGCGCCACGACACTCAACTGGATCCCGTCGCGCTCGGCCCGGTCCACCACGCTCCTGAGCCCGTCCACATCGCTCGCGGGTGCCGACACCCCGTCGTCCCCGACGTCGACCAGGATCGCGCCGATGCCGATATCGGGGGGAACGTCAGCCAGGACCGGACGAAACGCAGAGGTGAGAGCAGCAGGCATCTTTCATCCGGATCGGGTCGAGGGGAATGCAGCGCTTACGGAAACGACAGTATCGAGACCATCGCTGCCGACCCGAAGCACATTACGTGACGCAGGTCGCGGCGCGGCGAAACCCGCGATTGCCGCGTTGCGGACGCCGGTGCCGTCGACAAGAATCGACAGGTGTCGGATCGGGCGCGACGCGCCCTCCACACCTGCCCGAAATTCTCACAGGACAAGCGTACTGTTAGACTTGCCGCGATGCGCCCGGCGTGACCGTTCGGTCCGCCGCGATGCGCTTCGCTTCAGCCGTCGGCACAGCCCCGTCGACGGCGAACCTCAATGACGAGTGGAGCTGACGTGAGCACCAGTATTGATTCGTTCGGCGCCAAGGGAACCCTCGAGGTCGGAGAGAACTCATACGAGATCTTCCGCCTCAACGCCGTTCCCGGCACCGAGAAGCTGCCCTACGCGCTGAAGGTTCTCGCCGAGAACCTGCTGCGCACCGAGGACGGCGCCAACATCACCGCCGACCACATCCGTGCCATCGCGAACTGGGATCCGTCGGCCCAGCCGAACGTCGAGATCCAGTTCACCCCCGCCCGCGTGATCATGCAGGACTTCACCGGCGTGCCCTGTGTCGTCGACCTCGCGACCATGCGTGAGGCCGTCGCCACCCTCGGCGGCGACCCGAACAAGGTCAACCCGCTCTCCCCCGCCGACATGGTCATCGACCACTCGGTCATCCTCGACGTCTTCGGCCGGGCCGACGCCCTCGAGCGCAACGTCGACCTCGAGTACCAGCGCAACGGCGAGCGTTACCAGTTCCTGCGCTGGGGCCAGGGCGCGTTCGACGACTTCAAGGTCGTCCCCCCGGGCATGGGCATCGTGCACCAGGTCAACATCGAGTACCTGGCGCCCACCGTCATGACCCGCAACGGCCAGGCGTACCCCGACACCTGCGTCGGCACCGACTCGCACACCACGATGGTCAACGGCCTCGGCGTGCTTGGCTGGGGCGTCGGCGGCATCGAGGCCGAGGCCGCGATGCTCGGCCAGCCGGTCTCCATGCTGATCCCGCGCGTCGTCGGCTTCAAGCTGACCGGTGAGATCAAGCCGGGCGTGACCGCGACCGACGTCGTCCTCACCGTCACCGACATGCTGCGCAAGCACGGCGTCGTCGGCAAGTTCGTCGAGTTCTACGGCAAGGGCGTCGCCGAGGTGCCGCTGGCCAACCGCGCCACCCTCGGCAACATGAGCCCCGAGTTCGGCTCCACCGCCGCGATCTTCCCGATCGACGAGGAGACCGTCAACTACCTGCGCCTGACCGGCCGCAGCGAGGAGCAGCTCGCGCTCGTCGAGGCGTACGCCAAGGAACAGGGCATGTGGCACGACGCGGACGTCGAGCCCAACTACTCCGAGTACCTCGAGCTGGACCTCGGCTCCGTTGTGCCGTCCATCGCCGGCCCGAAGCGCCCGCAGGACCGCATCCTGCTCTCGGACTCGAAGAACGCGTTCCGTCGCGACATCCACACCTACGTGGAGGATCACGCCGACGCCGACCACAGCCAGCTGGACGAGGCCGTCGAGGAGTCCTTCCCCGCGTCCGATCCCGCCGCGCTCTCCTTCGCCGACGACGCCGCGGGCGCCGTGGCGTCGGCCGCAAACGGCGCCGAGGGCCGCCCCTCCAAGCCGGTGCGCGTCACCACGCCGGAGCAGGGCGAGTTCGTGCTCGACCACGGCGCGGTCGTGGTCGCGGGCATCACCTCCTGCACCAACACCTCGAACCCGTCGGTGATGCTGGGCGCCGCCCTGCTGGCCCGCAACGCGGTCGAGAAGGGCCTGTCCACCAAGCCGTGGGTCAAGACCAACATGGCGCCGGGCTCGCAGGTCGTCAACGACTACTACGAGAAGGCCGGCCTCTGGCCGTACCTCGAGAAGCTCGGCTACTACCTGGGTGGCTACGGCTGCACCACCTGCATCGGCAACACCGGTCCGCTGCCGGAGAACATCTCCAAGGCGATCAACGACAACGACCTGTCGGTCACCGCGGTGCTGTCCGGTAACCGCAACTTCGAGGGACGCATCTCCCCCGACGTGAAGATGAACTACCTGGCCTCCCCGCCGCTGGTCATCGCCTACGGCCTCGCGGGCACCATGGACTTCGACTTCGAGACCGACGCCCTCGGACAGGACACGGACGGCAACGACGTGTTCCTGAAGGACATCTGGCCCTCGACGAAGGAGATCGAGGAGACCATCGCCTCCTCGATCGACCAGGACATGTTCGTCAACTCCTACGCCAACGTCTTCAAGGGCGACGAGCGCTGGCAGAACCTGTCCACCCCGGAGGGCGACACCTTCGCGTGGGACGAGAAGTCGACCTACGTCCGCAAGGCACCGTACTTCGACGGCATGCCGAAGGACCCGACGCCGGTCACCGACATCACCGGCGCCCGCGTGCTCGCGCTGCTCGGCGACTCGGTCACCACCGACCACATCAGCCCGGCTGGCCCGATCAAGCCCGGCACGCCTGCCGCGCAGTACCTGGACGCCAACGGTGTCGAGCGCAAGGACTACAACTCCCTCGGCTCGCGTCGCGGCAACCACGAGGTGATGATCCGCGGCACGTTCGCGAACATCCGTCTGCGCAACCAGCTCCTCGACGACGTCTCGGGCGGCTACACCCGCGACTTCACCCTCGAGGGCGGCCCGCAGTCGTTCATCTACGACGCCTCGCAGAACTACCAGGCCGCCGGCATCCCGCTGGTCGTCCTGGGCGGCAAGGAGTACGGCTCCGGCTCCTCGCGTGACTGGGCTGCCAAGGGCACCAGCCTGCTCGGCGTCAAGGCCGTCATCACCGAGTCGTTCGAGCGCATCCACCGCTCCAACCTCATCGGCATGGGCGTTGTCCCGCTGCAGTTCCCGGCGGGCGAGTCCGCCGCGTCGCTGGGCCTGGACGGCACCGAGACCTTCGACATCGTCGGCATCACCAAGCTCAACGAGGGTGTCACCCCGAAGACGATGAAGGTCACGGCCACCAAGACGGATGGCGCCAAGGTGGAGTTCGACGCGGTCGTCCGCATCGACACCCCCGGTGAGGCGGACTACTACCGCAACGGCGGCATCCTGCAGTACGTGCTGCGCAACATGATCAAGGGCTAGGCACGCACCGCCCGAGCGGGCCTTCGGCTTGCTCGGGCGCTACGCGCCTGTGAGTGTTTTCGGCCCAGACGGGCACAAAGCGCGCACGACCACCGTTGCCGGTCGGTGACGTTCGCTGGAAGTGGTCGTGCGCGCTTTGTGCATTGGGTGACCTGTGTCGCGAAGGGCCGAAAACACTCACAGGCACAATGCCGACGAAGGAGGCAGTTTGCCTAAGGTCAGTGAAGACCACCTCGCGGCGCGGCGGAGCGAGATCCTCGACGGCGCTCGCCGGTGCTTCGCGGAGTACGGCTACGACGGTGCCACCGTGCGCCGCCTCGAGGAGACCACCGGTCTCTCACGGGGAGCGATTTTCCACCACTTCAAGGACAAGGACGGCCTGTTCCTCGCGCTCGCGCACGAGGACGCCATGCGGATGGCCGACGTCGCCGCGAACCAGGGCCTGGTCCAGGTCATGCGGGACATGCTGGCGCAGCCCGACCAGTTCAACTGGCTCGGCACCCGGCTCGAGATCGCACGCCGGCTCCGAACCGACCCCGAGTTCGCACGGGCGTGGTCGCAGCGCAGTGCGGAACTGACCGAGGCGACGATCAACCGGCTCGAACGACAGAAGTCCGCGGGCCGGCTGCGCGACGACCTCCCGACCGAGGTGCTGGTCGGCTACCTCGATCTGGTCCTCGACGGGCTCATCGCCCGGATCGCGTCCGGCCACGCGGGCGAGAACCTGTCCGCCGTGCTCGACCTGGTCGAGGAATCGGTCCGCCGCAGGGACTGAGGCGACCGACGACCGCGGTGACTAGTGCGAGAGGCGGCCGCGGCGGTTCGCGCCGCCGCGGCCCCGCAGCGTCACCCCGGCCTCGGTGAGCAGAGCCCGGATGAATCCGTACGAGCGGCCGGTGGCGTCCGCGAGAGTTCGGATGCTGGTGCCCGACTGATAGCGCGCGCGCAGCTCGGTCTGCAGGGCCTCCCGCGCACCCCCAGACACCCGGGCGCCCTTGGGTAGTCGCGTGAGCTCGGCCATGGCTGACCTCCGTACAGGAGTGCGCACGAATCCCTCGCGCGCGGCGCGTGCCGTCATTCGGCGGACTTGAGCGAACACTCTCAGGCTAGCCACCCGCGCCGCGCCGCGGCAACGATCAGGCCAGCTGGATCAGTTCCAGGTACTCCTGCGACCAGTGGTCCTCCTGGCCGTCCGGCAGCAGGATGACCCGCTCCGGGTTCAGCGCCTCCGCGGCACCGGGGTCGTGGGTGACCAGCACGACCGCCCCCTTGTAGCTGCGCAGCGCGTCGAGGACCTGCTCGCGCGAGATCGGGTCCAGGTTGTTGGTCGGCTCGTCGAGCAGCAGCACGTTGGCCGCCGAGGACACCAGCCCGGCCAGCGCCAGACGCGTCTTCTCACCACCGGAGAGGGTGCCCGCCGGCTGCTCGAGCTGCGGGCCGGTGAACATGAACGCACCCAGCAGCGACCGCAGCTCCTGCTCGCCGGTGTCCGGTGCGGCGTGCCGGATGTTCTCCCACACGGTCGCCTCGTCGTCGAGGGTGTCGTGCTCCTGCGCGAAGTAGCCCACCTTCATCCCGTGACCGGGCACCAACTCGCCTGCGTTGGCCTGCTCGGTGCCTGCCAGGATCCGCAGCAACGTGGTCTTGCCCGCACCGTTCAGGCCGAGCACGACGACGCGGCTGCCGCGGTCGATCGCCAGGTCGACGCCGGCGAAGATCTCCAGCGACCCGTACATCTTGGTCAGGTTCTTCGCCATCAGCGGCGTCTTGCCGCACGCCGCGGGCTCCGGGAACCGGATGTGCGCGACCTTGTCCGAGACCCGGACCTCGTCGAGGGCGGCCATCAGCTTGTCCGCCCGCTTGGCCATGTTCTGCGCCGCGGTCGCCTTCGTCGCCTTCGCACCGAGCTTGGCGGCCTGCACCCGCAACGCGCCCGCCTTCTTCTCCGCGTTCGCGCGCTCACGGCGGCGGCGCTGCTCGTCGGTGGCGCGGGCGTCGAGGTACTTCTTCCAGCCCATGTTGTAGATGTCGGCCTCCCCGCGGACCGCGTCGAGGAACCACACCCGGTTCACCACGTCGCCGAGGAGCTCGACGTCGTGGCTGATCACGATCAGCCCGCCGTCGTGGTTCTGCAGGAACCCACGCAGCCAGGTGATCGAGTCCGCGTCGAGGTGGTTGGTGGGCTCGTCGAGCAG
>NZ_JMLO01000020.1:0-98274 GCF_000686785.1 Rhodococcus sp. UNC363MFTsu5.1
GACGTCGTTCCAGTTGACGATGTTCCAGAAGGCGTTGACGTAGTCGCCCTTGACGTTCTGGTAGTCGAGGTAGAAGGCGTGCTCCCACATGTCGAGCATGAGCAGGGGGGTGAGGCCGATGGAGATGTTGCCCTGCTGGTCGTAGAGCTGGACGATGATCAGTCGCTGGCCGATGGAGTCCCAGGCGAGGATGGACCAGCCGGAGCCCTGGATGGCGTTGGCGTTGGCGTTGAAGTGGGTGCGGAAGGCGTCGAAGCCGCCGAACTGGTCGTCGATGGCTGCGGCGAGTTCGCCTTCGGGCTTGTCGCCGCCGTCGGGGCTGAGGTTGTTCCAGAAGACGGTGTGGTTGGTGTGGCCGCCGAGGTGGAAGGCGAGGTTCTTCTCGTGCAGGTTGACCACGGGGGCGACGGCGTCGGCTGCGCGGAGTTCGGCGAGCTTGTCGAGGGCGGCGTTGGCGCCTGCGACGTAGGCGGCGTGGTGCTTGTCGTGGTGCAGCTCCATGATCTTGCCGGAGATGTGCGGCTCGAGGGCGGCGTAGTCGTAGGGCAGTTCAGGCAGCGAGTAGACAGACACGAGGGTCCCTTCCTTACGGGCGCGCACGCCCGGCGTGTACCAAGTCGATTTTGGGTCGATCCTTCTCGGGCATAACCCAATCTCATTCGTACACCGTCCGCAAGATTTGCGACCAGGCGGGCGCGTATGCCAGTGGCGCGTCCGGGGGCGTCGCCGCACGCCCTGTTTTCCGACACCGGTTCGTCCGGTCGGTGAACAAAACCTTAATATTGGGTGGTGCTCCGACTGCAACACGTTTCCGTGCGCGCGTCTTCGCCGCCTCGGATCGAGTTCGCCGGGGCCAACCTCCTCCGTGCGATCGCGGTGCTCGCCGTCATCTATTCGCACATCTCGTACTACCTGATCGACGACCTGGGCTCCGGCTGGTGGTTGATCGACGGCGTCTACACCGTGCTGGTCGCTGGTGGCGGGCTCAACCAGCATCTTTCGTTCCTCGGTGTCGCGATCTTCATGATGCTCACGGGGCTGATGCTCACCGCGTCGGCCACCCGGCACAGCCCAGGGCGATTCCTCTTCAACCGGGTCGGACGGCTGCTGCCCGCGCTGTGGGTGGCGGTCCTGCTCGCCATCGTCCTGGTGCGTCTCGGCATCAACGGGATGTTCAGCGGCCAGGACGGGATCTCGAACTCCGAGGCCGCGCTCAGCTTCGTGCTCGGCGGGTTCTTCCTCACACCGGAGGTCGCGGTGCTCGGGGTGACCTGGACCCTGGTCGTGCAGGTCCTGTTCTACCTGTACTGCGTCGCCGCCCGGCCGCTGCTGAGGACGATCCCGATCGCGGTGCCCCTCGCGGGCGCTGCGCTCTGCAGCGCGGTGCTGCTCTACAACCTGTACGTGCCGCAGCCGTACGCGGTGCCGATGCTGTCCAAGGTCGCCGCGACCCTGCCCGCGGTGTTCATGGGTCAGATCATCTACCTGGGCTGGGCGCGACTGGCGGACTGGCGCTGGGTCATCGTGGCGACCATGGCGCAGGCCGAGGTGGTGCGCCTGGCCACCGACAGTCACGTCTACTGGGCGGGGGACCGCTACCTGTGGACCATGTTCGTGGTCACCTGCGCGGTGCTGGTGCTGGTGCGGTACGACGGCTACCTCGGCCGCTCGAGTGTCGTGCGGTGGACCGCGACCCGCAGCTACGCGATCTACCTGCTGCACACGCTGATCCTGTACCGGGTGTACGAGAACACCGTCGGCTACCTGGGCCGGACGGGCGCGGTGCTCGCCTTCCTGCTGGTGACGGCCGGGGCGGCGGAGCTGCTGTACCGGTTCGTGGAGGTGCCCGCGAGCCGGTGGATCGGCGCGCAGTCACACCGCTTCGGGCGGCCCGCTCAGAGCACGACGAACGCGACGACGCCGACGATCACGAGGACCAGCACGCCGATCAGGACCGCGCGCGCGATCGACTGACGCCCGCGCGCTGCTCGTCGACCGTGCGCGGCCGCGGGTTCAGGAGTGAGCCAGGGCGGGCTGACCGGGGGCGCGCCGAACTCGGGGTCGGCAGGCGCGATCACGGGCCCGGTCGGAGTGTGGGGCGCGGGCCGCGCGAGTACGGGCTCGGTCGGCGTCGGCGGCATGGGCAGCGGCGTCGCGACAACCGGTGGCGCCGAGCGGGGCTGCTCGGATCGCTGCTGCGAGGGTTTCGGGTCCGGTCGCGTGGCGCCCCATTTGAACGGCGGCGGGAACGGAGATCCCTGCGCGTCGCCCGCGGGTTCCTGAGGTGACATCTGCGCCTCCTGCCACGACGGTCGGCCCCCCAACTGCACCGGCGAGCTTACCGAGGCGCGCGGATGCCGGGCCCGAGGAACGCCGGCGGAACTGCTGCCGCGGCGGCCGCGCGTAGCATCGGATCATGTCCTGGTACGACGACATCCTCGGCCGCTCGGCGGCGAAAACTGCGATCGTGACGGCCGACGAGGCGCTGCCCGGCCGCACCCAGCCGCTGCCCGTTTCCGGCGCCCACTACGTCAACGGGCACCCGCTGACCCCGCCGTTCCCGGAGGGAATGCAGACCGCGGTCGTCGGCATGGGCTGCTTCTGGGGCGCCGAGAAGGAGTACTGGCAGCTCGACGGCGTGTACAGCACCGCGGCCGGGTACGCGGGCGGGTTCACCCCGAACCCCACGTACGAGGAGGTCTGCTCGGGCCGCACCGGGCACACCGAGGTGGTGCTCGTGGTCTTCGATCCGGCGGTCATCGGCTACGCGAGCGTGCTGCAGCAGTTCTGGGAGAACCACGACCCCACGCAGGGCCTGCGGCAGGGCAACGACCACGGCTCCCAGTACCGTTCCGCGATCTACACCACCGACGAGGGGCAGCAGGCGATCGCGCACGCCACCGCGGAGACGTTCGCGGTCCGGTTGGCCGACGCGGGGTACGGGGCGATCACCACCGAGATCGCCCCGCTCCGCGAGTTCTACTACGCCGAGGACTATCACCAGCAATACCTCGCCAAGAACCCCGGCGGCTACTGCCCGGTGCACGCCACCGGCGTCAGCTGCCCGGTCGGGCTGCTGAAGCAGGACGAGGTGCCCGCGCAGAAGGACGTCCTGCCGCCGAGCTGAACCGATCGACCGACGTTCAGTCGAGCTGCGGCAGTACCTCGTTCGCGACCAGCTCCAGGTGGTCGAGGTCCTCGAGGTCGAGGGTCTGCAGGTAGATGCGGCTCGCACCGAGCTCGCCATACCGGCCGATCTTGTCGACGAGTTCGGCGGGCGACCCGGCAGCGCCGTTCTCCCGCAGCTCGGCGACCTCCCGCCCGATGCGCGCCGCGCGGGCGGCGAGCTCGCTCTCGGTGCGGCCGCAGCAGAGCACCAGCGCATTGGAGTAGGTGAGCTCGGCGGGATCGCGATCGATCGTGCGGCAGGCCTGGCGCACCCGCTCGAACTGGGTGGCGGTTCCGTCGAGGGAGACGAACGGCAGGTTGAACTCGTCGGCGTAGCGGGCCGTCAGCTCGGGGGTGCGGCGCTTGCCCATGCCGCCCATGATGATCGGCGGCCCGGCATGGTGGAACGGCTTCGGCAGCGCGGGCGAGTCCTCGATGCGGTGGTGCGCGCCGTCGAAGGAGAAGGTCTCGCCGACTGGGGTCTCCCACATGCCGGTGATCACCGCCAGCGATTCCTCGAGCCGGTCGAAGCGGTCCTTCAGCGACGGGAAGGGGATGCCGTAGGCGAGGTGCTCCTCCTCGTACCACCCGGCGCCGATGCCGAACTCCACCCGCCCTTCGCTCATCGCATCCACCTGGGCCACGCTGATCGCCAGCGGACCCGGGTAGCGGAATGTCGCGGAGGTGACCAGCGTGCCGAGCCGGATCGTGGACGTCTCGCGGGCGAGGCCCGCCAGGGTGATCCAGGCATCGGTGGGGCCGGGCAGCCCGTCGGAGTTCATCGCCAGGTAGTGGTCGGATCGGAAGAAGGCTCCGTAGCCGAGGTCCTCGGCGGCCTGCGCGACGCGCAGCAACTGCTCGTAGGTGGCGCCCTGCTGTGGTTCGGTGAAGATTCTCAGCTCCATGCGTGCCAGCCTGCCGTATCCGGTGCCTGCGCTCCACCGACGAGCCGCAGCCGAACGTGACAGTATCGGGGTGTGAGCTTTGGTGATGTGCCCTCGGTGCCCGCTGCGGAGGTACCGGCCGAGCTGTCCGACTCGGTGATCCTGCTGGACGTGCGCGAGGACTATGAGTGGGCGGACGGGCACGCGCCCGGTGCACTGCACATCCCGATGGTCGACGTCCCCGCGCGGCTGACCGAGATCGACATCGACGCCGAGGTGTATGTGGTGTGCCGTTCGGGTGGCCGGTCTATGCGGGTGGTCGAATACCTCAACCAGGTCGGGTTCGATGCGGTGAACGTCATCGACGGGATGGTGGCCTGGCAGAAATGTGGCCGGCCGTTGACCGCCGACGGCGGCGGGTCGGCAAAGATCTACTAGATGAGCACCGTTCAGGTCTGTGCGCGCTGCGCCGCCCGATGGCCGGTCGTCGGGGGCCCGGCGCAGTGGTGCCCGCGGTGCCACGGTGTGCTGCTCTCGCCGACGGACCCGGCGCGCCCGGAACCGCCGAACCTGCGCAACTTCCGGTGGGTCGCCCGACGGCCAGGGGCGGCGGCGACGCGGGCCCGCGCGACCAGGACCCCGACCGAGCCGGGCCCGCCGTCCTACCGGGAGATCCCCCGCTGGGGCCTGCGCGACGTGCCCCCCGCTCCCGACCGGGAACCGGTGGCCGGGCGTCGTGAGCAGCTCGCCGAGCTGGCTCCCGCCCTGCTCAGCGCCACGGCGGCGCTGTTCGCGCTGGCCGCGCTCGCCGAACTGTTCCGCTACGGGCTGCTGCTGCGCAACCGGACCACGCTGATCGGGCCGGGGCTGCTCGCCGTGTCCGACGGGCTGGTCGGCGCGGCCGGCCTGCTCGCTCCGATCGTTGCCGTGTGCGCCGCCGTGGCCGCCGTGGCCTGGCTGGTGGGGGCCCGGCGTCGGGCCTTCGCCCGCAGCGGGCACGTCGACCCGCGCCGCCCGTCGACGCTCGCCCTCGGCTGCCTGGTCCCGGTGGTGAACCTGGCGATGCCGGGGGTGTTCCTGACCGAGCTGGACGAGCCGGACCCGCAGACGCGCAAGCTGATCCGGGTGTGGTGGGGCACCTGGGCCTGCGGCGGTGTGCTCTTCGCGGTGAATCTGTGGTGGCGCACGCTGGACTCGTTGCAGGCGCAGGCCGACGGGGTGCTGCTCGCGGCGGTCACCGATCTGGTGGCGGTCGCGGTGGCGGTGTTGACGTTGCTGGTCATCCACCGCGTCGACGGTCTGAGCCCGACCGGGAAGCAGCGCGAGCTGACCCGCTGGGTCGTCGCGGTACCCGAGCAGGCCGAGCAGGCCAAGACCCAGGAGCGCGTGGAAGCGGGGACGTCGTGAGCCCCGACCACCGCGGTCCCCGCGTCGTCGCGCACCGCGGCGCATCCGCCGCCCTCCCCGAACACACCCTCGCCGCGTACGAGCTCGCCCTCGACCAGGGCGCCGACGGGCTGGAATGCGACGTACGGCTGACCCGCGACGGGCACCTGGTGTGCGTGCACGACCGACGCATCGACCGCACGTCGTCGGGCACCGGGCTGGTCAGCGAGATGACGCTCAAGCACCTCAACGAGCTCGAGTTCGGTGCCAACGGGGAGCCGGTGCTCACCCTCGCTCAGCTGATCTCGCTGGTGCTCGACCACACCAGCCGCCCGATCAAGCTCTTCATCGAGACCAAGCACCCGGTCCGCTTCGGCGGGCTGGTGGAGAGCAAGGTGCTCGCGGAGCTGTCCCGGTTCGGGCTGTCCGCGCCCGCGTCCGCCGACCACTCCCGCGCGGTCATCATGTCGTTCTCGGCGACCGCGGTCTGGCGGATCCGCCGGTCGGCGCCGCTGCTGCCGACGGTGCTGCTCGGGGAGTCGTCCCGATACCTGGGTGGCGGCGCGGCGACCACCGTTGGCGCCACCGCGGTCGGCCCGTCGATCAAGTCGTTGCGCGAGCACCCGGAGATCGTGAACCGGGCGGCCGCGGCGGGCAGGGCAACGTACTGCTGGACGGTCGACGACTTCGACGACGTGCAGCTGTGCCGGGAGCTCGGTGTCGGCTGGATCGCCACCAACCATCCTGGCCGGACCAAGGAGTGGCTCGCACAGTAGCCGCGACGTGTAGGTTTCCCGACGTGGGTAAGAGCAAAAGAAACAGTGGTCCGAAGCCCGGCAGCAACCGCGCGGCGAAGCTCGCCGAGCGCCGCGCCGCCCAGGAGAGTGCCGCGGCCACCGCGGTGCCGCGCCCGTTCGAGGGCCTGGCAGCCGAGTGCGATCTCGTCGCGATGCGCGAGTTCGTCCCGTCCGCAACGGCGACGTTGCCGCTGACCGGCGGCGAGCGCACCGTCGTGGCCGCGACGGTGCTGCCCGGCGCGGTGGCGGGCCTCGTCCGCGACGAAACCGACTCCGCGACAGGCTTCGTCGGCCTGCAGGTGCCTGGCCAGTCCACCGATCTCTCGGCCGATCTGGCCGCCGCCGTCAACTGGGCCGCCACCGCGGAGCCGGGGCAGTCCCTCGCAGCGGCCGACGCCGAGCCGGGCGGACCGCGCCTCGGCGACGTGATCGAGGCGGGCACGCTGCTGGAGATCAGCGTGCACCAGGACTTCAACTGGTGGATCCCGGAGGGCGTCACGCCCGCCCCGGAGGTCGCTGCCACGGTCGAGCAGGCCAACTCGGTGATCATGCCGTCCGCTCGCCTCGAGAGCGAGGGCGTCGTCGCCGCGTGGTGGGTCGACGCGGGGGAGAAGGCGCACCTGCGCTGGGTCCGGCCCGAGGACGAGGACCAGCTGATGCTGGCACTGGCCCGCGTGCACGCGTCCGGTGGCCTGCATCTCGGCGAGGGGTCCCGGTACGCCGGGTCGTTCCGCACCCACGGTCTGCTGGTCCCGGTGTTCGACCTCGACCCCGAGCGGCACGCCCAGGAGTGGGCGCCCGCGACCGCGGAGCTCGGCGAGCGGCTTGCCGACGCGCTTGCCGTCGACGCGCCGCTCACCTCCGACGAGCTGCGCTCGCGCGACGGCCTGCGTGCCCGTCAGGTCACCCTGCGCTGATCGAGGCGGCTGCGCCGCCCGTGCGCGCTTACCGGGTCCCTGGACTCCACGAGCACGCACGGGGCGCGGCCGCACTCCTCAGACGTCGAGGACGACCTTGCCGGGGATGCCCCGTCGCTTGGCGAGAAACGCGGTCCGCGCCTCGGCGAGCGGATAGGCGGCGCCGACGTGGGGACGCAGTACCCCCTGCTCTGCCAGCTGCGCGAGTTCCAGGAGTTCGTGCCGGTCGGGCTCGACGATGAAGAAGACCGCGCGACCGTCGACCGGGGTGACCGGCGGTGGCGCCGTGATCGACACCAGCGTGCCGCCGGGCCGCACGAGCGCGGCCGAGCGTTCCAGCACCTCCCCGCCGACGGTGTCGAACACCAGATCCACCGGGCCGAACCGGGTCTCGTCGAGGCCGCCGGACTCGAGCGTCACGTAATCGTCCGCGCCGTGACCGCGGGCCGTCTCCTCGCCCGCCGCCCGGCCGGTGGCGATGACCCGTGCCCCCGCCGCGTGCGCGAGCTGCACGACCAGCGAGCCGGTGCCGCCCGCGCCGCCGTGCACCACGACCGTCCGTCCGGATGCCTCGCCATACGTCAGTCCGCCGTGGCGGAAGAGTCCCTGCCATGCGGTGAGGCCGGCAAGGGGGAGTGCGGCGGCCTCCCGGAACCCGATCGTCTCGGGGATCGGGGCCAGGTTGCGGGCCTCCACCGCCACGAACTCGGCGGCGGCGCCGTCGCGGTGCCAGTCAGTCAGCCCGAACACCCGGTCCCCGACCTCGAATCCGGTGGTGCCATAGGGGATCTCGCCGACGACCCCGGCGACCTCGTGGGCCGGGATGCTCGGGGTCCTGTCCCGGCCGGCCCGGTCCGTCCAGGTCCCCGGCCAGTCGAGCTCGTCCGGGACGAAGGAGGCGGCGCGAACGCGGACGATCACGTCGCCGGTCGCGGCCTGCGGATACGGCGCCTCCTCGAGCACCAGGGCGTCCGGGTTGTCCGCGCCCCGGTTCTCCTGGATCCGAACGGCTCTCACTTCTCGATACCCCTCAGCGACGTCGGCTCAGCGGACCGGCGGGACACGGCGGGTGCTGACCGCGATCCGGTTCCACGAGTTGATGGTGAAGATGACGGCGATCAGCTGGGACAGCTCGCGCTCGTCGAACTGCTCTGCGGCCCTTGCGTACACCTCGTCGGGGACGAAGCCGTCGGTCAGCACGGTGACGGCCTCGGTGAGGGCAAGGGCCGCGCGCTCCCGCTCGGTGTAGAGGTTCGGCACCTCCTCCCAGGCGTTGAGAAGGAAGAGCTTCTGCTCGCTGATGCCGATCTTGCGGGCGTCCTGGGTGTGCATGTCGAGGCACCAGGCGCAGTGGTTGATCTGTGAGGCACGGGTGAGCACGAGCTCGACGAGGACCGGGTCGAGGCCCTTCTTGGCGGCCGCGTCGAGGGCGATCATCGCCTGGTAGACCTCGGGGGACTGCTTGAAGATGTTGACCCGCTGTGCTGTCTCGGTTGTCGTCATGAGAATGACTCTAGGCGGGAAATGGACCGAATCAGTGGTTCAATTAGGCGGTGGAATCTTGGGCCAATTCTGGATTGGATCTACACCTCGACCTCCGTGGTCGCGGCGGCCTCCGCGCGGCGCTGATGGCGAGCCTCCGGGAGGACATCCGATCCGGACGGCTGGCGCCGGGTGCACTGCTACCGCCCTCGCGCACACTGGCCGCGGACCTCGGCGTCGCGCGGAACACCGTCGCGGACGCCTACGCCGAGCTGGTCGCCGAGGGCTGGCTGACCGCCCGCAGGGGGTCGGGCACCCGGGTGGCCCCGAGGGCCGCGCCCACGGCCGACCCCCGGACCCCGCGGCCCGCCCCGCCGGTCCGACCCGCGCACAACCTGATGCCCGGGTCCCCGGACGCCGCCTCGTTCCCGCGGGCCGCGTGGCTGGCCTCGACGCGCCGCGCCCTGACGGTGGCCCCGAGCGACGCGTTCGGGCCTGGCGACCCGAGGGGCCGTCCGGAGCTGCGAAAGGCATTGGCGGACTATCTGGCCCGCGCCCGCGGTGTGCGCGCGGACCCGGACCGCATGGTGGTCTGCGCGGGTACCGCACACGCACTGACCCTGCTCGCCCCGCTGCTGGGTGGGGCGGTCGCGGTCGAGGGCTACGGCCTGCACGTGCACCGGGAACTGCTCGGCGGGGCGGGGGTGCGCACGCTGCCGCTGGCCGTCGACTCGGACGGCGCGCGGGTCGACGAGCTCGCGCGGTCGGGGGCGGCCGCCGCACTGCTCACGCCAGCCCACCAGTTCCCGATCGGTGGGCCCCTGCATCCGGAACGCCGTGCGGCGGCGGTCGATTGGGCGGGCGCGTCGGGTGGCCTGATCCTCGAGGACGACTACGACGGCGAGTTCAGGTACGACCGCCAGCCGGTCGGGGCGATGCAGGACCTGGACCCCGACCGGGTGGTGTACCTGGGCTCGGTGAGCAAGAGCCTCTCGCCCGCGCTGCGCCTGGGATGGATGGTGCTGCCCGACCGCCTCGTCGATCCCGTCCTCGGGGTCAAGGGCATCTGGGAGCGGTGGGTCGGCGTGCCCGACCAGCTGACGCTCGCGGACTTCGTCGACTCGGGTCGATACGACCGCCAGATCCGGCTGATGCGCGGCCGCTATCACCGGCGCCGCGACCAGCTGGTGGCCACCCTCGCGGATCGGGCTCCCGCAGTCCGGGTCACGGGCATCGCGGCGGGTCTGCATGCGGTACTGGAGCTGCCGCCCGGCGCCGAGGCCAGGGTCCTGTCGGCCGCCGCCGCGGAGGGCCTCGCGGTGGGAGCGCTGTCGACCTTCCGGCACCCGGACGCGCGCGACGACCAGCGGGACGGCCTTGTGGTCGGGTACGGGGCCCCCGCCGAGCACGCCTTCGCGGGGGCGCTGGAGGCCCTGTGCCGGGCGCTGGGTGGAGCCGCCCGACTCAGCTGAAACGCGGAGCGGCCGAATGCGTGTGCGGGGCACACACATTCGGCCGCGAAGCTGCGCGAGGGATCGGTCTAGATCGACCCGCCCGCGGCGGGAGGAGCGCCCGAGGCGTCCTTCACGACGTTCATCTCGCGGGCGACGAAGTCCTCGAGGTGGAACAGATTGTTGCCGGCCCGATCGGCGATCGCGAGCAGGGTGGTCATGGAGGCGACCTCCTCGACCTGCTCCTTGAGGAACCACTGCATGAACTGCTCGCCGAGGTAGTCGCCCTCCTCGCGAGCGGTGCTCGCGAGCTGGATGATCTGGTCGGTGACCACCTGCTCCTGCTTGAGGGCCAGCGCGATCGGTTCGCGGGTGTTCTCGAAGTGCGACTTCGACGCGTCGACGCCACTGAGTTCCACGGTCATGTCCCGATCCAGGAAGTACTGGACGATCATCATCGCGTGGTTACGTTCCTCGACCGCCTGCGAATAGAAATGCTTGGCCAGCTGGGGGAGATCCGCGTTGTCGAAAAAGACCGCCGTCGCGATGTACTGATGCGAGGCGTTGAATTCGTTGCGGATCTGATCATGCAGAAGCGCGTGAAATTTGGTCCGATGAGTGTCTGCGGAATCGCTCATGCGGCGAAACGATATAGCTGGTCAGGCCGTGTGTCATCCAAGTCGAGCCTTATTGAGGCCAGTATTCCCTAATTGAGTCGAACCTAATTGAGTCGAGCCTCAACAGCGCAACCGGCCGGTTTCGGAGCGCCGGAATCGGCCGCCACCGGCGAGTTCAACTGCCTGCGCCACGGTTCCGGTGCTGAGCGGGCAGCGCCGAGACGCGGCGTCCACCGATACGCTGGGGTCATGCCGACCGCAGGCCGGGCCGTTGAGCCGATGGCGGACATGATCACCCTCGACCCGCTCGGGAAGCTCCAGGCGGTGCGCCGATCGGCGGTGTCGCGGGACTGGGACGAGATCAAGCAATGGTCCGACTCCGTCTACATGCCGTACCTCGTCCGGCCGACCGGCCGTGCCCTGACGCCTGCGGCGAGCATGTACTCGGCGAAGATCGCGGACATCACGCTCACCCGGTTTGCCTACGGCGTCCCGGTCGCGATCGGCGAGTTCGCGCCGGAGTCGGGAAACGTGTTGGTGCTCACGACGATCCGGGGCGGTACCCGGCACTCCGTCGCCAACGGCAGGTCGGAGGACGTCACCAGCGGGGGCACCTTCGTCGTGGACTGCAGCCGCGTCGACTACCTGTTCGAGGCCGACCCGGAACACCTCCAGCTGAACCTGACCATTCCGCACCAGCTGTTGGCGGACCTGGCGCTGCGCTGGTGGGGCAGCGTCCCCGACGACCGCCTGTGGCGACACAAGTGCGTGATCGGCGGCAAGGGGAGCACCTGGCTGGCGCTGATGGAGTACGTCGTGCGCACCCTCGCCGAGGCGCCGGACCGGGTCGCCGACGGGCGGGTCGGCGTCAACCTGCAGGAGATGATCGCGGCGCAGCTGCTCACCGACTGGACCGCCCGTGCGGGCACCGAGCTCGGTCCGCCGTCCGCGCTCCACGCCCCCGGCTATGTGCGTCGCGCCGTGCGGTACATCGACGAGAACGCCCGCGACCTGCCGACGGCATCGGAGATCGCGCTCGCCTCGGGCGTCAGTGTTCGAGCGCTTTCGGGCGCGTTCCGCCGCTACCTCGACACCACCCCACGCGACTACCTGCGTGAACAACGGTTGCAGGGAGTGCGCAGGGAGCTGTTGGCGCGGCGGTCGAGCACGGTGGCCGAGGCCGCGGGGGCCTGGGGGTACGTCAACCTGGGGATGTTCGCCGCGGCCTACCGCCGCCGCTTCGGTGAGAACCCCGCCCAGACGGTGCGCCGCGCGCAACTGTGATGCCGGTCATGGGGATTGTGCCGACCCGAGACAGGCGGTGCCGAGACGAGACATCGCCCCGCGTCCCCCGGTCATAGCGTCACGTCCCACATCGACGTCAGGCATGACAGGAGAGTGGGATGTCCGATCCAAACGCCGCACTCGGCGCAGTTCTCGAAGGCGTGACCCAGGGCGGTGCGCCGCGGGTTCCCGGTGTGGTCGCGATGGTCACCGACCGCGAGGGCACCGTGTTCGAGGGAGCGGCAGGGGTGCGGTCGCTGACCGACGACCAGCCGATGACCCTCGACACCGTCTTCGCGATCTTCTCCACCACCAAGGCGATCACCGGCACCACGGTGCTGCAGTGCGTCGAGGAGGGGTTGCTCGACCTCGACGCGCCCGCCCGCGAGTACGTTCCTGAGCTCGGCGACATCCAGGTCATCGAGGGTTTCGACGGTCAGGGTGCGCCGGTACTGCGGGCCCCCAAGCGCGACATCACCACGCGGATGCTGTTGTTGCACACCGCAGGTTTCGGCTACGACTTCTTCGACGAGGTCTACAACCGGCTCGGCGTGGAGCACGGCCAGCCCAGCGTGACCACGGCGACCAAGGCGTCGCTGTCCACGCCGCTGCTCTTCGATCCCGGCGAGAGGTGGCAGTACGGGACGAACATCGACTGGGCGGGTCAGGTGGTCGAGTCCATCCGCGGCCGCCGCCTCGGCGAGGTGATGGCCGAGCGGGTGTTCGGGCCGTTGGGCATGCACGACACCTCGTTCACCCTGACCGGGTCGATGGCCGATCGGCTGGCAGCCATCCACCAGCGGGAGGCCGACGGCCGCCTGACGCCGCTGGACCTGGTGCTCCCGCAGGACCCCGAGGTCCACATGGGCGGGCACGGCCTGTACTCCACGGTGGGTGACTACCTGAAGTTCCTGCGGATGTGGCTGAACGACGGTGACGCGCCGGGTGGGCGGGTCCTGCGGGCCGATATGGTGCAGGCCGCCGCGCGCAACGGCCTGGACCGACAAGAGGTGACGATGCTGCCGGGGGTGATCCCCGCACTCTCCAACGACGCCGAATTCTTTCCGGGGCAGCGTAAGTCGTGGGCCTACACCTTCATGGTGAACGAGGAGGACGCGCCAACCGGCAGGCCAGCGGGTTCGCTCGGGTGGGCCGGGTTGGCCAACTCGTACTACTGGATCGACCGGTCCAGCGGGATCGCGGGCTACTGGGCAACGCAGATCCTGCCGTTCGCCGACCCCGTCTCGTTCGGCGCCTATCTCGACTTCGAGACGGCCGCGTACCGACACCGGGTGGTGGGCGCACCGGTCTAGCGGGGTCGGTTCACGGACCGCAGGCGGCGGTCAGATGGAGCCGCCTGCGGGCCGGGGCGCCATGCCGTCCTTCGGCGCGGTCGAGCTCATCTCCCGCGCGACGAAATCCTCGATGGCGAACAGGTTCTCGCCCGCCCGGTCGACGATGGTGAGGAGGGTGGTCATGGAGGCGACCTCCTCGACCTGCTCCTTGAGGAACCACTGCATGAACTGCTCGCCGAGATAGTCGCCGGTGTCGCGGGCGGTGCGGGCGAGCCTGGTGATCTGGTCGGTGACCTGTCGCTCCTGCTCGAGCGCCAACTCGACGGGCGCGCGCACCGAGTCGAATTCGGTGACCACGGCGTCGATCCCGGGGATCGTGACCTCGATGTCGTTGTCGATGAGGTACTGGATCATCATCATCGCGTGGTTGCGTTCCTCGTTGGCCTGCCCGTAGAAGCGCGCCGCCAGCTGGGGGAGGTCGTACCCGTCGAAGAACACCGCGACCGCGATGTACTGCTGTGAGGCGGTGAACTCGTTGCGCACCTGGTCGCGGAGAAGGTCGTGGAACTCGTTGCCCGGCCGGGAATTGGTCATGGCGGACACGCTACCGGCGCGGACCCCGGATCAGGGTCCCGTGGTGATCAGCGACTCCGGCACCGGCTTGTCCTCGGCGAGCGCGCCGAAGAACTGCGAGGCGCGTTCGCGATCCCAGATGAGTACGTTGCCCGAGTCGACGTCCTCGAAGCCGGCGATCGGGACGGTGGTCGTGATCGGGCCGCCGCGCATCGCCCAGCCGAGGCCGGCGAGGTTCCACAGGTGGTCGTCCTCGTCCACCTGGAGCGAACCCGCCGTCTTCGTCACCGTCGGCCAGAGCCGGAACGGATTGATCATGGTGCTGACGCTGGTCGCCTTGTCCAGCAGCGCAGACATGAACGCGCGCTGGTTCTTCATCCGGTCGAGGTCCGCGAGCGGCGTGGCCCTGGTCCGGACGAAGCCGAGCGCCTGGGAGCCGGTCAGGTCCTGGCAGCCCGGTTGCAGGTTGATTCCCGCGAGCGGGTCGTCGATCGGGTAGGGCACACAGAGGTTGACGCCACCGAGGGCGTCGACGATGCCGGCGAATCCGCCGAAGCCGATCTCCGCGTAGTGATCGATGTACAGGCCGGTCGCGCCCTCGACGGTCTGCACCAGCAGCTGTGGCCCGCCCTGCGCAAACGCCGCGTTGATCTTGTCGCGGCCCCAGCCGGGGATGGGCACATAGGAATCGCGCGGAATGGACACCATGGTGGCCTTCCCGCTCTTGGGGATGTGCACGACGATGATCGTGTCGGTGCGGCCCTCCCCGACGTCGCCGCCGGTCGCGAGGGCGGCCTCCTCCTCCGGGGTCATCCCGGCGCGGCTGTCCGAGCCGACCAGCAGCCAGTTGGTGCCGGGAGTGTCGCCGATCCGGTCCGGATAGTCGGCGAGTGCGTCGACGCGGTTCAGCCCGCGGTCCAGGTAGACGACGGAGCCGCCGACGAGGACCAGCAGCGCCATCAGGACGAGCCCGATCCGTCGGCCCCAGTGCGCCTTCCTGCGCGGCTTCGCCGGACGGGGCGGCTGCGGGGGCGGGGCAGCGGGACCGGTGCGGCGGGGTGGCTGGGGCGGTGCGCCGACGCGACCGGCCTGCCTGCGGTACGGGTCGTCGTACGGCTGCGGTGTCTGGGTCGGCGCGTAGGCGGACCCGGCCTGGGGGCGGTGCGCCCTGGTCGGGTCGGTCCCGCCAGGGCGGGTGCCGTGCTGCGGTGCCGGCTCGGGGGCCTGCGACCAGGCGCGCGCGCCCTGCTCGGGTTCGGCGCGGCGGCCGTCGCGCCGGATCACCTGGGTGCCCTCGGGGCCGGGGGGCATCGGCCTGCCCTGGTCCTGGGGCGGCGGCACGCGCCGCGGCGGCATCGGCTGGCCCTGACGCGGCTGTTGTGGCGGGAGCGGGCGGCCCTGCTGCGGTGGCATCGGACGGCCCTGCGGCGGCATCGGACGACCCTGCGGGGGCTGCGGCCCGCGCGGCGGCACACCGCGGTCCCACCGCGGATCGCGGGGGTCGCGGTACTGGGGATTGTCGCCGTTCACGGCTCGACTCTACTGGTCAGGGCAGCCAGGACACGTGGCCACGCAGGGCGGTGTAACCGACGAAGGCGACCGCGTCGATCAGCCAGTGCGCGACGATCAGCGGCCACAGCCGGTTGGTCCGCTGCCAGTACCGGCCCAGGACGAGGCCCATCGCGACGTTGCCGATCCCACCGCCGAGGCCCTGATAGAGGTGATAGCTGCCGCGCAGCAGCGAGGAGGCCAGCAGCGACGAGTTCTCGCTCCAGCCGAGCCTGCGCAGCCGCGAGATCAGGTACGCGACGACCAGCACCTCCTCCGCGCCGGAGTTCGCGAGCGCCCACAGCAGGAGCGTTGGCAGCCGCCACCAGTGCTCCTCGATGGTGCTGGGCAGCACGGTCAGGTTGGCGCCGACGGCGTTGGCGACGAGGTAGAGGGCGAGGCCGGGCAGCCCGATCAGCGCGGCAAGGCCGACGCCCGGCAGCAGGTCGGCGCGGGCTCGCGGTCGGCCGAGCCCGATCTTCGCGGGGCCGAGGCCGCTGCGCCAGAGCAGGTACAGGCCGAGAGCGGCCCAGGCGCAGAGCCTGACGATGCCGAGCAGCTGGCGGCCGAGATCGATCCAGCCCTGCTCGGAACGGGAGACGTTCAGCGCCACCGTCTGGTCGGCCAGCCCGCCGGGAGCGAGCGCGTCCTCGACGAGGGAGAGGATGCCGGACAGCCCGCTGAGCCCGAAGGTCACCAGCAGCACGATGGTGATCTCCAACCACAGCGCGCGACGGCCCGCGGCGTCGAGCGGCGGTTCGGTCTGTGGGGGCGGGGTAGGCCGGAGCCAGTCGTCGAACCGGGTCACACCGGTGAGGGTATGCCGCGCATCAGCGCTGGGCGCGCAGGCCGTTCACGAACGGGCAGCCCACCAGCAGGCGCAGGGCGCGGCTCAGCTCGGTCACGTCGTCCACCGGTTGGGCGAAGGCCATCCGGACGTCGCTGTCGCCCGTCTCGCCCTCGATGCGCAGCCGGATGCCGTATCGATCGATGCCGAGCGGGCGGACGCGGCCGGTACGCAGCGCCCGCGGCAATCGGCCTGCGAGCTGATCCACGAGTTCACCGTGGTCGGACTCCAGGTGTTCGAGCCAGGGGCCCTCGACCTCCCAGAACGGGTCGGGGCGGGCGGCGAGCAGCGCGTCCACCGGCACCGGCTCCGCGCCGTGCGAGTCGGCCACCACTGCCGAGTCCAGGATCAGCCGGAGCAGGGTGGTGGTGTGCCCGACGTCGAGCAACGCGGGGTCAGGGCGTTCGTCGGCGACGGCGGCCGCCAGTGCGCGAGAGGCCTCGGCGGGCACCGGGTGCAGGGCGCCGTGCAGCCAGACCAGCGACCGCACCGGTTCCCGAAGGGAGAGCGGGGTCAGGTCGGTGAGTTCGAGCACCGCGGGCAGTCCGGCTCGGCCCGCCTGCCAGGTCAGTGCGGTGGCGACCGAGTCGGTTCGGACGGTGAGCACCACGTCGCCGCAGGCCCGCAGGTGGTGCACGGAGACCTCGACGGGATCGCTGCCGTCGATGGCCAGCACCGCCTGTTGGGCTCGGGCGCAGGCGCTGCGGACCCGCTCCGCGGTCGATGGACCCTGGGTGGAGGTGGCAGCAGTCATGTGGCGCTCGCTTCGTTCGGTCGGGGCAACGGAGATGCCGATCACAATAGGTTAGCCATGCCTAAGTTACGGCAGGACCCGATGGCCCGCAAGATCTCCGTGTGCGGCTACGTGACACTGCTCCGCCTGCGGCTACGGTGGGTGCCGTGTCCACCCTGCTCACCCTCCATCCGCCGACGCCGAGCGATCGGCAGCCGCCCTTCACGGGCCTGCTCTCGCAGCGGTGCCCGGACGCGGCCGCCGTGCCGCGCAGGCGGCTCGGCGCCATTTTCGGTCCCCCCGTGCTGGCGGCGAGCGCACTCGGTTCGGGCCTGGATCATCCGGTCGTCGTTGTGCTCGACGTCGCGCCCGACACCCTCGCGTCGGGCGGGCCCGCGGTCGCACGCTTCGACATCGACTGCAGCCTGGAACAGCTCGATGACGCCCTAGAACTGTCGTTGTCCGGGGAGTCGAACCCGCACCCGCTGACGGCGCCCCTCGCGGTGTTCGTCGCCCCCGACGACCACGCCGAGGCCGGCTGGGCGGCCGAGGTGGCCACCCGGATCGCCGATGCGGGCGCACACCCCGGACTGCGCGCGGGCCCGAGCCCCGACGAGGTGGCCGACTTCCTGGCGGTCCTCGCGCACTCGGACGCCGGCTTCGTGGCCAGGGCGGCCTCAGGCGCGGAGGCGCTGGCGATCCTCGCCGCCACGGTCGCGGCCCTGCGCGGGGACGACGTCCGGGCAGCGTTCGTCGCCCCGGACCCGACCCGGGTCGCCGGACTGAACCAGGACGCAGCCGAGGCGCTCCGCACGGTGTTGCTGAGCATCGAGGTCGACGACGCCGAGGAGGCGGAGCGACACCTCGTGGCTCACGGGATCACGGCCACCGCCGCGCCCTGAACCCCGGCTCGCATCGCGGCAGGTGAGTAACCTTGTCGTGTGCCTCGTATCGCCTACTTCGGACCGTCCGGAACGTTCACCGAGATGGCCCTCGCCCAGATGGAATCGGGCGGGGTCTTCGACGGTCCGGTGGAGCGGGTGTCCGCCCCCAGCCCGCCGGCCGCGCTCGACCAGGTGCGCGCGGGTGTCGTGGACGGGGCGGTCGTGCCGATCGAGAGCTCGGTCGAGGGGCCGGTGCCACCGACCATGGACTCCCTGGCCGCAGGCGAGCGGTTGCAGATCGTCGCGGAAACCGAACTGGACGTGAGTTTTACGATCCTGGCGCGCGCCGGGACCACCCTCGACCAGGTGCGTACCATCCGTGCGTACCCCGTCGCGGGTGCGCAGGTGCGGATGTGGATCGAGAGGAAACTGCCGGACGCCGTGGTCCAGTCCGCGTCCTCCAATGCCGGTGCGGCGGAGGATGTCGCGGCGGGGATCGCCGATGCCGCGGTGTCCACCGCGCTGGCCGGTGAACGACTCGGGCTCAGTGTCCTCGCCGATTCGGTGGCCGACTTCGACGGCGCGCGAACGCGATTCGTGCTCGTGACCCGCCCGGCTCCGGTCCCCGCGGCCACAGGAGCGGACCGCACCGCGGTGGTCCTGCAGCTCAACAACGAACCCGGCTCCCTCGTGAGTGCGATGGCGGAGTTCTCCACCCGCGGAATCGATCTCACCCGGATCGAATCCCGGCCCACCCGTATCGAGTTCGGTACCTACCGGTTCTTCCTTGACTGCGTCGGACACCTCGAGGACACCGCGGTTGCCGAAGCGCTCAAGGCCCTGCATCGCAAGCACGACGTCCGCTTCCTCGGTTCTTGGCCTGCCGCGAACCCCGGTGGGGTGCGGCCGCCGTCGGACGAGGAGGCGACCGAGTGGCTGCGCCGGATACGGTCCGGCGAATCGGACGGGAGGTGACGGCATGGGCAAGCTGATCCTGGTGCGCCACGGCCAGACCGAGGCGAACGTCGAGCGGCGGCTGGACACCCGGCTGCCAGGGGCCCGGCTCACCGAGTTCGGGGAGAGCCAGGCCCAGGCCTTCGGGCTCGCGGTGGCGGGCAGGGCGCCCCGCGCCCTGGTGGCCTCGCCTGCGTTGCGGGCGCGGCAGACGGCCCACTTCGTCGAGCGGGAGTCGGGCATCACCGCGCAGGTGCGCGAGGGCATCCACGAGGCGCAGGCGGGGGAGCTGGAGGACCGCTCGGACCGTGAGTCGCACGAGCTGTTCATGAAGGTCTATCACTCCTGGCATGCAGGCGACCTCGGTGTGCGGGTGCCGGGCGGTGAGTCCGGGTACGACATCCTCGAGCGCTACGTGCCGGTGCTGAGTTCGCTGCGCGAGGAGTTCCTCGAGGAACCGGCGGACGAGGCCGACACCGGCGATGTGCTGGTGGTCAGCCATGGCGCCGCGATCCGTCTGGTGGCCGCCCAGCTCGCGGGTATCAACGGTGCCTTCTCCGCGAACACCCACCTGGACAACACCCAGACGGTGGAGCTGGTGCCCACCGCGAACGGGGGCTGGAAGTGCGTGCGGTGGGGGCTGCTGGTGCCGCCGTTCGAGCCCTTCGCCAGCGCCGGGCCCGACGACCCGATGGGCTGACGCGGTGCCCGAGTCCGATCGTGTGGACAAGCGCACCATGCGGTACGCAGGCAGGCGGGACGAGCTGCTCGCGTCGGTGACCGAGTACGTGATCGCCAACGGGGTCGGGGAGCTGTCCATGCGCCCGCTGGCCAAGGCTGTCGGGGTGTCGCACGCGTCGCTGTTGCATCACTTCGGCAGCAAGGAGAACCTGCTGGCCGAGGTGATCGAGGGGATGCGGGGGGAGTCGATTCCCGCCGAGCTGCTTGCCGAATCCGGTGCCGACCCGATCGCCCTGCTCACCGGCTGGTGGGAGGAGCGGACCGCTCCCGAGACGCTGCCGCGATTCCGGGTGATGCTCGAGATCTACGTGCAGGCCGTGCTCGAACCGGGCGGGCACGAGCGCTTCCTCGAACACTTCGTCGGCCAGTGGCTGGCCGTGCTCGAACACGGCCTGCGCGGGGCCGGCTGTCCCGAGGAGCAGGTACGGCAGGTGGCCACGCTGATCCTCGCGCAGATCCGGGGCCTGACCCTGGACCTGCTCGCCACCGGGGACCGCGAGCGAGTGGATCGGGCTTTCGCCTTCCTCGTCGACGATCTCGCCGCCCGGGTCCGCGGCTGGGAGATTGCTTGACCGATCGGTAGGTCTAACTTATCGTCCTGTGTGCCCGGCGCCGAATGTGACCGGGCGCACAGCCGTGAGGAGAGAGTGATGACCCACCGACTTCGTACCGCCCTGGTGGCCGCGGGTGCGACATTGGTCGCCGTGACGTGGGCCGTGTCGCCGGCCGCGGCCGCGCCTGTCGCCGGCCAGGCCGAGGCCCCGGGTTCCGTCGTGAGTAGCGAGGAACTGCCACGCGATCGCTGGCTGCCCGGTGCCGCGTCGTCGTCGCTGCTGACGTACTGGTCCCAGGGTCCGCAGGACAAGCCGATGCTCAGCACAGGTGCCGTCTACCTGCCCGAGGGGACGCCGCCCGAGGGCGGTTGGCCGGTGATCTCCTACGCGCACGGCACCACCGGGGTCGCGGACCAGTGCGCGCCCAGCGTCAATCCTCCGACCGAGCGGGCGGTGACCCATCTCGGCCATTGGCTCTCCCAGGGCTACGCGGTGGTGGCAACCGACTATGTCGGCCTCGGCACCCCCGGCGTGCATCCCTACCTGGACGGGCGCTCGGCCGCGCACAGTGTGATCGACATGGTGCGGGCCGCCCGCGCGGTGACGCCCGAGCTGTCGAAGAAGTGGGTCGCCACGGGGCAGTCACAGGGCGGTCACGCGACGCTGTTCACCGCGAACATCGCCACCCGCTACGCCCCGGAGCTGGACTACCGCGGCGCGGTGACGACCGGTGCGCCCTCGAACATCGAGATGGCGCTGCCGCTGGGCGGACCGGCGTTCCCGAAGCTGCCGCTCAAGGGCACCACGGTCTACATCGCCAACGTCCTCGACGGGCTGCGGGCCGCGCGACCCGACGTCGACATCGACTCCTACCTCAGCCCCCTCGGGCGCAGCATTCTCGCGGATGTGGAGACCTCGATCTGCTACGGCGACGCGCGGACCAAGTACGCCGACGTCTCGATCGGGCAGCTGCTGTCGCGGTCGGTGGACACGCCCGAGTTCATGGACGCGGTCCGCTCGATTCTCTCCGTCCCCACCAGCGGCTACGACCGGCCACTGCTCATCGCGCAGGGCCAGCAGGACTTGGACGTCCCGATCCCGTTGACGCTGAAGCTCGTTGCCGATCTCACCGCGAACGGGGTGGAGTTCGCGTTCCGCACCTACCCGACCGACCACGGCGGCACGGTGGCGGCCTCGGTGCCGGACAGCACGCCGTTCATCGCGAAGCTGTTCGCCGGCGAGAAGCCGTGCATGGGTAGCTCCTGCTGAGGGATCGATCGCAGTGCGGCGCGGGGCGTCACCGAATCACGGTGGCGCCCCGCGTTGTTGGAACCAGCATCGCAGTTGGTATCGGCAACGCGAAACGGGTCAACCTGTCGGTGACGTGGCCGAGTGGGCCTCGTCCGTCGTCGCCTTGTACAGATGCGCTCGGAGCGCGTCGGCCACGATCTCGGGATTCTCGAGCATCGGGATGTGGCCGACGCCCGGCAGGGTGATCTCCTCGACGTGATCGGGGAGTTCGTCGATCAGCCGCTGCATGCAGTCTTCACGCGTCGCAAAGGTGTCGAACTCCGACAGGATCAACGAGGTGGGGACAGTGACGTTCTCGAGCCCGGTGAGGGGCCCGTCGCGCAGAAACGCCAACTGGATCGGCATATAGACCGGGCAGTGAGACACCGCGCGGATGACGTCGGCCGCGTCCTCGGGGCTGACGGCCGACATGTCCCTACTGCAGTTGCGGATGACCGGGCGTTGAAAGAACTCGCGAGTCGCGGCCCGATCGCCGAGTAGCCGCGCGGCCACAGCCAGCGGATACTGCAGAGTGAACCCCAGTCCCAGGCGAAATTCGGTGTAGGAGAATCTCTTCCAGCCCCCGCTCGGATTGATCGGGGCGAGGGACCTGGCCCGGCCTCGGCGTTCGAGTTCGAACCCCACCTGGCCGCCCAGCGAATTGCCCGAGATGTGGCAGGTGTCCCAGCCGATTGCGTCGAGCTCGCGCTCGATTCCATCGGCGATGCCGCGAACCCCGAGGTCGCGGATTCGAAGTCGTGGGCCGCCCCAATGGCCGAGCATCGTCAGCGCGAGCACGTCGAAATCGCTGGCGAGATCGTCCACCACACGGTGCCATACGTGATGGGACAGCGTGAATCCGTGTAGAAGCAGCACAGGCTCGCCCGATCCCGCGCGATTCGATGGTGTGACCATTGTTCCCCCCTGAATTAGTGGCCTATTCACCAGTAACACCCGTATGCCCTGATGTCCAGCACGGGATTTCGGCGACGGCGCGGGCGACGCCGGCGCCGGCGGGCCCGATCGCCGCACCCGGATCCGGCGCAGGCAACCACCACCGCTCCTCCCGAACGCGCGGCGGGCACCGTCCGGCACCCCTCATTTCTGGGGGGATGTCGGGCGGTGCCCGTGGGTTTCGCCTCAGGCGGCGAGGGGGATTTGGTTGCGCCGGTTGTGTGCCGGCACGGGTTGTCGGTGGGGGTCGATCCACGCGGGTGGGGTGAACCAGGGGTGGCCATCGTCTTTGCTGATGGTCACGGTCCAGTCGCCGCGGTGGATGGTGGTGTGGTGGAAGCGGCAGAGCAGCACCAGGTTTGACAGGTTGGTGGGGCCACCATTCGACCAGTGTTGGATATGGTGGCCTTCGGTCCAGGCGGCGGGTCGGCCGCAGCCGGGGAAGGCGCATCCGCAGTCGCGGGCGCTGAGGGCGCGGCGGAGTTTGCGGGGGATCAGTCGGGTGGTGCGTCCGACGTCAAGGGGGTTGCCGTCGGTGTCCATGGTGATGGGGGTGATGTCGGCGTCGCAGGAGATCTGGGCGGCGAGATCGAGGGTGATGGGTCCGAGCCAGGGCATCCAAGCGGGTCCGCGCCGTCGCCCCGGATGGCGGTCTTGGTGGTGGTTGTCGGTGGTGGCGGCGAGGTCGTCGGCGTCGACGAAGACGTTGATGTGGGGGCGTTCGCCGCCTTCGGTGGGGGCGTGTCCGGAGTTCAGGTATGAGCCGATGATGTGGGTGAGGGCGTCGGCGCGGCGTTGGGCGGGGGTGCGTTGGTCTTTGCCGTGTTGTCCGTCGCGGTTGTCGGTTCCGGGGTGTGGTTTGGAGAGGGCGGACAGGGCGGTGAGGAGGGCTTCGCCGGAGGCGGCGTCGAGGTGTCCTTTGAGGTGGACGCGGCCACCGAGTCCGGGTGAGGCATGGAATTCGTTGAGTTCGGCGTTTTCGGAGTCGGGGTTTTTCTTGTCGCCGTTGAGGATCAGCTCGAGTGCTTTGGCGCGGCGGGCGAGGGTGGTGGAGTCTTCGGTGCGGGCGGCGTAGAGGAGGTAGCGGGCGCAGGCCTGGGTTCGGGTGTCGTGCGGTCCGAAGATGATCGAGTCGACACCAGGCTGATCACCATCGCCGCCGGCAGCGTCCGAGCCAGGGTCACCATCGCCCGCAGTCGAGGCGTCGCCGGTACCGCCCTCGGCTCTCCCATTCTCGGCTTCGGCAGCCTTCGGGCTGGCCGGGGACTCGCCGTCGGGGACCTTGGCGAGGAGTTCGACGATCACGCGCACCTGGTCGTAATCGGCTTTCCCTGAGTCGAACTCGGAGGCCACCTCCGGGTGCTTGGCAAGTTCCCGGCCGAGGCGGACGATCCGGTTCGTGTGGCCGGGTGTCATGGTGGTCGCTCCCGCGAGCCAGTTGCCGGGCGAGGACGCCCCGACCTGTTCGGCCACGCATCGTTGGTCGACCTGGTGCATGAGGCGGACCCGCAGTGCCTCGAGCTGTCTCATCCGCAGGGACAACTCGGGAATCAGCCGCAAGAGGTCGGCATCGGCGAGCTGCCATGCGGCCACATCCTGTGGCGCGGTGAGCATCTCGGCGAGATCCATGTTCGAAGTATAATCGAACATTAGTTCGATTTCAATGGGTTCGGTGAACGGGATGAGATTTGCTCGGTTGGGCTCAGCGTCCGGGGGTTCCGGAGCGGCGGCACCGCGAACCCAGCAGGCTCCAACACCTGCTAGGCGAATTGGCCTGGCGCCCAAAAATATTCACGCGGCGAGCCGGGCGTCTGCCGAGCCTCAGCTGACGGCGTCGACCAGAACGGCGATGGCCTGGCGGAATCGGGCGTCGCTGCCCGCGCTCAGCGTGGACCAGGCCACCCCGGCGGCGGAAACGCTCGAGGTGCCGACGATCCGGCCCCTGTCGGTGTCGAACACCGTGACGGGACCGCCGACCGGCTCGACCCGGCCGTCGCCGTGCCGGATCGCGACGATCTCGGCGCGCTCCCGGCAGCAGGCTAGCGCGGCGGCGACCGCCACGACATCCTGATCGGCGACCCCGAGCGCGGTGAGCCGACGCGCGGTGGATCTGGCATCGGCGCAGTCCGCCAGCGCGGCGGCCAGCTGCTCGGTCGGTGCGTTGACCACTCCCAGGTCGACCGGCGCCTGCCGTCCGATCGCGTCGAGCATCAGCTCCCCGGCGGGATGCTCGGCGCGCTGCAGCACATAGGAGTCGGGTCCGCGCAGGGCGAGCACCGATCCGGTCGGTCCGTGCGCGAGGCAGAGCCGCGAGATCTCCTCGGCGACATACCACCGCAGCGCCACCTCCCAGCTCGGACGGGCCAGCACCTGCAGCCACTCGGCGACGTCCGGGTGCACCGCGCCCGCCTCGAGGAGCCCGCGTTCGGCGAGGGTCACCCGGGCCGCGTCGAACGCCGCGTCCCTGGCGGGAACCGAGTCGAACCGTGCCGTCGCGCTCAACACCACCGGTAGCTCGTCGATCCCGAGGATGTTCACCAGCAGGTCCAGCTCGTCGAGGCCGAGCGTCACCGACTCCAGCCGGGACGGCGCGGCAAGGGTGCCCGATTCGATCACCGCTCGTACTCCTGGGGGTCCGCCCCGAGGACGGCGGGGATGACGACGCGGCCGTCGCTGAAGTGCTCGAAGTTCTTCAGGTAGGCGGGGGTGTGGTGTTCCTCGTCGTCCCGGCCGCCGCCCGCTGCGCCGCCCATCATCGGGGCGCCGAGCTGGCCTCCGCGCGGCCCGGCCGCGACTGCCGCCTCCGCGCGTGCGGTGCCGGAGGCGAACGCCTCCGAGCCGCCCGGCACACCTGTGGCCCCACCACCGAGCCCGCCTGCTGCACCGCGGCCCCAACCCTCGGGCAGTGTGGCGCGCCCGGCGCCACCGCCGCCGAAGCCGCCCGCGCCGCCGCGACCGATGCCGCCTGCCGAGGTCATGGTGCGGGTGGCGCCCGATCCCGAGCCCGAACGGCCACCAGCGCCGCCTGCCCGGTCGCCCGCCGGAGTCGCCGAGAAGCCGCCGAACGACTGGCCGGAGCCACCGCCGGTGATCGCGGACACCGCGGCGGGAGCGAGCGAGCTCGCAGTCGAGGTGACGGTGCTGAATCCGGCGCCCGCGATCGAGCCCGCCTGCGAGGCGGCGCTGACCACGGCCGGGTTCTGCGCGTGCGCCATCACCGCGGCCATCGCGGCGCCCGCCGGGTTGGTCCGCCAGTCGATGTCGTCCTTGTTCGTGGGCACCGCCTCCTGCGCGCCCGCGCCCGAGGCCTGCGCGCCGGTCGCCAGCGGCGGCGGCGGGGTGAAGCTCTGCGGCACCGAGACCACGGTCGACGCGGCCTCATAGCTCTCCATGACCAGTGCCGCCCGCAGATCCATCGCCCGGTCGGCGGCCTCCGCGGCTGCGCCTGCACCGGCCAGCGAGCCCCCGACGGTGTGCGCCACCACCTTCGCGGTCTTGACGGCAGCGATCTCGGGCAGGCTCGGCATGGTCATCCGGGCCACGGAGTGCGTGCTGGCCGCTGCGGCGGCCTTGGCCGCCGTGGTCGTCGCCATCGCCGTGGACTCCTCTGTCCAGGCGGTGAACGGGACGAGCTTGGCGAGGGCGGCGTCGGAGGCGAGCCCCTCCCAGCCAACCCGCAGCTCTCCCATCACCTTGGTCATGGTCGCGGACGCGTCCGTCAGGCCGGCCGCGATGTTGGTCCAGGCGACGCCTGCCGCGGACAGTTGCACCGGCCCGACGCCTGCGTTGAGGGCGGTCGAGTTCCAGGTGGCCCCGCGAGGCATCCAGACGACGCCGGTGAATCCCATGGTCATATCGGTGTCTCCTCAGATCCGGTGTCGGACGCTCACATGCCGGCGGCGAGCGAGGCACTCAGGGAATGGTCCTGGTTCTCGTACTCGGCGGCGTGCTTGCGCAGGGTGTCGGCGGCGACTCGAAGCTCGGCGATGCCGGTCGCGGCGGACGGCAGGAAGCTGTCGGCGACCGAGTTGAACGAGGAGGCGACCATGGCCGAGACCTCTTCGCTGCCCGCGGGCGCCAGGTGCAGGGCAGGCGCGTTGACCCTGACCGTTGCCTCGAGGCGCGCCGCGAGGGCATCGAGCTGCGTGGCGGCGGAGATCAGGGCTTCGGGAGCGACAAACACATGGCCTGACATGGTCGCGGCCTCCTTGAGGGCTCGGCGGAGCGGGGCCTGCGGAACGATCCGCGGACACCGAGATTGGTCGTCAAGAGGTTGGACGCGGCACGCGCCCGACCGGTTCCCACCAATTTCGCCGACCCGCCCGCTACCCCCAGCCGAGCTGGTGCAGGCGCTCTTCCTCGATGCCGAAATAGTGCGCGACCTCATGGATCACCGTGATCGCGACCTCCTCGACCACCTGCTCCTCGGACTCGCAGACGTCGAGGAGGGCCTCGCGGTAGATGGTGATCGTGTCCGGCAGCGAACCGCCGTAGTGGCTGTCGCGTTCGGTCAGCGCGATGCCGTGATAGAGCCCGAGCAGCCCGGGTTCCTCGGGGTCGCGGTCCTCCACCAGGACCACCACGTTGTCGATCGCGCGGGCGAGTTCGGCCGGGATCAGGTCCAGTGCCTCGGAGACCAGCTCCTCGAAGCGGGCCTCGGTCATCTGCACGGTCATGTCAGTTGCCCGCGCCCGGCAGCGGAACCGGCAGCGAACGGCCCTCGGGGATCGGCGGCGGTGGAATCGGCGGTGCGCCGTTGATCAGGATGTCGCCCTTGGCCGAGTTGACGATCGAGGCGAACCCGCCGGTGTCGAGCTCCTTGCCGACCGAGCAGGTGACCTTCCTGCTGCCCGCCAGCCAGCTGGTGAGGTCGATGTTGTCCCAGAACAGGGTGAGGGTCTTGTTCCGCAGCGCGTCCGGCGAGCCGAGGAACTCGTTGGACGCCTGCGTGCACGTCTCCTCCAGGTACTTGTCCTGGTCCGGGATGTCCGGGAAGCCGCCGGTGAACTTGGCGCCGAGGTCGACCACCGAGATCACCTCGAAGGCGTGCGGGTCCGTGCAGGGGACAGGGTCGGTCGGGACGTTCTGGTTGATGCCGATGCAGGTGCCCGCGTCCCAGGTTTTCGACTGGTCCTGCCCGGCAACCGTCCCGTAGATCGATTGTGGTTTGCCGGTCGTGCCCGAGTACTGCAGACCGCAGCGCAGCGTGCGTTCCCCGGCCGCCCAGCCGGCCACTCCTGGATTGATCAGGCCGACGCTGAACTTGCCGTTCGGGTCGAACTTGGCGCCGAGGTACTCGTTCACCGCTGGGGTGCAGTGCTCGTCGCGGAGCTGGGAGAACCGCAGCACGCCCGGGAACTTCGAGCCGGGGCCGAACTCGGTGCCGGGGAAGTTGCTCAGGTCCACCTCGGAGGCGACCTCGAACAGGTGCTCCGAAGAGCAGTCCACCTTTTCCAGGTCGCTGGCGTCGTCCTCGGTCCACGTCAGGCAGTCGCCCGCGTGGGCGGTGCCGAACGCGCTGCCCGATACCGCGCCGGTCGACTTCGGTCCGGCGGTGTTGGCGTGCGTGCTGAGCTCGTTATCGCTCTTGAAGCCGCCGGAGAAGACCGCGGTCGCGATGGCGGCGAGGATCGCGCCGAGCGCGATCGCGGCGAGCGCGCGCCGGGTCATGGTCGCGGACAGGTGGCGTCCGGGCTTGTCGGCCGACGGGGTGCCCGAGTCGCGGGTCGCCTCGGTGTCGAGGCGCGCGTCGTCGTCCCGCCCGGAGGCGTCGCGTTCGTTGGCGTGTTCGTCGGACATCTCGTCCATCATGCCCGTTGGTCGCGCCGATGCCGAACCTTCCCCTGCACGCAGTGAGGGCCGTGCCCGCGTACCAAGTAAGGTTTGTGGTCGTGATTGACCTCAAGTTCCTGCGCGAGAATCCCGACGTCGTCCGCGAGTCACAGCGCACCAGGGGCGAGGACCCGGCCCTGGTCGACGCGCTGCTGGCGGCCGACGAGGCCCGTCGTGCCGCGGTGCTGGCCGGCGACAACCTCAGGGCGGAGCAGAAGGCGCTCGGCAAGAAGGTCGGGCAGGCGTCCGCGGAGGAGCGGCCCGCGCTGCTCGCCGGGTCGAAGGAACTGGCCCAGAAGGTCAAGGACGCCGAGGCCGCGCAGCACGAGGCGGACGCCGCGCTCGACGCCGCGGCCCGCGCCATCTCGAACATCGTGCAGGAGGGCGCACCGGCGGGCGGCGAGGACGACTTCATCACCCTCGACACCGTCGGCGAGATCCCGTCCTTCGACTTCGAGCCGAAGGACCACCTCGAGCTCAGCGAGTCGCTCGGCCTGATCGACATGGAGCGCGGCGCCAAGGTGTCCGGCGCGCGCTTCTACTTCATGACCGGTTACGGCGCGATGCTGCAGCTCGGCCTGCTGCAGCTGGCCGCGCAGAAGGCGACCGCGAACGGCTTCACCCTGATGATCCCGCCGGTGCTGGTGCGGCCGGAGATCATGCAGGGCACCGGGTTCCTCGGCCAGCACTCCGAGGAGGTGTACCACCTGGAGCAGGACGACCTGTACCTCGTCGGCACCTCCGAGGTCCCGCTCGCCGGGTACCACTCCAGCGAGATCATCGACCTGAGCGAGGGCCCCAAGCGGTACGCGGGCTGGTCGTCCTGCTTCCGCCGTGAGGCAGGCAGCCACGGCAAGGACACCCGCGGCATCATCCGCGTGCACCAGTTCGACAAGGTGGAGATGTTCACCTATTGCAAGCCGGAGGATGCCGACGCCGAGCATCAGCGGCTGCTCGCATGGGAGCGGGAGATGCTCGCGGCCATCGAGGTGCCGTACCGGGTGATCGACGTCGCCGGCGGCGACCTCGGTTCGTCCGCGGCGCGCAAGTTCGACTGCGAGGCATGGGTTCCCACCCAGCAGGCCTACCGCGAGCTGTCGTCGACCTCGAACTGCACCACCTTCCAGGCCCGCAGGCTCGGCACCCGCTACCGGGACGAGAACGGCAAGCCGCAGACCGCCGCGACCCTCAACGGCACGCTGGCGACCACCCGCTGGATCGTCGCGATCCTGGAGAACCATCAGCAAGCCGACGGCAGCGTCACGGTGCCGGTGGCGCTGCAGCCGTTCGTCGGGACCGACGTCCTGCGGCCGTAGTTCCCGGTAACTTCGGTCGACATGACGGACGATCCGATCGCCCCCCGGCTCCAGGAGATCGCGCAGCGGGTCTTCGACGCGGCCAGGGCGGGTGATGCCGCGACCATCGCCGCCTACCTCGACGCGGGCGTGCCGGTGAACCTCACCAACGGCACGGGCGACACCTTGGTGATGCTCGCCGCGTACCACGGCAACGCCGAGGTGGTGCAGCTGCTGATCGAGCGGGGCGCGGACGTCGATCGGCTCAACGACCGCGGCCAGTCACCGGTCGCGGGCGCCATCTTCAAGGGCGAGGAGGCCGTGGTGCGCGCGCTCGCCGCCGCCGGGGCCGATCCGAACGCCGGCCACCCGACCGCCGTCGACTCGGCGAAGATGTTCGGCAGGCAGGACTACCTGGAGTTGTGGCGCTCGTAGTCGGTCAACCGAGCTCGACGCCGAGCCGGTCGGCGAGCTCACGCAGCTTCTGCGCGTCGTCGATGCCGACCGAGACATAGGTGTGCACGCCGTCCGGGTCCTCGCGGAGCAGGTATTCGTAGTCGCTGGTGGTCAGCGACTCGCCCGCGGAGTCGAGAAAGGTCCACCGCACCCGGACCCGGGCCAGCCGGTCGGTGAGCGCTGCCGATTCGAGGACCTGATGCGAGATCCCGGCGAGTCCCAGCTGCTTGTACAGCGGGTACGACTGGCGCAGGCCTGCCGCCATGTCCGCCCGGCTCGACAGGGACCCGGCGAACTCGTCGGTGATGACGGTGCCCGGCATGCCCCACATCGCGGCGGTCGCCTCGGCGTCGAACGAGGTCAGTGAGTTCCCGTAGGTGGTGAGATAGCGGTCGATGGTGTCCCGATCCAGTGCCATCGCTTCACGATAGGCCCGATCGGCCGGGGCGCTCAGCCGTGCTCGCCCCTGACCGACTGCCAGATCCGTTCGGGCAGTACCCGCGCCGCCTCGTCCAGGTCGATGCCGGGCGCGGCCGACAGCCAGCGCCTGCTGGTCTCCGCGACCGGGCCGATCACCAGCATCTCGATCAGGGCGGGGGACAGCGCCACCACCCGGCCTGCTTCGACGTGCGGTGTCATCCAGTCGGCCATCGCCTGCATGC
Organism: Rhodococcus sp. UNC363MFTsu5.1; assembly: GCF_000686785.1. Classification (NCBI taxonomy): domain Bacteria; kingdom Bacillati; phylum Actinomycetota; class Actinomycetes; order Mycobacteriales; family Nocardiaceae; genus Rhodococcus; species Rhodococcus sp. UNC363MFTsu5.1. The sequence continues at coordinate 30,605 of NZ_JMLO01000020.1, forward strand.
GGGGGCCCTTCTCGGCCGCGAGCTGCTCGGCGTACGCGGGCAGGAAGCCGGAATAGGCCGAGGCGTGGATGAAGTGTGCCTGGGCACGGTGCCGCCCCACCCAGCGCAGGTAGGCCGCGGCCATCGCCTTGATGCCGGTCCGCGCGGTCCGGCAGCGCACCAGCTCGGCGATCAGCGAGTCCAGCAGATCGGACATGCAGCGGCTATACAGGGCAGCCGACAGGCCGTCGAAGCTGCCGAAGTGGTGGTAGAGGCTGCCGACGCTGACGCCGCTCTCCCCGGTCACCGCGGTCATCGTGAACCCGGTGGGCCCGGACTGCGCGAACACCGACAGCGCCCCGTCGAGGAGTCGCTGCCTGGTCTCGGTGCCCCGATGCTGCGTGCCGATGTCTACCTCCAGGGCCCACGGGCAGGCCATTGACAGGCCGCCGCGCATTGACAACACTTTCTAGAAAAGCTCTCTAATTTTAGCGGAGGGATCTGAGCATGCGCGAGTTCGAGGTTCCAGCGACGTTCACCATCCCGGCGGATGTGTCGATGGCGGACACGGTGTTCCGGTACGCGCAGGACTCGCCGGATTTCGTTCCGTTCCAGCTGCCGTCCGGGTCGGGCTGGTCCGACGTCACCGCCGTCCGGTTCGCCGAGAGCGTCACCGCGGTGGCGAAGGGCCTGATCGCCTCCGGGGTCGCGCCGGGGGACCGCGTCGCGATCATGTCGGCGACCAGGTACGAGTGGGTGCTGCTCGACTACGCGATCTGGGCAGCGGGCGGCTGCACGGTGGCTATCTACGAGACTTCGGCTGCGGCGCAAGCGAAGTGGATACTCGAGGACTCGGGGACCACGCTGCTGATCGTCGAGGCGCAGCGGCACGCCGACACGGTCCGAGAGGTGGCGGCCACTGCGCCCGCGATGCGCGAGACGCTGCGGATCGATGAGGGCGCTGTCGATGAGCTGATTCGCCGCGGCGCGGGGGTGGACGACGCGGAGCTGCGCGCCCGGCGCACCGCGGTGGGGGCGAGCTCGCCGGCCACGCTCATCTACACCTCCGGCACCACCGGTCGCCCGAAGGGCGTGCAGCTGACCCACGCGAACCTGTTCGCCGAGTCGGTGGCCGTGCGCACCGCGCTGAGCGAGGCCCTCGTCGAGGGCAAGCGGACCCTGATGTTCCTTCCGCTGGCGCACGTATTCGCGCGCGCCATCTCGGTGGGAGCGTTCGACGCCAAGGTCACCGTCGCGCACACTTCGGACTGGACGACGCTGGTCGATCAGTTCGCCGCGTTCAAACCGAATTTCATCCTGTCCGTGCCGAGGGTGTTCGAGAAGGTCTACAACGCGTCCAGGCAGAAGGCCGTCGACGGTGGCAAGGGCAAGATCTTCGACAAGGCGGCGGCGACCGCGATCGAGTGGAGTCGCGCTCGGGACGAGGGCGGGCCTGGCATGGGGCTGCGGCTCCGGCACGCGTTGTTCGACCGGCTGGTCTACGGGAAACTGCGGGCCGCGCTCGGCGGCGAGTGCGACCTCGCCGTCTCCGGCGGTGGCCCGCTGGGTGCCCGGCTCGGGCACTTCTTCCGCGGCGTCGGCCTGCCGATCTACGAGGGGTACGGCCTCACCGAGACCAGCGCCGCGGTCACCGTGAACACCTCGACCCATCAGCGGGTCGGCACCGTGGGCCGCCCGCTCGACGGACACGCGGCGCGGATCGCCGACGACGGCGAGCTACTGGTGCGCGGGCCGGTGGTGTTCGGCGGTTACTGGCACAACGAGGAGGCCACCGCGGACGCCTTCGTCGACGGCTGGTTCCGCACCGGCGACCTCGGGACGATCGATGAAGCCGGTTTCGTCACCATCACCGGCCGTAAGAAGGAGATCATCGTGACCGCGGCGGGCAAGAACGTCTCCCCGTCGCAGCCGGAGGATGCGCTGCGGGCGCACCCGCTGATTGGTCAGTGCATGGTCGTCGGTGACGCGAAACCCTTTGTCGGGGCGCTGATCACGATCGACCCGGAGGCATTGCCCGGATGGCGCGAGCGCAACGGGGTCGCCGCCGACGTGCCGCTCGCGGAGCTGGTCGGTCACCCGGCGATGGTCGCGGAGATCGATGCCGCGGTCGCGGAGACGAATGCGCAGGTGTCCTCGGCCGAGCAGATCAAGAAGGTCCGGATCCTGGCCGTCGACTGGACGCAGGAGACCGGCGAGCTGACCCCGAAGATGTCGCTCAAGCGCAACGTTGTCCTCGAGCGCCACGCGGTCGACGTCGAGGAGATCTACACCTGACGGTCAGCGGGCGCCGGTCGCGAGGTCCCGCTCGGCGTCCGCGCGGAGGTCGTATTCGGCGCGGGCCCGTGCGACCTCGTCCTGATGCACCTCGGTCCAGCTGACCAGCGCCTGGATCGTCTCGTGCAGCGTCTCGCCGAGCGGGGTGAGCGCGTAGTCGACCCGGGGCGGCACGACCGGGTACACGGTGCGCCGGACCAGCCCGTCGCGTTCGAGCTGCCGCAGTGTGACGGTCAGCATCCGCTGGCTGATGCCGTCGATCTCCCGGCGTAGCTCGGTGAAGCGCAGGGTTCGCCGGTCGAGCAACGCGATCACCAACAGTGACCACTTGTCCGCGATCCGGTCCAGGATCTGGCGGACCTCGCAGTCCTCCCTGGTGTCCCACTGATAGGGGTCCCGGTCGCAGACGGTATCGGCGCAGTGAGTCGGTTCCTTCAAAGTGCCTTCTTCCATGGTCATCGATGGTGTCGAAGAATGGGGCAAGTTACAAGAGGGAACCGACCAGACGGTGAGGAACCAAGGTCGCGGTTTCCGACGGCCGATCGAAGGAGCGTTCAGTGCTGGAATCCCCGCGGGCAACACTGCTCGAACGAGAACGCGACCGCTTCAGCGGCCGCGAGTGGGCCATGCTCCTCGTGCTGTGCGGCGCCATCTTCCTCGAGGGCGTCGACGTGTCGATGTTCGGTGTTGCGCTGCCCTCGATCCGCGCCGACCTGGCCATGTCCACCGCCGAACTGCAGTGGGTGATCAGCGCTTACGTGCTCGGCTACGGCGGCTTCATGCTGCTCGGGGGCAGGGCCGCGGACCTGCTCGGCAGGCGCCGGATGTTCCTGATCTGGCTCGCGGTGTTCATCGCCTTCTCCGGTCTCGGCGGGCTGGCCTCGGAGGGCTGGGTCCTGATCGCGGCGCGCTTCGTGACGGGCGTCGCCGCCGGTTTCATGGCACCCGCCGGACTGTCGATCATCACCACCTCGATCGCCGAGGGGCGCAAGCGCAACCAGGCGCTGCTGGTCTACGCGGGAACGGGCGCGGCCGGCTTCTCGCTCGGCCTCGTCGTGGGTGGGGTGCTCGCCGAGTTCTCCTGGCGCTGGGTCTTTTTCGCTCCCGTGATCCTGGCCGCGCTGATCCTGCTCGCCGGCATCCGGCTGATCCCGGTGCAGGCGCGGCCGGGCTCGCGGTCGATCCGGGACTTCGACCTGCTCGGTGCGTTCAGTGTCACCGGGGCGATGCTGCTGCTGGTCTACGGGGTGGTCCGGGCACCCGACGTCGCGCTCGGGCCCACCGTCGCCGTGCTGGCGGGCGGTGTCGCGCTGTTGGCGCTGTTCGTCACGGTCGAGCGCCGGGTGCCCGCGCCGCTGGTCCGTCTCGGCATCCTGCGCTCGGGTCCGCTGGTCCGGGCGAACATCGCCGCGCTGCTGTTCGCGGGCTCGTTCGTCGGATTCCAGTTCATCCTGGTCCTCTATCTGCAGGAACTGCGGGGGTGGTCGGCGCTGGCGACCGGCCTGGCCATGCTCGCGGTGGCCGGCGACGCGGTGCTCGCGCCGACACTGACGCCGCGGCTGGTGAACCGGTTCGGGAACGTCCGGGTGATCTTCGCCGGGCTGTTGGTGGCCGGGGTGGCGTACGCGTCGTTCCTGGGGATCGGCGCCGACGCGGCCTACGCGGCGATGCTGCCCGCGCTGATCCTCATCGGTGTCGCGTTCGCGCTGGTGTACGGGCCGCTGACGATCGCGGGCACGGACGGGATCGTCGAGGACGAGCAGGGCCTGGCCGGTGCGTTGCTCTACACCTCCTGGCAGCTCGGGTCGGCGCTCGGGCTCGCGATGGTCACCGCGGTGCAGGTCACCACGCTCGGTGGCGACCACTCGGAGGCGGGCCTACTCGACAGTTACCGTGCGGCCCTCACGGTTCCGGTGATCGCGATCGCGGTGGCCGCCGCAGTGACCGCGTTCGGGCTGCGCAGACGGTGACCCGGGGGAGGGGTCAGTCCCGGTCGTGGTGGCACACGGCCTCGAGGAGGAATCCGTGCGGATCGGTCCAGAAGGTGGCGAAGTACGGCGGCGGGTACTCGGGGAATTCGCGTGGTGCGTGCACGATCTCGCTACCGAGCGCGGCCACGGCATCGGCGACCTCGCGAACCCGGGTGCGGGTGGGGACCACGAACGCCAAGTGCTGCAGCCCGGCGCGCTCCCGCGAGTACCCGGACGCCGGGTCCGCCGCCGGGTACAGGAACAGGTAGGTGCCGCGCTTGCCGTCGGCCGGACGGTAGGAGTGCTGGGTGACGTCGCCGAAGAACGTCTCGAACCCCAGCAACGGCAGGATCTGGTCGTAGTACGCGACCGCCCGGCCCAGGTCCGGCACGTTGATGCCCAGGTGTCCGATCATCGCCGCCCCCTCCGCGTCGGCCTCACCATAGCCGTCAACACGGAGGATCGTCCGCTACCGGGCGCTCATGCCATGGACCGGTGTTGCGTGGATGCCGGTGCCGTATTCGTGCCGAAGTCCGCTGTGCGCGATGAATTCACCGGCGTGTGGCAGCACCGGGTGCGAGCCGACCTTGTCGACCGCCATCCGCCGGATGGCCCGGTTGAGCCTGCTCGAGGCCCTCGTGACCGCCGCCCAGTCCCAGGCGGCGGGGTCGCCCAGTTCGGGCAACGTTCCGGCCCACGCGGCGGCACGCTTGGCGCTGTTGTGATTGGTGTGGCTCCAGCGCAGCTCCTCGGCCCACGGTCCGCCGTACCGGAGCTGTATCAATCCCCAGCCTTCGCAGGTGTATCGGAAGGTGGCCCCGCCACCGGCGTCAGGAAGAAGGTCGATCCGACTGGCCAAGGGTTCCGGCCCCGACCCCGCGACGAACAGTGCCAGCGACCGACCCCGTCGGCTGTCGGGGACGTCGGCGGCGGCCGTGAACTCCCGTAGCTCGGCACCGGGCTCCGAATCGGACTCGAAGACGCGAAACAGTTCCAGGTCGAAGACCGTCTGGACGACCGCGGACCAGTCCTCGTCGACGGCGTAGAAGTCAAGGTTCGGCACCCGCTCACTATGTCAGCAGGAAGGCCGAACCCGATGCCCGTAATCCGTTGGGTGTGAACCGTCCGGTGGCTCAGGTTGTTGGCTGTTCTCCGTCTCAGGCGGCGCTCTGGAAGATCCCGGGGGGCTCGCAGGGATTCGGCACCACTTGATCCCGCCGATCCTGGAGGTCCTGGTTGCGTTCGATCCGGTCTCGCTCCCGGTCCTGTTGCCACGTGTCGTCGTCATCCATGTCCCGATCGTCGAAGGGCGAGCTGCTGTTCTGGATCTCGGGGCACGGGACCGGGTCCTGTGCGGCCACCGTCGTTCCAGCCCGATCGTCACCGTAGCCACCGAAGAGCACCGCGCCTGCGGCAAGGAATCCGAACATCCAGGTGATCGCGAGTTTCACTGCCTCGTCCTTCCTGCGAGGGAAGGAGGGGTCGACGCGATGTGGGCACAGCGTTTTCCCGGCGACAATGCCGATTGTCGTCGCCCCGCCTTCCGGCAGGCGTTCGTCATGCTCGCGACCTGGCGGTGCCATCGGTCTGTGCGATCGCCCGCTCGCCCACCGGAAGTGGTGGCCGTGGACATGGCGCGCCTCGAATAAACCGTGTCTCTATGTAACGACGGGGCGGCCGTTGTAATTCCCGGCGGCGGGGCGATCCCGGTAGGCACGACGTCGATCTCATGCCTGCGAGCGCCCGCGACGGGCGATCCGGACCGGGTTCGCCTCGGGACGGACTCTCGCGCGGGAAGAGGTCTTGCCTGTTACGGTCGGTGCGGCGGGGGTCGATGTCGACGGTTGTGGATGCGCGTACGCCTGTGGGGGGCAAGTTGATCAGTCGGATTGCAATTGCGGCCGCGTGCGCCTGCACGTTGGTGCTCGGGAATGCGGACGCCTCCGGCGCGGCACCCGTTGGCGTGACCGTCCTTCCGCCGCCGTCCGGTCAATCCCCGGTGGGAACGACCGTGCTGCATCTCGTCGATGAGTCGCGGCAGGATCCGTTCCAACCCGACCGGCCGCGTGAGTTGATGGTGTCGGTGTTCTATCCGGCGGCCGACGTCGGCACGCACCCGCGCGCGCACTACGCGTCCACCGAGTTTGTTCCGGGCCTGGAAAAGCGTCTGGGAGTCGAATTTCCAGGCCTGCTGACCAATTCGTATACGGAAACGCCGGCACTGACCGACTCCGCGCATCCCGTGATTCTGTACTCACCCGGCGGCGGGGTCTCGCGCCTGCTCGGGACCGGCCAGGCCGAGGATCTGGCCAGTCGAGGCTATGTGGTGGTCACCATCGACCACACCTACGAGGCCCCCGCCGTGGAATTCCCCGGCGGGAGGGTCGCCTCGGCCGCGCCCGTCGATGGGGGCATCGGCAAGGACATCCGGCAGAAGTTCATGGCCGTCAGGCTGCTCGACACGCGGTTCGTCCTCGACTCACTGACCCAGTTGGCAGGCGGAGCGAACCCAGACGCCGACCACCGTGAGCTGCCAGCCGGTCTCGATCGCGCGATCGACCTGGATCACGTCGGGATGGTCGGCCACTCATCCGGCGGGTACACCGCGGTCGAGGCGATGCACGGTGACCGCCGCATCGACGCCGCAGTCGATCTCGACGGTCAGATCGGTGTCGACGAGCAGTTCGGACGCGCCGTCACCGAGGGGGTGGACCGTCCAGTTCTGGTCATGACGAGCCAGCAGATCGAAGAGGTCGGGGACGCCAAGCCGTCGCTGGATGCGTTCTGGCAGCACGCCGCGGGCTGGAAGCGTGAAGTGACGATGCGGGATTCAGCGCATTACGACTTCACCGACATGCCCGTGCTGGTGCCTGCGGCGGTACAGCCGGCCGCCGCGCGCTACATCGGGCCCATGTCGGCCCAGCGCTCGACGGCCCTCGTCCACACGTATGTCGCGGCCATGTTCGACAAGTTCCTGCGGAACCGGCCGGGCACGGTGCTCGACCAGCCGCCAACGGATCCTGAGATCGTCGTGCTTCGCTGACTCGCCGCGAAAGCTGGTATTCCAGTTCGGGCCTACAGCTTCGAGGACCGCAGCTCGTGGCCCTTCGACGTCTTGCAGCGCCCGGTCTCGAGGTCCCACTGCCAGCCGTGCAGGTTGCAGGTGAGGTTGGTGCCCTCGACGACGCCGAACTTGGACAGGTCCGCCTTGAGGTGCGGGCAACGCCGCTGGATCTCGTAGCCGCCCACCTCGATCGACGCGGAGTCGTCGTGCGCCTCGGAGAACCAGCCGTCGGCGTATGCGATCCGCTCGTCCGTCAGGCACTTGAAGAAGGTGTAGAGGAACTCGTTGTAGCCGCCGACCCGCCACGCCTGGAACCGGGTGGACAGGAAGATGGTGTTCACCCAGTCGGGCTCGTCGTCGCGCAGGACCGTGCGCACCAGCTCGGGTGCGATGCGGAAGCCGTACCGGTACTTGCCCTCGCCCTCGATCGGCTCGCGCACCGTGCGGTTCGGGAAGTCGAGGACGACCGTCTCCTCGCCCATCACCAGGCCGACCGGGTAGCCGATGCCGTCGCAGATCAGATCGGACTGGGCCATGATCGGCTCGAACTTCGCCCGCAGCGGTCCGAGGAGCGGCTCGCCCTCGGCCGGCGCCCACGACGCCTTCTCCGCCGCGAGGACCGGAGCCATCCGCTGGGCCATGTCCTCGATGTAGGCGGCCTTGTCGCTGAAGATCTTGTCGACCTCGGCGTCCGGGATCGGATGCGTCAGGGCGGCCTCAGACCCGTGGATGTCCACCGTCGAGCCCGGGATCATCAGCAGGCCACCGTCGTTGCCGTGGATGCGCATCTGCTCCAGGAACACGATCTGGTCCGGGAAGATGTTGCCCTCGTCGCCGCAATCGTCGTTGAGGTAGCGCAGCTCCTCGTCCAGGAACACCGGAGGACCGGCAGAGGGCACCACCCAGGTGGCCCCGACCTGCTCGATGTAGCTGCGGCAGCGGTCCATGCCGCGCTGGCGCTTCTGCTTGCCGAAGTTGGCCTTGGTGCGCGTCGGGATGTCGTAGACCATCGGGTACCAGATCGCGCCCGAGTACTGCAGCAGGTGGATGTCGATCTTGCCGAACTGCTCGTGCAGCACGTCCATGTCGACCGGGCGCGCGTCGTTCATGTTGAAGCAGGTGGTCTCGCCGTCGGCGATGACAAGGCCGGAGTCGCCGATCGGGCCGTCCGCGGGGGCGCGCAGCGCGATGATCATGACGTCCAGGTCACCCTTGGGGCCGGTCACGGTGTGCTTGACCGAGTCCTGGGTCTCGAAGAACTTGGTGAAGCCCAGCTTCTCCAGCTCGCGCTTGAGGTCCGGCACCGGGTAATCCGGCAGCAGCACCGTCGCGTCCTTGTTGACGTGCTTGCTGAGCGTCTCCGGGTCGAAGTGGTCCTTGTGCAGGTGCGAGACGTAGAGGTAGTCGCAGTTGCCGAGGGCATCCCAGTCGAGACCGGTGTTGTCCGGGAACGGGAACCACGATGCGAAGTAGGCGGGGTTCACCCAGGGGTCGCACAGGATCGATCCGGCCTTGGTCTGGATGTGGAATCCGGCGTGTCCGACGCTGGTGACCTGCACTGGTAGTCCTCCTGGGGGTTTACGACGGCTCCAGGGTAGGCGGCCGAGAGGCCGCGCGGCACCTCGCGTGGCGTCGGCCACTCCAGAAAGGGACCAAGGTCCTTCCGTCGGCGATCGCGTGCGGCGCGTCCGTACGGTGGATGCGGTGAATGCCCGGAACAGTTCTCGCCACCCGGTCCGTCACCCCCGCGCGGCGGATCGACCGTCCGGGCGACACCGTGCACGGCAACAACGACGTGGCGGGCGGGCCCGGCTGTTGTCGGCCTCGCTGTCCGCGATGGTGCTCGGTGGCGTCGGCCTCGGTTGGGCGGCGCAATCCCATCTGACCTCGGGGCTGCAGGTCTCGGACGCGCTCGACGCGCTCGCGGGGGACGGCCCGAAATCCCGGCACGGCGACGCGAACATCCTGTTGATCGGGCTGGACAGCCGCAAGGCGATGGACGGCAGCGACCTGCCCGCGCAGTTCGTCACCGACGAGCTGCACGCGGGGGACAGCGGCGTCGGCGGCTACAACACGAACACCCTGATCCTGCTCCACGTCCCCGGCGACGGCAGCCGGGCGACCGCGGCGGCGATCCCGCGCGATGACTACGTGAGCGTCCCCGGGTACGGGATGCGCAAGATCAAGGAGGCCTACGGCCTCGCCAAGGCCGACGAGGACAGCCGGCTCGCCGAGGCGGGTGTCGACGATGCCGAGCGGGAACGGCAGGCGCGTGACGCGGGTCGCCGCTCGACGCTCGCGACGGTGCAGAACCTGCTGCAGGTGCCCATCGACCACTTCGCCGAGGTGAACATGCTCGGCTTCTACCACCTGGCGCAGGCGGTCGGTCCCGTCAAGGTTTGCCTGAACAATGCCGTGCAGGACGACTTCTCCGGGGCTCACTTCAAGGCCGGTGTGCAGTCCCTCGACCCGGCGCAGGCGCTGGCGTTCGTGCGCCAGCGGCACGGTCTCGACAACGGGGATCTGGACCGCACGCACCGCCAGCAGGCGTTCATCGCCGGGGTGATCGCCAACCTCAAGAGCAGCGGCGTGATCGGCAATATCGGCAAGATGCAGGCGCTGGTCGACGTGGTCAAGAAGGACATCGTCATCGATTCCGGGATGGACCCGGTGTCCTTCGCCTCGCAGGCCGACAATCTGACCTCCGGCAACCTGGACTTCTTCACGCTGCCGATCGAGGAATACGCCACGATCGACGGGCAGTCCGTGAACCGGGTCGACCCGGACCGGCTGCGGGCGGAGATCGCGGCGCTGTTCGGAAGCGGCCGGTCCGCGGTCGTGCAGGGCGGCAGGCAGGCGCCGAGTCTGCCCGACCGTGACGAGCCCGCGCGGGGCGCGGCGCCGGACGCGGGCGTGCGCGCCTTCGCGGGCGACGTGCCCTCCTCGGGCCCGCAGGGCGGGGCCGTGCGGGCGGACGACGGCATCCCCTGTGTCGACTGACCCGACCCGGGTGTGTCGACTGACCGACCGGGTGTGGGGAGTTCGCCCCGCTCTCGTCGTGGTGGGCCGGATCACGGCGGTCGGGCTACGCTGGCCGACGTGGAACCCGTCTACAGAACGATCATCGGCGTCGCCCGCGTGGTGTTCGCCGCCGAGGGATTGAAGTTCACCGTCAAGGGTGACGAGCACATCCCGGCCACGGGTGGGGCGGTCATCGCCGTCAACCACACCGGGTACATGGACTTCACCTACGCCGGTTTGCCCGTGCGCACCGTGAAGCGCTACATCCGGTTCATGGCGAAGAAGGAGGTCTTCGACAACAAGATCTCCGGACCGATCATGCGTGCGCTCCGGCACATCCCGGTCGACCGCGCCGCGGGCGCCGAATCCTACCGGGCGGCCGTCGACGACCTGCGCGGCGGGGAACTGGTCGGCGTGTACCCGGAGGCGACGATCAGTCGTAGCTTCGAGCTCAAGGAGTTCAAGTCCGGCGCCGCGCGGATGGCCATCGAGGCCGGAGTGCCGATCATCCCGATCGTGATCTGGGGCGCTCAGCGGGTCTGGACCAAGGGGCACCCGAAGCGGTTGGGGCGCACCAACACTCCGATCTCCATCGCGGTCGGCGAGCCGATCCAGCCGTTCGAACCGGCCAGTGAGCTGACCGCGAAACTGCACGCGACGATGGAGTCGATGCTGCACGAGCTGCAACAGGGCTACGAGCACCCGGCGGGCGCCTACTGGGTCCCCGCGCGCCTCGGCGGCGGCGCCCCCACGCTCGAGGAGGCCAACCGGATGGATGCCGAAGAGGCCGAGGCGAAGGCGGCACGTCGGGCGCAGCGATGAGGCGTCGGCTACTGCGCGTCGCGGGTGCGGTCGTCGCCGTTCCCGCGGTGCTGCTGCTGGGCTCGATGGCGTGGGTGGCGGTTGCATCGGCCGGGCACGTGTACGACCCGGAGGACGCCCCTGAGGCCCCGGTGGTGATCGTGCTCGGCGCCAAGGTCAAGGATGGGAAGCCGATGTCCTTCCTCGCCGGTCGCCTCGACGTCGGCGCGCAGATGGTGCGCGAGGGCAAGGCCCGCGCGGTGCTGGTCTCCGGCGACGCGAACGGCACATCCGGGGACGAGATCGCCGCGATGACCGACTACCTGGTCGCCAAGGGCATCGATCGGACGCTGATCGTCGGCGACGGATACGGCCTGGACACCTACGACACCTGTGCCCGCGCCGCGACGACCTTCGGCGTGCGCAAGGCCCTCATCGTCAGCCAGGGGAATCACGTCGCCAGGGCGGTGGCGCTGTGCCGGGATGCCGGTATCGATGCCGACGGCGTCAAGGGCGACTGCGACTGCCGCTTCATCACCGTGGCCAGGAACACCGTCCGCGAGTGGCTGGCCAGCCCGAAGGCGGTCGCGGACATGCTCAGCAGCCGGGACCCGAAGGTCGTCTCGGATCCCGACGACTCGCTCGAGCGGGCACTGGCCGGCTGACCGCGCCGGGGCCCAGACGACGAGAGGCCGGCTCCCCGAGGGGGAGCCGGCCTCCGTTGTCAGGTCAGGACCCGAAGATGGACCCGATCGAGCCGAGGTCGACGGAGCCGGCGCCCGGGTCAACCGGGTCAGGGCCGCCCGGGTCGACGGGCCCGCCCGCGCCGACCGTGATGGTCGCGAGGGCCTGGCCGCCCGCGTTCACCGGCACGTCGTTGGCGGGCCGGGTGCCGTCCTTCGGGGTGCAGAAGGTCGGAGCGTTCTGGTTCGAGCCGAGCGCGAACGCCCGCGCGAGGAAGGTGTCGTAGTTCTTCTCGCTGTTGTAGTTCGCGGCGTCGCCCGAGACACGCACCGTCGGGGTGACCACGCCCTCGGCGACGGCCTTGACGGTGACCTCGACGGCTGGCAGCTGGAACTTGGTGGAACCGTCGGCGGTCGGATTGCCGTCCATGTCGGTCTTCGTCTTCTCCACCGCGATGCCGCCCGGGGTGTTCAGGCTGGACTTCGGGCCGTTGCCGACGGTCTCGTTGTCGCCGGACAGCCGCAGGATCGTGCCAGCCGCATCGGGCTCGCCCGCGTCGTTGACGCGGATGACCGAGGGCGCGACGCCGGTCAGGCCCTTGCCGGTGCCCGCAACGACCGTGGCGCCGACGAACTCGGTGTTCGCCGGGAGCTCCCAGTCGATCTTGAGGCGCTGGATGTCGGTGGTGGTGGCGATGGACTCCTTGTCGGGCAGGGAGCTCACCGTCGGCTGCAGGCGGTAGCTGAACTGCTCGCCGACCTTCACGGCGGCCGGGGCTTCGATCGTCATGCCCAGCGGCTGCGACATGTGCTGGGTGAGGATCGCCCTCGCCTGGCAGGCACCCTTGAACTCGATCGAGGTGGGCGCGGCGGACGCGGGGGACGCCATCAGCAGGCTGCCTGCAGCCATTGCCGCGGCAGCGACCACGGGGACCGCACCCCGGCGAACGTGCGTGAAGGACATGTAATGCTCCTTACTGGGTCAATAGTTAGTTGCACAGAAGTAAAGAGATTCTGTGACCTGGACCATAGAGGAGAACTTGTTCGCGTAGGTACCGAATCGTTGAAACCGCAATCGGCCCAGCGTGGTGAGGGGTCTCGGCGCCGTGGAGCCGCTTTCGATGGAACGCGTTGCACCTGATCGACCCGGTCTCGTCCGCGTGACCGCCGCGGTCAGTGCGGTCGGTGGTTCCGGCATGATGGGTTCGGTGCAGGACAACCGACACACCAAACCCCTGCTGATCGCGAGCGACGTCGACGGCACCCTGATCGACGACGACGAGAAGGTCAGCCCCCGGACCAGGGCCGTCGTCCAGGCGGCGGTGGCCGACGGGACGCCCTTCGTGCTGTCCACCGGGCGCCCGCCGCGGTGGATCGCGCCGGTGGTCGACGAGCTCGGGTTCGCGCCGCTCGCCGTCTGTGCGAACGGTGCGGTGGTCTACGACAGCGACGCGGACAGGGTGCTCAGTGCCGTCACGCTGTCCACCGACGAGCTGGGCTGGCTGGCCGATCTGGCGATGGGGGCCCTGCCCGGCTGCGGCCTCGCCGCGGAGCGCGTCGGGGCCAGCGCGCACGACGCGGCCACCCCACAGTTCGTCAGCTCGCCGGGTTACGAGCACGCCTGGCTGAACCCGGACAACACCGAGATGTCCGGGGACGAGGTGCTGGCCCATCCCGCGGTGAAGCTGCTGATCCGGCTGCCCGGCACCCGCAGCGCCGCGATGGCCGCCGCCCTCGCCCCGCTGATCGGCGACCGTGCGGACCTGACCTATTCGACCGACAACGGCCTGATCGAGGTCTCAGCCCCCGGGATCACCAAGGCGTCCGGGCTCACGGTGGTCGCCGAGCAGCTGGGCATCCCGGTGTCCGGCATCGTGGCGTTCGGCGACATGCCCAACGACGTGCCGATGCTCACCCTGGCCCGGCACGGGGTTGCCATGGAGAACGCGCACCTCGACGCGATCACGGCGGCCGACGAGGTGACGACCTCGAACTCGGCGGACGGCGTGGCGCGCGTCCTCGAGCGCTGGTGGGGCTAGCGGCAGGCTGCTGAGCGAGGCGTGCGGGTGGTGCCGGCGCTCCGGCGACCTCACTCGAGGTAGCGCAACACGGCGAGTACCCGCCGGTGGTGGCCGTCCGACGGCGGCAGGTCCAGCTTGGTGAAGATGTTGCCGATGTGTTTTTCCACGGCCCGCTCGGTCACCTGCAACGAGGCGGCAAGGGCGGCGTTGGACAACCCCTGCGCCATCAGCCCGAGTACCTCGCGCTCGCGTGGGGTGAGGGCATCGAGGGCCTTGGCCTTGCGACTCGAGCCGATCAGCTGGGTCACCACCTCCGGGTCGAGCGCGGTTCCGCCCGCCGCCACCCGCTGCAGCGCATCCACGAACTCGCCGACGTCGGCGACCCGGTCCTTGAGCAGGTAGCCGACGCCGACGGCCCTTCCGGCGAGAAGCTCGGCGGCATAACGTGTCTCGACCCATTGCGAGAACACCAGCACCCCGACATCGGGGAACCTGCGGCGCAGGGCCACCGCCTCGACCAGGCCCTCATCGGTGAAAGTCGGCGGCATCCGGATGTCGACCACCGCGACATCCGGCAGGTGTTCGGCGACGGCCTGCCCCAGCGATGGCGCGTCACCGACGATGGCGACGACCTCGTGGCCACGTTCGATCAGCAACTGCGCCAGTCCATCCCGGAGGATGGCGTTGTCCTCGGCGATCACGATCCGCATCAGTGTGTCCCGTCGACCGGCAACGAAAGGGTCACCACGGTCGGGCCCCCGGCCGGGCTGTCCACGTGCAGTGATCCGTCCACGGTACCGGCCCTGGCAGCCAGCCCGGCGAGCCCGCTGCCTGCACCGATCACCGCCCCGCCGATGCCGTTGTCCCGCACCGACACCGACAGTCCATCACGGTCGGACGTTGCGGACACCCAGGCCCGGGTCGCCCCGGAATGCCTCGCGACGTTGGTGAGCAGTTCGGCAACGGAGAAGTAGGCGATGGTCTCGGTGCCCGGAGTCGGCCGCGGATCCACCGACACCGCCAGGTCGACAGGCACGGCGCTGCGGGCGGCCAGCGTCTGCAGCGCCGGCGCAAGGCCGAGGTCGAGGGCGGGCGGATGGATGCCGCGCACCACCTCCCGTAGCTCGGTCAGGGCGTCCTTCGCCGCGGTGTGCGCGCTGTGCACCAGGTCGGAGGGGTCCTCGCCCGCGGCGATGCGGTCCTCCGCGCGGCCGAGGGTCATCGCCATCGCGACCAGTCGGGCCTGGGTGCCGTCGTGCAGGTCGCGTTCCACCCGGCGCAACCTCGTGGCCGAGTCCTCGACCGCCTCGGTGCGGGTGCGTTCGAGTTCCTCCACGCGGGCATCGCGAGGTGAAGGCCCGAGCAGGGCTCGGATCAGCACCCGGTCCAGCGCGGCGAGGCCGCGGATCGGCCACGGCGCCAGGAACAGACCGACGATGCCGGTCGCCGACAGCAGCAGCATCTGCGCCCAGGTGTCGAGGTACACGTCGCCGAACTGGAGAAGCGAATGCCGGGCGACGCCGTTCGAGTCGTAGTTCACGGGGTCGATCAGCCACCACAGCAGCGGCGAGATCGTAAGGCCGACTGAGACGACCGCGAACAGCAGCGCGCCCCACACGGCCGCGGCCGCGAGCAGGGTCTTGATCAGCATGAACGCGATCGCGCGCCATCCCGTTCGGTCGATGAGCCCGGACCAGATGAACCCGAGCACGCCCGGTCGAGGGGAGAACGGAGGCGGATCCTCCACCGGCGACCGGAGCATCCACGCGGAGAGGGAGCGATAGGCGTGGCCGAATCCCCTGGCCCCCACGATCATCGCGGCCAGCAGGGGGATGCCGATCAGGGTGATCACGAGGACGCCCCCGAACACGGTGCCGAGGAAGAGAAACGTGATGCCCGCGAGTGCCAGCACGGCGGTCACCGCCAGGTATCCGGTCTCCCGCCAGGTCTGCGCGGCGATCGGGGCGCGGAGGAACTCGAGGAGCGCCGGGTCGCGGGGCGTGGTCGTCGTCATGGGAACCATGTTTCCCGATGCCCGAGGAGCGTTCGAGGGTGTTGCCAGGCGATTCGGGGGTGTGGCCAGCCACACCATGGGCGCGCGGCCGCGGATACGGATCGGCCCCGCATCGGGGAAACCGATGCGGGGCCGATGTTCTCGTTCGATGCCTGCGGCTCAGCCTGCGGGGGCCGGTGCCGGTTCGGCTGCTGCAGGCGGAGCGGGAGGCGCCACGGGGGCGGGTGCCGCCTCGGCGACCGGCGCGGCGGCGGGGGTCGCGGCCGCACCCTCCTGGTAGGCCTTCGCGTAGGCGTCGTTGTAGGTCTTGAGGATCGTGGTGACGATGCCGGTGACCTCGTTGAAGATCAGCGAGCCGCCCTCGAAGTCGGTGCGCTTGCCGTCCGGCACCGTGTACTCGTCGCTGGTCGGCAGGCCGAGCGAACCGGCGTCGAGGCCGGAGGTCTGCCAGGTCTCGAAGATCTTGCCGAGCACCGTCCACACCCCACCGTTCGGGGAGGTGGCGATGGCGCCGTTGGTGAACTTCACGACCTTGTTGCCGCCCTTGACCGGGATCTCGCCGGACAGCGAGTTCCCGAGGCGCCCGGTGTCGCCGCCCTCCGCGATCCACTTCTGTGCGATGGGGGAGGGGTCGGTCAGCCGGAGCAGCTCGCCGACCAGCGCGCCGATGGCCCCCGCCGTCGAACCGGTGCCCGCCGCGGCGGCGTCCGGGGCTGCCCCGGGCGTCGCGTTGTCGGCGGGCGGGTTGTTCGGCGCCGCGGCGAGCACGCCGGACGACGAACCGCCGCCGAGGTTCGCCGCCGCGATGTCGCGGATCTGGCCGAGCTTGGCGTAGCCGGCGTCGCCAGGGCAGCTGGTGTTGCCCACGTCGCGGTGCGCGAAGATGATCGGCAGGTCAACGGCCTCGCCCTGGGCGTACGGCGTGAACTCGGTGCCCTCGGAGTACATCGTGGTGCGGCCCTTGGGATCCAGGCCCGCCTTGGCGAGTCGCCAGCCGAGGAACTTGCCGACCGCGTTGACGGTCTCCTGCGGCGGGGTCACCGTGGAGAAGTCGCCCATCATCGCGATGCCCATGGTGTTCTCGTTGAACCCGCCCGCGTGTGCGCCCTGGACGTTGCGGTCGAGACCGCCTGCGCGGCCCTCGAAGATCTGGCCGTACCTGTCGACCAGCACGTTGTAGCCGACGTCGCACCAGCCGAGCGTGGAGGCGTGGTACGCGTAGATCGCGCGGACGATCTCGACGGACTCCGACTTGGAGTAGTCGTTGCTACCCGCGGTGTGGTGCACCGTCGCACCGCCGAGGGAGTCGTCGTACACCGGCTCCTGGCAGCGGATGGACTCGTCGGCCCCCCACTGCGCGCGGGTGATCACCTTCGGGCCGGACGAACTGCCGAGGGGGGTCGCGATGTCGCCGAGGGTGCTGTCCGATGCCGAGGTGCCCGGCTCGATGAGCACGGCCGTGACCGCCTCGGCGAGCTGCTGCACGGAGTTCGCCTGCGGTGCGGCGGCCGGTTGCGGAGCCGGTGCCTGCTGAGGTGCCTCCGGTTGCGGAGCCGGTGCCTGCTGCGGTGCCTCGGGTTGCGGCGCGGGTTCCTGGCCGCGCAGCGGGGTCGACAGCGCGGCGGGCGCGAAGCCCATCGGAAGCTGCGCGGGATCGGCAGGGGCCAGCTGGTTCGGCAGCGCCGGGGCAGGGGCGCCGGGCGCCGGAGCGTCGGCGGTTCCCGACGCGGGCAGCGCCGCCGCGGCCTTCTCGACGTTGGTGACCAGCACCTGGACTGCCTTGGTGGCGCCGACGAACACCGGCTCGGTGCCCGTCTTGCCCCCGGTGGTCTTGTCGTTTTTGCGGGAGTCGATCTTCTCGGTGGTGAACCAGGGCCCCCACGAGCCGTCGGCCAGCTGGGCGCGAACCTTGGCGGCGGCGGCGCCGAGCTCCGAGGTCAGCGCGATCATGCTGAACGGGGTGTCGCGGGTGATCTCCTTGACCGCGGTGCCGAACTGCTCCTCGGGGCCGGCGGCGGGAGCCGGTGCGGGTGCGGGAGCCGGTGCCGGCGCGGGAGCCGATGCGCCGCCTGCGATGTCGCCGGGCGCGGGCGGGGTCAGCTGCGGGATCTGGATCGACGGCGGCAGCGAGATACCGGGAGGCAGCGGCAGGTTCTGCGGCAGCGGGATCTCGGTCGGGAGGTTGGCCGGGATCGGGATCTTCTTCAGGTCGGAGAGCCGGAGGTCGGGCAGGTCGAGACCGGTGATGTCCTTGAGGGGGATCACGATGTCGGGAACCTGCGCGAGGACCACCTCGGCGATCTGGGTCGGGACAGCCGACGGCGCGGAGGTGGTGGTGGTACGGACGCCGGTGGCGCTGGTGACGCCCCAGACCGCGAGCGGGCTCGCGATCGCCAAGGCGGCAACCGTGCCGAGAACGATTGACGGCTTTGGTCGGCGGTACGGCAAAGGGGACTCCCTCAGTTGTGGTTCGCGGGTGTCGGTGTCAGCAACTGGTGATACAGGTGTGACGGTTGTTGCCATCGCTAGTCACTCTTGCCACACTAGTCACAAACTTTCCAACGCTCAACCTTAACTTGAGGCTTTCGAGATCGGCACGTACGCGCCACCGCGCGTCATTCCGAATGTCGCGCGCTGACGATCAACTCCGTCGATGAGGAGATCAGGGTATGGCGAGGACCCGTAAGAAGAAGTTCGTCGTGGGACGACCGATGCGGGGCGGCTGGACACCGTTCGCGATGCGGGCCGCGATCCTGGGGCTGGCGCCCGCACTCCTGGTCGGCGGCACCATCGGCGTGGTGGTCGCGACCAGGTCGTCGGGCCCCGATGTCGCCGAGGCGGTCGCCGCCGACGCCCCGTACACGCTGACCGGCTACGGCCACGGTCACGGCCGGGGGATGGGGCAGTGGGGTGCGTACGGCTATGCCAAGCAGGGCTGGACCGCCGAACGCATCCTCGGCTATTACTACGGCGGAACCACACTCGAGGCCTTGGGGGACAAGGCGATCGGTGTCCGGCTCATGGGTCTGGACGGCAAGGGTCTCGACGTGTTCTCGGATTCGCCGATGGGGGTGGCGGGCCGGACCGTGGCGCCGGGGGAGGCCGCGCACCTGACCGCGGCCCCCGGCGGCGGCGCGACCGTCGTGGTCACCAGGGGCTGCGACGGCGAGGTGCTGTGGCAGGACTCCACCACCCACCCCTGGGTCGACCCCGTCGACCTCGGCCCCGACCGGCCGGCGAACGAACACCTGAAACTGTGCGGGGGTGGCGCGCCGTTCCGCGGCTCGCTCGGCGTCGCGCTCGAGGGCGACGCACCCCGGGTCGTCAACCACGTCGGCATGGAGGACTATCTGCTCGGCGTCGTGCCCGCGGAGTCGAGGGCCGAGTGGGCGGACACCGGCGGCGCCGAGGCGCTGCGCGCGCAGGCCGTCGCGGCCCGGTCCTACGCGGCGGCCGAGAGTCGGTACGCCTACGCCGAGACCTGCGACACGCAGGACTGCCAGGTGTACGGCGGCTCCTCCAAGGAGAATCCCAAGACCACCGAAGCCGTCCGCTCGACAACCGGCAAGGTGCTGACGAAGGAGGGCAAGCCGGTCTCGGCGGAATTCTCGGCGTCGACCGGCGGGTACAGCGCGGGTGGCGCGTTCGGGGCGGTCGAGGACCTCGGCGACAGCGAATCCCCCAACCACAAGTGGACGCAGACCGTGACCGCGGGTGAGATCGCCCATGCCTTCGGAGTCGGCGAGCTGCACTCGATCGAGGTCACCTCGCGCAACAACCTCGGCGCCGACGGCGGGCGGGTCACCGGGCTGAGGGTGGCAGGCTCGACCGGCACCAAGGAGGTGACCGGCGACGAGGCGCGCACCAAGCTGGGGCTGAAGTCCGACTGGTTCACCATCACCGAGGGCGTCGGTCCCGCCGCGCCGCCGCCCGCCTCCGCGCTGGCCGCGCCTGGCGTCGACAACGCCGACCCGACCGGGAAGGTGGAGCCGACCGACATCGAGCGCAAGTATGCGGAGCTCGGTGGGCATCTGGGCGTGCTCGGCGCGCCGGTCGGTCCGGAGTTGGCGATGCCCGACGAGGCCGGCCGGTTCCGGATGTACACGCACGGCGCCATCGTCTGGACCAAGACCACCGGCGCGCAGGTGCTCGACGCCAGCGTCCTGACGGCGAAACTGCCCGGCCTGGGGAGCTGACCCCGCTGAGCCCGGTGTCGGTGTCGGCGCGATGAGTTTTCGTCGCCTCCCGGGTCACAACATGTGAGAGTGGAAATCCACGACCCGGGAGGCAACGATGCAGATCAACCCCTCACTCTGGTTCGACGATCAGGCCGAGGAGGCCGCGAAGTACTACGTGTCGATCTTCAAGAACTCGAAGATCCTGACGGTCTCGCGGTACCCGGCGGGAGCGCCTGGCCCGGAGGGCAGCGTGATGACCGTGGACTTCGAGCTGAACGGGCAGCAGTTCAACGCGATCAACGGCGGCCCGCAGTTCACCTTCACCGAGGCGATCTCCCTGCTCGTCAACTGTGATTCGCAGGAGGAGGTCGACGAGTACTGGGACAAGCTCACCTCGGACGGCGGGCAGGAGGTGCAGTGCGGCTGGCTCAAGGACAAGTACGGACTGTCCTGGCAGATCGTGCCCCCTGGATTCGAGGAGATGATGGTCGCCGGTGACCCCGAGAAGGCGCAGCGTGCCATGCAGGCGATGCTGCAGATGAAGAAGCTGGACGTGAACGAGCTGCGGCGGGCGTACGAGGGCGGATGAATTCCGCTTGACCTCACGATGGGTTGAGGTCGAAGACTGTCGGCATGACGCACACGACCGAACTCGACGACGGCACCCTGGCCCGGCTTCCCATCGGCCAGTGGACCGATGCGGCGCACGCCGAGGTCATCTCCTTCATCCGCCGTTGGTTGGCCGCCCGTGGCCTCACCCGGGATGCCACGGGCCGGCTGCGGCTGGCCGAGCCGGGTCGGCAGGCACATGCCCTGGTCAAGGAGCAGTTGCCGGGCGTGCGCCGAGAAATCCACGCGGGTATCGACGACGCCGACTACGTCACCACGGTGAAGGTGCTCCGTCGAATGATCCTGAACGTGGGCGGGGAAGAGGCGTTGGCGCGGTATCCGATCTGACGGCCAGTGATTGACAAAGTTGCTTATGTGTCTCACTCTCGACACATGACTACGACTATGTCCGGCCAGGCCGCCTACGTTCCGCCCTCTGCAGAGACCTGGCGCGACCCCTGGGGCATGTACGCAGACCTGCGCGAACACGACCCGGTCCACCACGTGGTGCCCGTGGAGTCGCCCGCGGACGACTACTGGGTGCTGACCCGGCACGCCGACGTCTACGCGGCCGCCCGCGACCACGAGACGTTCTCCTCCGCGGACGGCCTGACCACGAGCTACGGCGAGCTCGACAAGATCGGGCTCAGGGACAACCCGCCCCTGGTGATGCTCGATCCGCCGACGCACACCGAGTTCCGCCGCCTCGTCGCCCGCGGGTTCACGCCCCGTCAGGTCGAGGCCGTGGAGCCGGCGGTCCGCGAGTTCGTCGTCGAGCGCATCGAGGGGTTGCGCTCGGCGGGCGGCGGCGACATCGTCACCGAGCTGTTCAAGCCGCTGCCGAGCATGGTGGTGGCGCACTACCTTGGTGTTCCAGAGGAGGATCGCGGGCAGTTCGACGGCTGGACCGAGGCGATCGTCGCCGCCAACGCCAACGGTGACCCGCTCGAGGCGGCGACCGCGGTCGGCGACCTGATGGGCTACTTCGGCGGGCTGATCGAACGGCGCAAGGCCGACGTCGCCGCGGGCAAGGAAGCCGACGACACCATCTCGCACCTCGTCGCCGCCGGCATCGCCGCCGACGGGGACTTCGCGGGCGTGCTGTCCATCCTGGGCTTCGCGTTCACGATGGTCACCGGTGGCAACGACACCACGACCGGCATGCTCGGCGGCTCCTCCGCGCTGCTCACCCAGCGCCGCGACCAGCGCGCGCTGCTGCTGGAGGATCCGTCCCGCATCCCCGATGCCGTGGACGAGCTGCTCCGCCTCACCTCTCCGGTTCAGGGGCTGGCCCGCACGACCACCCGCGACGTCACGATCGAGGGCGTCACCATCCCCGCGGGCCGCAAGACGCTGCTGGTCTACGGGTCCGCGAACCGCGATCCGAGGGCGTACGGCGCGAACTCCGAGGAACTCGACGTGCTGCGGGCGCCCCGCCAGATCATGACCTTCAGCCACGGAAGCCACCACTGCCTCGGCGCCGCGGCCGCGCGCATGCAGGCCCGCGTCGCGCTCGAGGAGCTGCTGGCCCGTTGCCCCGACTTCGAGGTCGACGTCGACGGCATCGAGTACGCGGCCGGTAACTACGTCCGGCGGCCGACGCACGTACCGTTCCGGCCATGAGTTCCGGAACCTGGCTGCGCGACGAACGCACCGATCTCGCGGCGGAGCGCATCCTCGATGCGGCCGCGGAGCTGTTCGTCGAGCGTGGCGTCGCGACGACCGGGATGGCCGAGGTCGCCAAGGCCGCCGGGTGCTCGCGTGCGACCCTCTATCGCTACTTCGAGAACCGTCGCGCGCTGCACCTGGCGTTCGTGCACCGGGAGGCGCGGCGGCTCGGCGAGCGGGTGACCGGCCTGGTGGCCGGCATCGAGGATCCCCGCGAGCGGATCACCGCGGCCATCCTCGCCTCGGTACGCGAGGTGCGTGCGACGCCGACGCTGGCCGCCTGGTTCGGGCTCGGCGACGCGGGCATCGCCTCCGAGCTGGCCGGCACCTCGGAGGTGATCGAGGTGCTCGGCGCGAGCTTCCTCGCCGACGCATGGGGCGGCGACGACCGCGAGATCTCCAGTCGGGCAAGGTGGTTGGTGCGGGTCATCGTCTCGCTGCTGACCGTCCCCGGCGCCGATGACGCCGACGAGCGGGCGATGATCGAGCAGTTCGTCATCCCGGTACTGATGGCGCCCGCGCACCGGGGCTGACCGGCTCAGATCTGGACGGTGTCCACGATCTGCCCGATGCCGTAGGTGACGAGCATCGCGAGCGCGCCGCCGAGCACCACCCGCACCACGGCCTTCCCGCGTGGTGACCCGCCGAGCCGGGCGCTGACGCTGCCGGTCAGCGCGAGCGCGACCAGCACCGCGACGAACGTGATCGGCACGCGCGAGGTTGCGGGCGGGACGAGGATCGCGATCAGCGGCAGCAGGGCGCCGAGGGTGAAGGAGATGGCCGAGGAGATCGCGGCCTGCCACGGATTGGTCAGCTCGTGGGGGTCGATGCCCAGTTCCGCGTCGGCGTGTGCGGCGAACGCGTCGTGCGCGGTCAGCTCCTCCGCCACGGTGCGCGCCGTTGCGGGGGTCAGGCCCTTCGCCTCGTACAGGGACGCGAGCTCGTCGAGTTCGGCGTCGGGCAGCTCGGCGAGCTCGCGGCGTTCCTTGGCCAGCAGCGACCGCTCGGAGTCACGCTGGGTGCTGACCGAGACGTACTCGCCGAGCGCCATGGACACCGCGCCCGCCGCCAACCCGGCGATGCCCGCGGTGAGGATCGGGCCGCGGGCGGTGCTCGCCGCGGCGACGCCAACGACGAGGCCGGCGGTGGAGACGATGCCGTCGTTGGCGCCGAGGACGCCCGCACGCAGCCAGTTCAGCTTGGCGGAGAACCCCTGGGCGTGCGGCTCCGACGGATGCGGTGCCGGGAGCTGATCCGGATCGGAACTCATACACGGAACGCTATCGGCATCAAGGTGACTCGGCCAGCAATGCAAGGCTCGCCGAAGTCGCGCCGCCGTATCCTCGGGCGCGTGAGCGTCGAACCGGAACCGTGGGCGGATGCCGGGGCCGTCCACGCCGACCTGCTGGCAGCGAAGGCGCGGCTGTACGACCCGTGTGGGCTCGCCTGCTCGGCGCCGGTTCCCGAGCTCGAGGGTGCCGCCTACGGCGCGTACGAGCTCACCGTCGACGGCCGTCCGATCCGCTTTCGGGTCGCCAAGACGACACCGAAGAAGGCCGGCCAGTTCGTCACCCTGTGGACGCGGTCGGCGCAGGGCCCCATCGCGCCCTTCGGCGTCGACGACGCGGTCGAGTTGTTCGTCGTCAGCGCCCGCGACGGTGATCGCTTCGGGCAGTTCGTCTTCCCGAAGCGGGTCCTCGCCGATCGGGGCGTGCTCTCGCGAGACGGTGCGGGCGGGAAGCGGGCGATCCGCGTGTACCCACCGTGGGCGACGACCACCAGCCGACAGGCCCGCGGCACGCAGGCGTGGCAGCTGGACCATTTCCTGCCGATCGCGGGCGCGGGCATCGACACCGACCGTGCCCTTGCGCTCTATCGGGCTCAGGGGTCGCGCGGGTAGGCGCCTGTGCCGAGGGTCGGCTCAGTCGTGGAGAGTGACGCCGGGCAGTGGGCGGCCGGTGGCGTCGAACAACGCTGCTCCACAATCGCAGCCCTCGTCGGCCAGGGTCTCGGTCGCAGGCAGTTCCCAGACCAGCATCTGCGAGCAGCCCGGGCAGTTCAGGCTGACCAGGGTCTCCTCTGGTTCCGAGCCCCAGGCCCGCACCGGGAGGCCCTCGTGCATCAATCCGGTCAGCTCACCCTCACCGTTCAGCGCGACCAGGACCTCGTAGGTGTCGGTGCCGTTGTCCCACACCGCGAGCGTGCAGCCGAGATCTGCCAGCACAGCGGACAGGTGATCGAGCTGGCGAACCGGGAAATCACCGCGGCGCAGCGTCGGGTCGGCCTCGGCCGCCCGGTAGACGACGTCGGTGTCGACGTCCGTCGGCTCTGCCCCGAAGGCCCGCACCCGACCGGCCACGAATGCCGCCAGCTGGCCCGGCTGCTCCTCGCCGGTCCAGTCCATCCCGAACATCACGCTCTCGACCCGGACCCCACTGGCCCGTTCGCCGGTGGTCAGGACCAGCGCTTCCAGCTCCGTCACGGCGATCACGCTATCAACTGCCTGGCACGCCTTGACATTGACGCAGCGTCAACATTCATCCTTGTCTTGTCGGATCGCACCGACACCGACGAGAGGAACCCCTGGATGGCAGGCGAATGGTCGATCCAGGACCTGGCCAAGGCGGCCGGGACCACCAGTCGAACGCTGCGTCACTACGGCGAGCGGGGGCTGCTGGAACCGAGTCGGATCGGCGCCAACGGATACCGGTACTACGACCAGGACGCCCTCGTGCGGCTGCAGCGGATCCTGCTGCTGCGCGAACTCGGCCTCGGCCTCCCGGCCATCGCCGAGGTCATCGGCGGCGAGCGGGACACCGCGGCCGCGCTGCGCACCCATCTCGCCCTGCTCGAACAGGAGCTCGGCCGGGTGCGACGGCAGATCGAGTCGGTGCGGACGACATTGCGGAAGACGGAAGGAGGTGAACAACTGATGGCAGAGGAAGTTTTCGACGGCTTCGACCACACACGGCACAAGGACGAGGTGATCGAACGCTGGGGCGAGCAGGCCTACGAGTCCGGCGACCGCTGGTGGCGCGGCCAGACCGACGAGCAGCGTCGGGCCTGGCAGGCGGCACTGGCACGGCTCAACTCCGACTGGATCGACGCCACGGAGTCGGGCACGGCGCCCGACGGCGAGCGGGCACAGGAGCTGGCCCGTCGCCACGTCGAGTGGCTCGGCGGCATCCCCGGCACGCCCGGGCACGGCGCCGCTCCGGTCAAGGAGTACATCCTGGGTCTGGGCGAGATGTACGTCGCGGACGAGCGCTTCGCCGCCAACTACGGCGGAACGCGCGGCGCGGCCTTCGTCCGGGACGCGTTGACGGTGTACGTAGAGCGCAACCTGTAGGTGGCGACGGCGTGAACTCCGGCTGCAGACGGAGTTCACCCCGGCGAGACGGCCGCCGGATCGTCTGTGACGTACCACCCGGCAGCCCCGGGTTGGCCGGGACCTCCACGCCAGGTCCGATACCCTGGTTGCCCGTGACCTCTGTAACCCAAGGCCCCGCCACCTCTGGCCAGTACGACCTGATCATCGTCGGTTCGGGTTTCTTCGGACTGACCATCGCCGAGCGCGCGGCGACCGAGCTGGGTAAGCGGGTCCTCGTGCTGGACCGTCGCCACCACCTCGGCGGCAACGCCTACTCGGAGGCCGAGCCGGAGACCGGCATCGAGGTGCACATGTACGGCGCGCACCTGTTCCACACCTCGAACAAGCGGGTCTGGGACTACGTCACCCGGTTCACCGAGTTCACCGGCTACCAGCACCGCGTCTTCGCGATGCACAACGGGCAGGCCTACCAGTTCCCGATGGGGCTTGGCCTGGTCTCGCAGTTCTTCGGGAAGTACTTCAGCCCGGACGAGGCTCGCGCGTTGATCGCCGAGCAGGCATCGGAGTTCGACAGCAAAGACGCGAAGAACTTCGAGGAGAAGGCGATCTCCCTGATCGGGCGCCCCCTCTACGAGGCATTTATGAAGGCATACACGGCCAAGCAGTGGCAGACGGACCCGAAGAACCTGCCCGCGGGCAACATCACCCGGCTGCCGGTCCGCTACACCTTCGACAACCGCTACTTCAACGACACCTACGAGGGCCTGCCGGTCGACGGTTACACCGCGTGGCTCGAGAACATGGCCAAGGACGAGAAGATCGAGGTCCGGCTGAACACCGACTGGTTCGACGTGCGGGACGAGCTGCGGGCCGCGAGCCCCGACGCCCCCATCGTCTACACCGGTCCGCTGGATCGCTACTTCGACTATTCCGAGGGCGAGCTGGGCTGGCGCACCCTCGATTTCGAGACCGAGGTGCTGCCGACCGGTGACTTCCAGGGCACCCCGGTGATGAACTACAACGATGCGGACGTGCCGTTCACCCGCATCCACGAGTTCCGGCACTTCCACCCCGAGCGCGAGTACCCGGCGGACAAGACCGTCATCATGCGCGAGTTCTCCCGCTTCGCGGAGAGCGAGGACGAGCCGTACTACCCGATCAACACCCCCGAGGACCGCGAGAAGCTCGAGGCCTACCGGGCGCGGGCCAAGGCGGAGACCGCGCAGAACAAGGTGTTGTTCGGCGGGCGCCTCGGCACCTACCAGTACCTGGACATGCACATGGCCATCGCGAGCGCGCTCAGCATGTTCGACAACACCCTGCGGCCGCACCTGGAGTCCGGTGCGCCGCTCGGCAACGGGAACGACGCATGAGCCCCCGGCACCTGATGGAGCAGGACACGCCCTTCAGCGAGGACGTCGAACCGCTCGGCAAGGCGTTGCTGCAGCGGGTCATCCTGCCCCGGCCGGGCGAGCCCCTCGACGTGCGCACCCTCTACCTGGAGGAGGCGGCCACCAACGCCAGGCGCGCGCACGCGACCTCGCGGACCTCGCTGTCGATCGGTGCCGAGTCCGAGGCCTCGTTCTGCACCTACTTCAACGCCTTCCCGGCCAGCTACTGGCGCCGCTGGTCGATCCTGACCTCCGTCGTACTGCGCCTGGAGCTGTCCGGTCACGGCCGGGTCGACGTGTACCGCTCGAAGGCCGACTCCTCCCGAATCCACGTGGAGGGCAGGGAGTTCCAGGACGGCGACGTCGCGCTTGAGTTCGAGGTGGAGCTGGCCCCGTTCGAGGACGGCGGCTGGATCTGGTTCGACATCACCTCCGACACCGAGGTGGTGCTCGAGAGCGCAGGCTGGTACGCCCCGATCGAGGCGCCAGGCGTGGCGAGCGTCGCGGTCGGCATCCCGACCTTCAACCGGCCGACGGACTGCGTGAAGGCGCTCACCGCCCTCGGCTCCGATCCGCTGGTGATGGACGTGGTCAAGGCCGTCATCATCCCGGACCAGGGCACCCGCAAGGTCCGCGACGAGCCGGGCTTCACCGAGGCCGCCGCGGCGCTCGGGGACCGGCTCGCGATGCACGACCAGGCGAATCTCGGCGGCTCCGGCGGCTACAGCCGGATCATGTACGAGGCGCTCAAGACCACCGACTGCCAGCAGATCCTGTTCATGGACGACGACATCGAGATCGAGCCGGACTCGATCCTGCGTGCGCTGGCGCTGTCCCGGTTCGCCAAGTCCCCGACCCTGGTCGGCGGCCAGATGCTGAACCTGCAGGAGCGCAGCCACCTGCACTCGATGGGCGAGGTGGTCAACCGCGGCATCTTCATGTGGTCGGCCGCCCCGAACGTCGAGTACGACCACGACTTCTCGCAGTACCCGCTCAAGGACCGGGAGAACTCGAAGCTGCTGCACCGCCGCATCGACGTCGACTTCAACGGCTGGTGGATGTGCATGATCCCGCGCCAGGTCGCGGAGGAGATCGGCCAGCCGCTGCCGCTGTTCATCAAGTGGGACGACGTCGAGTACGGCCTGCGGGCCCGCGAGGCCGGCTACCCGACGGTGACCATGCCGGGCGCGGCCATCTGGCACATGGCCTGGTCCGACAAGGACGACGCCATCGACTGGCAGGCGTACTTCCACCTGCGCAACCGCCTGGTGGTGGCCGCGCTGCACATGCCGGGCAACGGCAGGGGCCTGGTCGTCAACACGGTCAAGGCCACCCTCAAGCACCTGCTCTGCCTCGAGTACTCCACCGTCGCGATCCAGAACAAGGCCATCGCCGATTTCCTGCAGGGGCCGGAGCACATCTTCGAACTGCTGCCAACCGCGCTCGGCGACGTCCGGGCGATGCGGGAGGACTTCCCGGACGCCGTCGTGCTGCCGTCGTCCACCTCGCTGCCGCTGCCCTCGGGCGCCGAGGTCGGGGCGGTCGGCGAGCCGACCAACCCGCTCGCGAAGCTCGTCCGCCTCGGCAAGGGCCTGGTGCACAACGTCCGGCCCGCGCACGAGCAGCACCACGAGCGACCGCAGCTCAACGTGCCAACCCTCGACGCCCGTTGGTTCCTGCTCTCCCAGGTGGACGGCGTCACCGTCACCACAGCGGACGGCCGCGGCGTGGTCTACCGCAAGCGGGACCCGCGTCAGGCCTGGGGCCTGCTGAAGGAGGCCATGCGGCTGCGCCGCGAGCTGGCCACCCGGTTCCCCGAGCTCAAGCGCGTCTACGCCGACGCGGTTCCGTCGTTGACCAGCAAGGAGAGGTGGGAGAGTGTCTTTCATTACCCGGCGTAGGCCAGAGGGTGCCCTGCTCGACGGCACCGGGACCACCGAGTCCGCCGCCGAGGTGAAGATCCTGGGCACCATCCAGTCCACCATCGGCGCACAGCCGGGCGTCATCGCCGCGGCCCGCGGCATGTCGCACTTCGGTGAGCACGCGCTCGGCTGGGTCGCGATCGCGGGCATCGGCGCCGCGCTCGACCGGCCCCGCCGCCGCCAGTGGGCCGGCGTCGCGGTCGGCGCGGTCGGCGCGCACGCGGCCTCCATCGTCATCAAGCGGGTGGTCCGGCGTCCCCGGCCGAACGATCCGAGCGTGGCCGTCAACGTGTCGACGCCGAGCAAGCTCAGCTTCCCGTCGTCGCACGCCACGTCCACGACGGCCGCCGCGGTCCTCCTCGGCCGGCTGACCGGGCTACCCTTGCCCGCGGTGCTGGTGCCCCCGATGCTGCTCTCGCGGCTCGTGCTGGGTGTCCACTACCCGACTGATGTGCTTGCCGGATCCGCCTTGGGCGCAGCCTCGGCCGCAGTGGTGCTGCGTGCCGAACGGAAGTTTGGAGAGAAATGAGCGAGCACCCGACCGAGGTCGCCGGTCCGCCGAAGTCGCTGCCTGCCGGGATCGTCAAGGCACTGCGCCCGCGCCAGTGGGTGAAGAACGTCCTGGTGCTGGCCGCGCCGCTCGCCGCAGGCTCGGTGACCGAGGTCGACGTGCTGCTGCCGGTGGCGCTGGCCTTCGTCGTGTTCTGCATGGCCGCGTCCGGCATCTACCTGGTCAACGACGCGATGGACGTCGAGGCCGACCGGGCGCACCCGACCAAGCGCTTCCGTCCGATCGCCGCGGGCGTGCTGCCGGTCAACATGGCCTACGGAATGGCCGTCGTCCTGCTCGGCGGTTCGATCCTGCTGTCGTTCGCCGCGAACTGGCAGCTCGCGGTCGTGATGGCGGTGTACATCGGCATCCAGCTCGCCTACTGCTTCGGCCTCAAGCACCAGGCCGTCCTCGACATCTGCATCGTCTCGTCCGGCTTCCTGCTGCGGGCGATCGCCGGTGGCGTGGCGGCCGAGATCCCGCTGTCGCAGTGGTTCCTGCTGATCATGGCGTTCGGTTCGCTGTTCATGGCGGCGGGCAAGCGCTACGCGGAACTGCAGCTCGCCGAGCGCACCGGGGCGAAGATCCGCAAGTCGCTCGAGTACTACACCGCCACCTACCTGCGGTTCGTCTGGACGCTCTCGGCGACCGCGGTGGTGATCTGCTACGGACTGTGGGCCTTCGAGCGGGACCAGGTCAACAACACCAACTGGTTTGCGATCTCGATGGTCCCGTTCACGATCGCGATCCTGCGTTACGCGGTCGATGTCGACGGTGGCGAGGCGGGGGAGCCGGAAGAGATCGCGCTCGGCGATCGGGTGCTCCAATTCCTCGCGATTGCCTGGATTGGAGCGGTGGGTGTCGCTGTCTATATCGTCTGACAGGCCCCGCGTGGAGAACACCGACAGCACCGAGCGGGCCGGCTCCGCCATGCGGTTGCCCGCATGGCTGCCCCGCTCGGTGTTCCTCGGTGGGATCGCGCTGACCGCTGCCCTTTTCGTCTGGGGTGGCTGGGAGCGCCGCTGGATCGCCGATGACGGGCTCATCGTGCTGCGCACGGTCCGCAACCTGCTCGCGGGCAACGGTCCGGTGTTCAACGCGGGGGAGCGGGTCGAGGCCAACACCAGCACCATCTGGACCTACCTGGTGTACGCGTTCAGCTGGCTGACGCAGGCCCGCCTCGAGTACGTGGTGCTCGGCATCGCGCTCGCCCTCTCCGGTGGCGCCATCGTGCTCGGCATGCTCGGAACGGGTGCCCTCTGGCGCGGGCTGGGCCGCCGGTCGGCCGCGACGCTGCTGCTGCCCGCGGGCGCGCTGGCCTACATCGCGGTGCCGCCCGCCCGCGACTATGCGACCTCCGGGCTGGAGTCCTGCCTGGTCATCTTCTGGATCGCCCTGCTGTGGCTGCTGCTGGTGTGCTGGAGTCTGCGCCCGCCGACCACTGCCTCGGTGCTGATCCTCGCCTTCGTCGCGGGTCTCGGACCGCTGGTCCGGCCCGAGATGGTCATCCTCGCCGGCCTCGCCCTGCTGATGATCTTCCTTGCTCCCGGCACCTGGCGGCTGCGCGCGGCGATCGTCGCGGTCGCGGGTGCGGTCCCGGTGGGCTACCAGATCTGGCGGATGGGCTACTACGGCCTGCCCTATCCCAACACGGCGGTCGCCAAGGACGCGGGCGGCGCCAAGTGGGGCCAGGGCTTCACCTACCTGTGGAACCTCGTCGGGCCCTACTGGCTGTGGCTGCCCCTGCTCGTGCTGGCCGTCGCGGTCCTGGTGACCCGGCCCTGGTCGGGTGCGGGTGCCGCCTCCGGCACCGAGGGCGGCTCCGCCGCCGTGAACACGGGCGGCTCCGCCGTCGCGCGGTTGCAGTCGCGGCTGCGCACCCCCGGCGCAGTGGTCGCGGTCATCCTGGTCACCGGGCTGCTGCTGATGATCTACTCGCTGCGGGTCGGCGGCGACTTCATGCACGGCCGGGTGCTGCTGCCCGTGCTGTTCTGCTTCATGCTCCCCATCGCCGTGCTGCCGGTCCATATCCCGGCCCGCGAGGACTGGGGCCGGACCCGATCCACCGCGCTGTTCGCGGTCGGTGCCGGCGCCTGGCTGGTCACCGTGATCTGGGCGATCTCGGTGTCGAACTCGTCGGGCATGCCGAACGGCACCGTGGTCGGCAAGTCCGGGATCGTCGACGAGCGGAACTTCTACGCCCTCAACACCGGTCACGCGCATCCGATCCGGGCCGAGGACTACCTGGACTACCCGCGCATGCGCGCGATGGTCGAGGCGATCGCCAACACCCCGGACGGCGGCCTGCTGCTGCCCGCCGCGGCCTTCACCTACTGGGACGTGGTGCCGCCGCCGGAGCCGATCCCCGAGGGTGGCGCCGGGCACACGGTCTACTTCCTCAACCTGGGCATGACGAGCATGAACGTCGGCCTCGACGTGAAGGTGATCGACCAGATGGGCCTGGCCTACCCGTTGGCCGCGCACACCAAGCGGCTCGACGACGGTCGGATCGGCCACGACAAGGCCCTCTACCCGGACTGGGTGGTGGCCGACACCGGCATGGTCGACATCCATCCCTGGCTGCCCTGGTACATGGACGAGGACTGGGTGGCCGACGCCAAGGTCGCGCTCACCTGCCCCGAGACCCAGGAGGTGCTGGCCTCGAGTCGGGGCGAGCTCACCCGCCCACTTTTCATCCGCAATATCAAGCGCGCCTTCGACTACGCCAAGTACCGTTTCGACCGGGTTCCGGCGTACGAGATCCAGCGGTGCGACCTGGTGCCGCCTCCGCCGGTGGAACCCAGGTGAGCGGGTGCCGGGCAGGCCTCGCTTCCCTGGTCGTGCGAACTTGTCTCATTCGTGTAACGATGGCCCGTAACGGGCCGATATAGATGTCATGTGTGCCTCGGGGACACTGTCGAGGCACCGTTTGTCAGTGCTCGTTGTGTGACATACGCTCCACCGAGCGCAGTGTGATCTTGATCAGTTCCACTGTCGCTGCCACATGTGTGGGGGCGGCAGAGCATGGCTTCCCGCCGGATCGTCGGGCCGCTTCGGCGGGCACCGCAGAGAAGAAAGAGAGCAGTATTCATGCGTATTGGCAGACCGGGGTTTTCTGAGCGCCTCAAGCAGCGCGCCCTCGGCCTCACAGCAGCCGCGCTCGTCCTGCCGATGGCCGCTGGTATTGCCGGCACCGCCGTCGCAGGCGCCGCCCCGGTCGCGCACCGCGCGCCCGCGGGAGGTTTCGAAGAGGTCTTCGTGCCCTCTGCGATGGGCCCGATCAAGGTCCAGATCCAGTGGGCGGCCCGTGGTGGCAACGCCGCGCTGTACCTGCTGGACGGGCTGCGTGCGCGCAACGACCGCAACGCATGGACCTTCGAGACGAACGCGCTCGACCAGTTCCGCAACGACAACGTCACCCTGGTGATGCCCGTCGGTGGCGAGTCCAGCTTCTACACCGACTGGATGTCGCCGTCGAACTTCAACGGGCAGAAGGGCACCTACAAGTGGGAGACCTTCCTCACCCAGGAGTTGCCGGCCTACCTCGAGACCCGTGGCGTCTCGCGTAGCAACAACGGCGTGCTCGGCCTGTCGATGGGTGGCTCCGCCGCCCTGACCCTGGCCGCACACCACCGCGACCAGTTCAAGTTCGCCGGCTCGCTGTCGGGCTACCTGAACATCTCCGCGCCGGGCATGCGTGAGGCGATCCGCGTCGCGATGCTCGATGCCGGCCGCTACAACGTGGACGCCATGTGGGGCCCGCCGTGGAACAAGCAGTGGCTGCGCAACGACCCGTTCGTGTTCGCCCCGCAGCTCAAGGGCCTGTCGATGTACGTCTCGGCGGCCAGCGGCCTGCCGGGTGCGCATGACAACCCGCGCGCGCCGATCGACTACTTCAACACGGCGAACGGCATGGCGCTCGAGGCGCTCTCCCTTGCCAACACCCGCGCGTTCCAGGTCCGCCTCGGCACCCTCGGTATCCCGGCCACCTACAGCTTCCCGGCCAGGGGCACCCACGCGTGGAAGTACTGGGAGTCCGAGCTCTGGAATGCGCGGCCGCAGATCCTGTCCGCGCTCAACGCCTGATCGACCGGCTTCCAGGTCGCGGCGTAAACCGATGATGCCGCCCCTCGTGCCGATCAGGCAGCGTGGGGCGGCATCGCCGTTTTCCGGTCCGGACCAGCGCCGCGACCAAGGGGTTCTTACCCCGCAGAAGTAACAATTGCACCACCCGTCACAGCGCGTCACCCCCTGGCGCAGGCTCCCTGCGTGTAAAAAGAGCACGAGTGTAGGTGTCGTTCGAACGACATCGGCAAGGGCCGGGGGGACGGTCGAGGTCCGGATCTTCCGGGCCGACGCCACAGCACTGGGGCCAAACAGCAGAAGGAGTGTCACGGTCAGATGCGAACAGCACTGAGGAATCCGGGAACGCGTCCCGGGGGGAAGGCGTCCGCACCAGGCGCCCGCGGCAGGGTCTTGCGACTGCTCGCGGCCGCGCTCGTGCTGCCGACAGCGGCGGGCCTGACCACCGCGACCGCGACCGCGTTCGCGTCGCCCGAGGCCTCCGAGACCACGACCACCACCTCCACCACGACCACTACGACGGCGCCGAAGGCGACCACGACGGCGAAGGTGCCCGCGGCCGAGACCCTCGCGCCCGTCACGACGACGAAGGATGTCGTCGCCACGACCACCGAGGCGCCCGCTCGGACCACGGTGGAGCAGACCACGACGGTCGCGCCGACCACCACGCCCGAGGCCGCGCCCGCCGCGGCCCCGAGGGCGCCGCAGGCCGCGCCGTCCGCCGCGCGCGCCGTCGCGCCGGTGCTGGCGCCCCCCGGCGTCTCCAAGGTCGAGTGGATCACCGATCGGCGCGTGGCCCTGTGGGTCGACTCCGCCGCGATGGGTGCCCCGTTCCAGGTTCAGGTCCTGCTGGCCAAGGACTGGAACTCGCGTCCCGACGCGTCGTTCCCCGCGCTGTACATGCTCGACGGTCTGCGCGCGCGCGACGACGAGAGCGGCTGGACGATCGAGACCGACGCCGCGAACTTCTACGCGGACAAGAACGTCAACGTGATCCTGCCGGTCGGCGGCGAGTCGAGCTTCTACGCCGACTGGCTCGCGCCGGACAACGGCAAGTTCTACAAGCTGGAGACCTTCCTGACGAAGGAGCTCCCGCCGGTCCTCGAGAACGGGCTGCGGACCACCACCACGCGCGGCATCATCGGCCTGTCGATGGGCGGCACCTCGGCGATGTTCCTCACCGAGCGGAACCCCGGCTTCTTCAAGTTCGCCGGCTCGTTCTCCGGCTACCTGAGCACCACCTCGCTCGGCATGCCGCAGGCGCTGCAGTACGCGATGACCGACGCCGGCGGCTACAACGTCTCGAAGATGTGGGGCCCGCCCGGCAGCCCGGCATGGGCGGCGCACGACCCGTACACCAACGCCGAGAAGCTCAGGGGCGTCAGCCTGTACGTCTCCAGCGGCAGCGGCATGACCGGTCCGTACGACCAGCCGTCCGGGATCCCCGGCGTCTCCACCAACTACGCGGGCATGGGTCTGGAGATCCTGTCCCGGCTCAGCTCGCAGAGCTTTGCCACCAAGCTGAACAAGCTCGGCATCCCCGCGCAGGTCAACTACCGCCCGTCCGGCACGCATTCCTGGCCGTACTGGCAGTTCGAGATGCACCAGGCCTGGCCGCAGGTGGCCAACGCCCTCGGCGTCGACGCCAGCGCTCCGAACTGTGGCACCGG
The DNA here is from genome assembly GCF_000686785.1 of Rhodococcus sp. UNC363MFTsu5.1. Lineage (NCBI taxonomy): Bacteria > Bacillati > Actinomycetota > Actinomycetes > Mycobacteriales > Nocardiaceae > Rhodococcus > Rhodococcus sp. UNC363MFTsu5.1. The sequence continues at coordinate 65,855 of NZ_JMLO01000020.1, forward strand.
CGGCTCCATCGCCGCGGTCGCGAACGCGAACCCGTGGCTCAGTGGCTGTGTCACCGGCGAGTACGACGTCGCGGGTGGCAAGGCGCAGGACTTCCGCAACGGCCGGATCTTCTGGTCGCCCGGCACCGGCGCGCACGTGCTGACCGGCATGATCGGCGGCTCGTACCAGGCCAACGGCGGTCCCGCCGGGCCGCTCGGACTGCCGACCACGGACGAGAACGGCACCCCGGACGGGCGCGGACGCTACAACCACTTCGAGCGCGGCTCCATCTACTGGACACCGCAGACGGGAGCGCACGCGGTCCGCGGCGCGATCAGGGACGAGTGGTCGCGTCAGGGTTGGGAGCGCGGTCCGCTCGGCTACCCGATCCTCGACGAGGTGAAGGCGCCGGGCAAGGACGGCGCGATCCAGGGCTTCGAGATCGGCGCGATGTACCACAGCCCGCCGAACGGGACCCACGCCGTCCAGGGCCTGATCATGAAGAAGTACGGCGAACTGGGCTGGGAGGGTGGCTGGCTCGGCTTCCCGAGGACCAGCGAGGTCCCGGTCAAGGACGGCGGCCGCTTCAACGAGTTCGAGAACGGCAACATCTACTGGAGTCCCCTGAGCGGGGCCTGGTCGGTGCGCAACGGCCCGATCTTCGACGCGTGGAAGAGCCAGAACTACGAGAACGGCAGGCTGGGCTTCCCGGTTGGTGACCAGCGCGACATCGCGGGTGGGATCCAGCAGGACTTCCAGGGCGGAAACATCACGGTCCGCAACGGTAAAGCGGAGATCCACAACCGTTAGCCCCCTTCGCACACGGGCCGGTGGCCGGGTGAACCCGGCGACCGGCCCGTTCGCGTCGGTAGCCTGTTCAAGGACACCCGCGTGGCCGTCGGCACGTCGCCCGCCGGGTGGGCCGCACCCGCAGATCACGAATCCGAGGACTGAACTCAATGCTTGTTTCCACTCGTAACTCCCTCGCCAGGGCGCTCACGGTCGGCGCGCTCGTGGCGGTCACCGGCGGCCTGCTCGCGGGATGTGGCAGCGACGACTCGACGGCCAGCAGCACGCCAACCCTGACCACCGGTTCCAAGTCCGCGCCCGCACCCGAGACCTCGATCGAGGTGCCCCCGTACACCACCCCGGCCGTCGCGGCGACCGCGCCCCCGGAGACGCCCGAGGCGGTCCCGAGCGGCTTCCCCGGCCCCACGGAGGCCCCCGCGCTCGACGATCGCGGCAAGGCCTACCTGGAGGCGCTGAAGAAGGGCGGCATCGCCGTCGCCGACAACGGTGACATCGCGATCGTGACCGCGAACTACATCTGTGGCGCCAAGGTCAGCGGCGCGAACAGCGAAGAGGTCACCGCCTATGTCACCGGCATGGCGGGTGCGGAGGCCAGCATCACCGGCGCGACGATGTCGCCGGAGCAGGCCGCCGATGCAGCCAAGGTGTACATCGACGCCGCCAACACCCACTACTGCAAGTAGTCGCGGATGAATGCCGCCGGACGTAAGGGCCGCAAGTCGGGGCGCGGTGTACTGCGCCTGCTCATCGTGCTCATCGTTGTGCTGCTCCTCGCGCTCGTCGCGTTGGCGGCCTGGTATCTGCTGGCCGGGCGGGTTCCCCCGCCGCCGGGTCCCGGCCCTGAGCCGGAGCGGCCGAGCGCCCAGCCGGCGAGCTGCCCGGACGTCCAGGTGGTCTCCATCCCTGGCACCTGGGAGTCGAGTGCGATCGACGACCCCTTCAACCCGGGCGCGAACCCGGCGTCGTTGATGCTCAACATCAGCAGGCCGCTGCAGGCGCAGTTCGACGGCCAGCGCGCGGAGGTGTACACCGTCCCCTACGTGGCGCAGTTCTCGAACCCGGTGGCGCTGCCGCCGGACGGTCAGACGTCGTACAACAAGAGTCGCGGCGAGGGCACCGCCCGGGCCAGCGAGGCAATGTCGGCCATGCACGCGAACTGCCCGCTCACGACCTTCGTGCTGATGGGCTTCTCGCAGGGCGCGGTCATCGCCGGTGACCTCGCCTCGGCGATCGGGGCAGGCACCGGGCCGGTGCCAGCGGACCTGGTGCTCGGCGTCGGGTTGATCGCCGACGGCAGGCGTGAGCCGGGCACGGCGCAGATCGTCGGCACGCCGGTGGCCGGTGTCGGCGCGGAGCTGTCGCTCGGTGGGCTGAAGGTGCCGGGGATGACGATGACCGGTCCCCGGCCGGGTGGTTTCGGGACGCTCGGCGATCGGGTGGTCGACATCTGCGCGCCATCGGACGGCATCTGCGACGCGCCTGCGAACGCGTTCAATCCGGTGAACTTCCTCGCGAGCCTCGCGCGGATCGGCGAGTACGTCAACAACCCGGTCCATGCCATGTACAACTCGTTCGTGGTGGACCAAAACGGCACCACGGCAACACAGTGGATGACAAACTGGGCCGCCGAGAAGGTGAGGTCCGCACCGACACCCGCTCACGAATAGTGGGAACGGTGTGATGCCGATAGAGTGGCCCACCGGCCACGTTGCCGTACCGCGCCGTCCAGTTCCCCCGTTTTGCCCAGGTTTCAGGAGAAATGATCGATGAGTTCCGCCGACGCACCCGCGCCGCGCAAGTTCCGGTTTGCCGCCGGCGGAGAGGGTAACGCCGAAGAGGGTGGCGCCCGCCGATTCGTCAAGTTGGCCCAGAAGGCCGAGGAACTCGGTTACGACAGCTTCATGATTCCCGACCACCTCGGCAACCAGGTCGGTCCGATCGCCGCGCTCGGCGCCCTCGCGGTGGCGACGGACAAGATCCGGATCGGGACCGCGGTGTTGGCCAACGGGTTCCGGCACCCGGCCGTGCTCGCCAAGGACGCGGCGACGATCGACGTGCTCTCCGGCGGACGGCTCGAGCTCGGCATCGGCGCTGGCTGGATGAAGGAAGAGTTTGACAAGGGCGGCATCACGTACGACAGCCCTGGCGTGCGCATCGCCAAGCTCGCGGAGTCCCTCGAGATCCTCGACACGCTGCTGCGCGGCCAGGAGTGCAACTTCCAGGGCGAGTACTACCAGATCAACGGGCTCAAGGGCAGCCCGCGGCCCCGGCAGGGCCCGCGCCCGCCCATCGTGGTCGGCGGCGGTGGCCCGAAGATGCTGGCGCTGGCGGCCAAGTACGCGGACATCATCTCGCTCGCCCCGCCCAGTAACAAGGACGGCAAGATGCTGCTGTCCGGCATCACGATGGAGGCGACCGCCGCGCGGGTCGAGCGCATCCGCGAGGCCGCGGGAGACCGGTTCGACGACATCGAGCTGAACTGGACGATCACCACGATCATGCCGACCGATGATCGGGAGGCCATGGCCGAGATGGCGCTGGCGGCCCTGGACAACGGGTACCCGCCGAACATCGAGGTGGACGTCAAACTCACGGTGGAGCAGATCCTGAACTCCCCGTACCTCGCATTCGGCTCCTACGAGGAGATCGCGGACCAGATCCGCAGCGTGCGGGCGCAGACCACCATGTCCTACGTGGGGATCTTCCCCACGCAGATGGAGGCATTCGCTCCAGTGATACCCCTGCTCAAGGGTGAATGAGAACGGCGCTGTCTGTAACATGCTGTTGGTTTGGGATGGGGCGCGCGCCGTTACCGATCTGAGACCTGCACGCATTGTCACCACTAGTCACTATTTGCACGATCCCACGCGGCTGCAGGGGATGAAGCTCACCGGTGTTCGTCGCGTTCACCGGGAGCTTGCCTTGGAGGAGAAGGTATGAAGAACTTCGATGACTACGTCGACGAAGACGGGCATATCCGGTTGATGCCGGGGAGCACCCTCGTCGATTACGTCGAACAGCACACCCGCGAGAACGCGGACGAGCTGGCATACCGCTATATCGACTACTCCCGCGAGCGCGACGGCGAGGTACACGAGCTCACCTGGATCCAGTTCGGTGTCCGGCTGCGTGCCGTGGCCGCCCGGCTGCAGCAGGTGACCAAGCCGGGTGACCGGGTGGCGGTGCTCGCTCCGCAGGGCCTCGACTACGTCATCTCCTTCTTCGCCGCGATGCACGCGGGCACCATCGCGGTGCCGCTGTTCGACCCGGACGAGCCGGGCCACGGCGACCGCCTGCACGCGGTGCTCGGCGACTGCCAGCCCGCCGCCATCCTGACCGCCTCCGGCTCGGCCGCGGGCGTGCGTCAGCTGTTCCGTTCGTTCCCCGCCGCTCAGCGCCCCCGCATCATCGCGGTCGACGCCATCCCGGACAGCGTGGGCGAGACCTGGGTGCACCCGAGGCCGGACCTCGACGACATCGCGTACCTGCAGTACACCTCCGGTTCGACCCGGGTGCCCGCAGGCGTGGAGATCACCCACCGGGCGGTCGGCACCAACGCGCTGCAGATGGTGGACGCGATCGGCCTGACCACCGATTCGCGCGGCGTCACCTGGCTGCCCCTTTTCCACGACATGGGCCTGCTCACGGTGATCCTGCCCGCGCTTGGTGGCAAGTACATCACCATCATGTCGCCGCGTGCGTTCGTGCAGCGGCCGTATCGCTGGATCCGGGAGCTGGCGGCCGTCGCCGACGGCGCGGGCACCTTCGCCGCCGCCCCGAACTTCGCCTTCGAGCACGCCGCCGCCCGCGGCCTGCCGAAGGAGGGCGAGTCGCTCGACCTGAGCAACGTCATCGGCCTGATCAACGGCAGTGAGCCGGTGACGACCTCGTCGATGCGCAAGTTCAACGACGCATTCGCGCCGTACGGCCTGCCCTCGACGGCCATCAAGCCGTCGTACGGGATGGCGGAGGCGACCCTGTTCGTCTCGACGACCAACCACACCGACGAGGCCAAGGTCATCTACGTCGACCGGAACGAGCTCAACGCGGGCCGGATGGTGCAGGTCGACAGGGACGCCGAGGGTGCCATCCCACAGGTCTCCTGCGGCCACGTCGCGCGTAGCCAGTGGGCCGCGATCGTCGACCCGGAGACCGGCAGCGAGGTCGCCGACGACGAGGTCGGTGAGATCTGGCTGCACGGCAACAACATGGGCAAGGGCTACTGGGGTCGCGCCGAGGAGACCGAGCAGACCTTCCACAACAAGCTGCTGTCCCGGCTGCCCGAGGGCAGCCACGCGGAGGGCGCGCCCGAGGACTCGAACTGGATGCGCACCGGCGACTACGGCGTGTACGTCGACGGCGAGCTGTACATCACCGGCCGCGTCAAGGACCTGGTGATCGTCGACGGTCGCAACCACTACCCGCAGGACATCGAGGCGACCGCACAGGAGGCGAGCGCCGCGCTGCGCCCCGGCTTCGTGGCGGCGTTCGCGGTGCCCGCGAACCAGCTCCCGAAGGAGGTGTTCGAGGCAGGCGCCGGTCTGACCTTCGACGCCGACGACGCCTCCGAGCAGCTCGTCCTTGTCGGCGAGCGGGCACCGGGCGCGGGCAAGGCCGATCCGGCCCCGATCGCCGACGCGGTGCGCGCTGCGATCTCCACCCGGCACGGCGTCACCGCCCGTGACGTGCTGCTGGTGCCTGCCGGGTCCATCCCGCGTACCTCCAGCGGCAAGATCGCCAGGCGCGCCTGCAAGGCCGCATACATCGAGGGGACGCTCCGTGGTGGTTACACGCAGACCGCGTTCCCCGATAGCGTGTAAGACAACCTCTTCTTGACGGGTAGCGTGGTGTGTTGATGGCTGAGACAGAGATGACGGTCGCGCAGCTGCGCGAATGGCTGCGCAACTGGGTTGCCGAGGCGACCGGGCAACCGGTCGATCAGATCTCGGATGACCGTCCGATGGAGGAGTTCGGGCTCTCGTCCCGGGACGCCGTCGCTCTGAGCGGGGAGATCGAGGAACTGGTCGGCATCACGCTGAACGCCACGGTCGTCTACCAGCACCCCACGATCATCTCCCTCGCGACCCTGATCATCGAGGGCGAGCCGGAGGTCCCCGACGAACCCGAGGACGCGGCGTACTACGCGATCAAGGACACGTCCCAGTCGCACGACATCGCGATCGTCGGTATGGCCAGCCGGTTCCCCGGCACCGGTCACACCCCCGACGAGATGTGGCGGCTGCTGATCGAGGGCCGTGACGCCGTCACGGACCTGCCGGAGGGCCGCTGGTCCGAGTTCGCCGCGGACCCGACCGTGGCCGCGGCCATCGAGAAGGCCAACACCAAGGGCGGCTACCTCGACGACGTCAGGGGCTTCGACGCCGAGTTCTTCGCGATGTCGCCGCTCGAGGTCCGCAACGTCGACCCGCAGCAGCGGTTGGCGATGGAGCTCACCTGGGAGGCGCTCGAGCACGCCCACATCCCGGCCAGCGAGCTCAAGGGCGAGCAGGTCGGTGTGTTCATCGGCAGCTCCGCCAACGACTACCAGCTGCTCGCGGTCAGCGACCCGGTGCACGCGCACCCCTACGCCCTGACCGGCACCTCGACCGCCATCGTCGCGAACCGGGTGTCCTACTACTTCGACTTCCGCGGTCCCTCCGTCGCGATGGACACCGCGTGCTCGTCCTCGCTGGTGGCCGTGCACCAGGCCGTCCGGTCGCTGCGCACCGGCGAGTCGGATCTCGCGCTCGCGGGCGGCGTCAACATGCTCGTCGCCCCGCCGGCCACGCTCGGCTTCGACGAGACCGGCATCCTCACCGAGGACGGCAAGATCAAGGCCTTCTCGTCCGACGCGAGCGGCATCGTCCGCGCCGAGGGCGGCGGACTGGTGGTGCTCAAGCGCCTCGAGGACGCCGAGCGCGACGGTGACGACATCCTCGCGGTGATCGCAGGCTCGGCCGTGAACCAGGACGGCCGTTCCAACGGCATGCTCGCCCCGAATCCCGACGCGCAGGCCGACGTGCTGCGCAGCGCCTACCGCGACGCGGGCATCGCGCCGTCCGGTGTCGACTACATCGAGGCGCACGGCACCGGCACCATCCTCGGCGACCCGATCGAGGCGGACGCCCTCGGCCGGGTGGTCGGCCGCGGCCGCGGGGCCGACAAGCCGGCGCTGCTCGGCAGCGCGAAGACCAACTTCGGGCACCTCGAGGCCGCCGCGGGCGCCGCGGGCCTGATCAAGGTCGTGCTCGCGATGCGGGAGGACAAGCTCCCCCCGTCGCTGAACTACGCGGGCCCGAACCCGTACATCGACTTCGACAAGGCGCACCTGCAGGTGATCCCCGAGGCCACCGACTGGCCGCGGTACACCGGCCGCGCCGTCGCGGGTGTCTCCGGCTTCGGCTTCGGTGGCACCAACGCGCACGTCGTGGTCCGCGAGTACGAGGCGCCTGCGGCGCCCGTGAGCACTTCCGGCCCCGACGAGGACCAGAAGGACTCACAGGCCACGGAGTGGCTTGAGACGGAGGCCGCGGGCGTGCTCGCCGACGCCGCCGAGTCGATGGGCGTCGAGCCCGCCGTGGCCGCCGAGCAGGCCGAGACCGAGGCAGAGCCGGCGCCGGTGCTGCTCGCGATCTCCGCCTCTATGCCCTCGCGCCGCCGCCGCGCCGCCGCCGACCTGGCCGACTGGCTGGAGACCGAGGCGGGCAGCACGACCCCGCTCGAGGACGTCGGCCGCACGCTGGCCCGCCGCAACCACGGCCGTTCCCGTGCGGTGGTGCTCGCCCGCACCCGCGCCGAGGCCATCACCGGCCTGCGTGCAGTCGCCGCGGGCAAGCCCGGCCAGGGCGTGCTGTCCGCGGACGCGCCCGCTTCCAACGGCCCGGTCTGGGTGTTCTCGGGCTTCGGCTCGCAGCACCGCAAGATGGCCAAGCAGCTGTACCTGAACAACGCCGTGTTCCGGAAGGCGGTCGACGAGGTCGACGAGCTGATCGAGTACGAGGCCGGCTACAAGATGGCCGAGAAGTTCCTCGACGACTCGGTCGATTACGACGTCGAGACCGCGCAGGTCGGCATCTTCACCATCCAGATCGGTCTGGCCGCGGTGCTCCGCCACCACGGCGCCGACCTGGAGGCCGCGGTCGGGCACTCGATGGGTGAGGCGGCCGCCGCGTACGTCACCGGTGGGCTCTCGCTCGAGGACGCGGTCCGGGTCATCACCGCCCGCTCCCGGCTGATGGGCGAGGCCGAGTCGACGCTCGAGGGCGACGACATCCGCCTGATGGCGCTGGTGGAGTACAGCGCCGCCGAGATCGAGGGCGTGCTCGGGGACTTCCCGAACCTGGAGGTCTGCGTGTACGCCGCGCCGACCCACACCGTCATCGGTGGCCCGCAGCCCGAGGTGGAGGCCATCGTGGCCCGCGCCGAGGCCGAGGAGAAGCTCGGCCGGGTGCTGCAGACCAAGGGCGCCAGCCACACCTCGCAGGTGGACCCGCTGCTCGGCGAGCTGGCGGCCGAGCTGGCGGGCATCGAGCCGCACAAGCTGACGGCCGGGATGTACTCCTCGGTCGACAAGGAGACCTTCTACCGGGCCGGGCACGACCCGATCCATCAGGTCGAGTACTGGACCAAGGGCCTGCGGCACAGCGTCTACTTCACCAACGCGGTGCGCCTGGCCGTCGACGCCGGGCACACCACGTTCGTCGAGCTGGCGCCGAACCCGGCGACGCTGATGTCGGTCGCGGCCACCGCGTTCGACGCGGGGCTGCACGATGCCCAGCTGATCCCGACCCTCAAGCGCAAGGAGGACGAGGAGCTGGGCGTGCTCAGCGCCCTCGCCCAGCTCTACGTGCACGGCCACCCGGTGAGCCTGCCGTCGCTGTTCTCCGACGGCGGCTATGCGGACCTGCCGAGGACCGCGTTCCTCCGCAAGGACCACTGGCTCGATATCCGCATCTCCTCGGGCGGCAACGCCCGGGTGCCCGGTGCGCACGTCTCGCTACCCGACGGCAGGCACGTGTGGGAGGTCGAGGCCGCCGCGGTCGCCGACCTGAACGCGCTTGCGACCGAGGCCGCCGCGCAGGTGCTCTCGGATGTCGTGCTGACCGCGGCCGTCGCGCACGGCGAGGTCCCTGCCGCCGGCACGCTGACCACGACGCTGAACCCGCACCCGGGCGGGGCGTCGCTGCAGGTGCACGCCAAGACCGCAGCCGGCTTCGCGCTGCTGCTCGACGCGGTGGTGACCGCGGGCGAACCGCTGCCCGAGCTCGTCGTTGCCGCGCCTGAGCCGCGCTCCAGTTCGCCCATGGAGGAGCTGCCCGAGGTCGTCGAATCCTTCGGCGACAAGTGGGATCCCAACGGCAACCAGCCCCTCGAGGACCGGCTGGCGCTGATCGTCGCCGAGTCGATGGGCTACGCGGTCGAGGATCTGCCCGCCGAGATCCCGCTCATCGAGCTGGGCCTGGATTCGCTGATGGCGGTGCGGATCAAGAACCGCGTCGAGTACGAGTTCGACATCCCGCAGCTGCAGCTGCAGGCGGTCCGCGACGCGAGCCTGCGCGAGGTGGAGAAATACCTGCGCTACGCCATCGACAACCGCGAAGAGGTCGAGGCGCTCGCCGAGAAGCAGCGCGCCGAGAAGGAGGCCGAGGAGGCTTCCGCCGCACTCGATTCGGACCTCGCTGCCGAGACCACCAGCCCGGTCGCCGAGGCCGAGCAGATCGTCGCAGAAGCCGCCCCGAACGTCGGCGACGCCTCCGAGGAGGAGGTCAACGTCCCGCCGCGCGACGCCGCCGAGCGCCTCACGTTCGCGACGTGGGCGGTGGTGACCGGAAAGTCCGCGAAGGGCATCTTCAACATCCTTCCCGTGCTCGACGACGACACCGCCGAGAAGCTGGCCGCCCGCCTGACCGAGCGCGCCGGCGGCGAGGTGAGCTTCGACGACGTCCTCGACTCGGAGACCGTCGAGCAGCTCGCCGAGAAGGTGCGCCCGCACCTCGAGGACGCAGGCAAGATCGAGGGTCTGGTGCGTTCGCTGCGCGCCCGGCCCGAAGGTTCCTCCGCCGTACCGGTGTTCGTGTTCCACCCGGCCGGTGGCTCGACCGTCGCCTACGAGCCGCTGCTGCGTCGGCTGCCCGCGGGCACACCGATGTACGGCTTCGAACGCACCGAGGGCCCGATCGAGGTGCGCGCCCGTGAGTACCTGCCGCTGATCAAGGAGATCCAGGGCGACGGGCCGTACGTGCTGTACGGCTGGTCGCTCGGCGGCGTCCTCTCCTACGCGGTGGCGAAGCTGCTACGCGAGGAGGGCAAGGACGTCCGGGTCGTCGGCCTCATCGACACGGTGATGGCGGGCGAAGAGGTCGAGGAGACCCCCGAGGAGATCAAGAAGCGGTGGCAGCGGTACGCCGCGTTCGCGAAGAAGACCTACAACATCGATGCGCCGCTGCCGTACGACAAGCTCGCCGCCGCCGAGTCCGACGACGATCAGATCAAGATCCTGATGGACATGCTCAAGATGAGCGGCGCGAAGATTCCAGGTGGCATCATCGAGCACCAGCGCACCTCCTGGCTGGACAACCGGGCACTGCAGACCGCGAACCCGGACAAGTACGACGGCGACGTCGTCCTCTACATGGCGGACAAGTATCACGACGACGCGATCGCGCTCGAACCGTCGTTCGGGACGCGTGCGCCCGACGGCGGCTGGGGGAAGGTCGCCTCGAACCTGGAGATCGTCTACGTCGGTGGCGATCACATCCAGATCGTGGACGAGCCGTACATTGCCAAGGTGGGGGCGGACCTGACCAAGAAGCTGGCCGACATCGAGGCCGAGAAGCGGAGCAACTGAGTGAGCACCACTACGGCCGAGAAGCTGGCGGACCTTCGCGAGAAGCTCGAGCTGTCGAAGGCCCCCGGTAACCCGAGGGCCATCGCGAGGCGCGCGGAGAAGGGACTTCCGACCCCGCGTGAGCGCATCGACATGCTGCTCGATCCGGGCAGCTTCGTCGAGGTCGGCCAGCTCGCCCGGATGGCGGGCGATCCCTCCAATCCGTACGGCGACGGGGTCGTCACCGGGCACGGCACGGTCGAGGGCCGTCCCGTCGCGGTGTTCTCGCACGACCAGACCGTCTTCGGTGGCGCTGCGGGAGAGATCTTCGGCCGGAAGGTCTCCGCGATCCTCGACTTCGCGATCAAGATCGGTTGTCCCGTCATCGGGATCAACGAGTCCGCGGGCGCGCGCGTTCAGGACGCCGTCGCGTCGGTGGCCTGGTACGCGGAGATGGGCAGGCGGCACGAGCCGCTGTCCGGGCTGTGCCCGCAGATCTCGATCATCCTCGGCAAGTGCGCCGGTGGAGCCGTCTACGCGCCGATCAACACCGACGTCGTGATCGCCACCGAAGAGTCGTACATGTTCGTCACCGGTCCGGACGTCATCAAGTCCGTCACCGGCGAGGACGTCAGCCTCGAGGATCTGGGTGGCGCCCGCAAGCAGGCCGAGTACGGCAACGTGCACCACGTCGCGGCCGACGAGAAGGCCGCCTTCGAGTGGGCCCGCAAGTACCTGAGCTTCATGCCGTCCAGCTGCACCGAGCAGCCCCCGATCGTCAACCCGGGCCTCGAGCCGGAGATCACCGAGGACGACCTCTCGCTCGACTCGTTCATGCCGGACGCCGACAACGCCGGTTACGACATGCACGACGTGCTGCTCAAGATCTTCGACGACGGCGATTTCCACGAGGTCCGCAGCCAGAGCGCGCAGAACATCATCACCGGTTTCGCCCGGGTGGACGGCCGGCCGGTCGGCGTGGTCGCGAACCAGCCGATGGGCCTGTCCGGCGCGCTGGACGCGGCCGCCTCCGACAAGGCCGCGCACTTCGTGCAGGTCTGCGACGCGTACAACATCCCGCTGGTGCTTGTCGTGGACACCCCTGGCTTCCTGCCCGGCGTCGAGCAGGAGAAGGTCGGCGTCATCAAGCGCGGCGGCCGCTTCCTGTTCTCCTACGTCTCGGCCACCGTGCCGAAGGTGACCGTCGTGGTCCGCAAGTCCTACGGCGGCGGATACGCGGTGATGGGTTCCAAGCAGCTGGGCGCCGACGTGAACTTCGCATGGCCGACCGCCCGGATCGCCGTGATGGGCGCGGAGAGCGCGGTCGCGGTGATCGGGCGCAAGCAGATCGAGGCCGCGGGCGAGAACGCCCCCGCTGTGCGCCGCCAGCTCATCAACTACTACAACGAGCACGTCGCGACCCCGTACGTCGCGGCGGAGCGTGGCTACATCGACGCGGTGATCGAGCCGTCGACCACCCGCCTCGAGATCCGCAAGGCGCTGAACCTGCTGCGCGACAAGGAACTCCCCAAGAACCCGCGCAAGCACTCGCTGATCCCGTTCTGACGCAGGGCGATCGCGCCGCCCGCGGGGCTCACCCCGGATCGACCGGTCCGGTGCCCGGGCCCGCGGTCGGCGTCAACAGTCGCGTCCGCATCAGGTCGAGGACCTGGTCGAGCGCGGCGCGGGTGGGCTGACCTGGCTCGTCGATGAGGTGCTCGGTGAGCACCGAGTGCGGTGGGAGCAGCCCGTCCGGGTTCGCGGTGGCGCCGTCGAGTTCGACGGCGACGAAGGCGTCGCCGAGCTGTTCGCGGAGGAAGTCGAAGCGTTCGGCCGGTGCGAGCCGGTCGGAGGCGAACCGCAGCCCGAGGACGGTCAGCCCGTTCGCGCAGCGCTGCTTCACCCTGGCCAGGTCGCCTGGCGAGATGTCGATGGTCCGCCGTCGGCGCGCGGAGACGCCGAGGGGCAGCGAGGGCTGCGACAGGACCGGGGCGACCAGGACGTCGTCCACGGCCATCGCCAGCGCGTAGCCGCCGGTGAAGCACATGCCGACCGCGCCGACCCCCGGTCCGCCGCACCGGTCGTGCTCATGGGCCGCCAGCGCCCGCAACCACGTGACCACCGGCGAGCTGCGCCCGGTCGCCAGCATCGTGAACTCGCGGCTGACACAGATCGGGACCATCGTGGTGACCGCGTTGACCGCCGTCGCGACCCTGCCGTGGGCACCCGGATTCGGATCCCGGCCGGGGTCGCCGAACAGGTGCGGAAGCACTGCCGTGCACCCGATCTCGGCGACGCGGCGGGCGAACTCGAGCACCTTCGGGGTGATGCCGGGGATCTCCGCCATGATGATCACCGCCGGGCCGGTGCCGCGACGGTAGATCGCGCGCGTCGTGCCGTCGTGGGTGAAGCGCGCGGCCTCGAAATCGCTCATGTCGTCGTCCGGCATGTACCGAGTATGCGACCGCAGGCCCTCCGATGCGACGAAGACCGGCTCCCCGTGTGGGGAGCCGGTCTTCGTCGGTGCCGGTGGTTACTTCTCGTACACCCGCATCATGCCGGGGCTCCAGAAGCCGGAGCGTCGCACCTCGCCGGTGTCGACGACGGCGGCCCCGGCCTCGGGGAAGTACGGCGTGTACCGCTCCAACGCGCCCCAGTCGCGGCCCCAGTCGTCGACCAGGTAGGTCGGAACCGTCGACGCCTCGGCGAGCATCTCGGTCCAGCCGAGTGGTCCGCCGTTCTCGTGGGACTGCCAGGTGTCGGTGGAGCTGACCGCGAGCGGACGGTCCGGGAGGATGCGGAATCCGGGGACCTCGGCGACGCCGTACTTGTGGTCGAACGGACGCTGGCAGGGGAACTGCAGACCGACCGCCCAGTCGAGCAGCACCGGCTGGGTCCTGCCGATGTAGTCGTTGAGCGACTGCAACTGCGGGACCCGCGGCGGGGTGAACGCGAGCCACTGATCACCGGTCAGGTTCGGGTCGTTCGCGACGATCCGGACCACGTCGGTGCCCGCGGGCAGCTCGTTGATCGGGATCCGCAGGTTCCGCCAGGACGGCGCGGGGCCGATGTCCTTGGGCAGGTAGGTGCCGAGCGCGGTGATCGTGCCGTCGGCCTCGCGGCGCCCGGACTCGAGCAGCAGCGACTGACCGTAGGTGACCTCGCCGTCCTTGCTCTCCGACCAGATGCGCCCGGCCGCGGAGATCACGACCAGCGGCGACTGCTCGCTGCGCGCGGGCAGCCCGTACCAGCTGGAGACGAGGCTGGCCGGCTCCTGGACTCCGGTCTGGTAGCTGCCGAGGATCGGCGTGGTCGCGGGGTTCAGCCCGTACGGCAGCTTGACGTTGCTGCCGTTGACGCCGACGGCCCCTGTGCCGCCCTCGGTGCCCGCGCCGGCGCCGGTGGCGAAGCTCGGGCCGACCGATTGGCCGTCGGTGTTCGACTGGCCGGGCTTGACCTCGGTGTAGTCCGCGGAGAGGTCGGTGGGCACGCCGTTCGGGCTGAACCCGGTCGGCTTGCTGCCGCCGAGGGGGTCGTTCGGGTTCGCGGGCGGGTCGGCCGGGTCGAAGACCGGCTGCAGCCGGCCCGCGTTCGGGTCCGCCTCGGTCAGCACGTCGTCGGCCAGTCCGCACGGCGATCCGGTGACGGCGTCGATGTTGGAGCGGGCCAGCGAGTACGCCGGGTACTGGGAGACCGCGCCCTTGGCCAGCGAGAGCACCTCGAACAGCACCATCAGCGCCGCCACCACGGTCAGCGGCACGGCTGCGAACTTCTTGATGCGCCTGCCCTTTTCGGTGGACGCCTTCACCTCGGTGCCGATGAAGTCCTCGCGGAAGTACTGCCAGGCGACGACCAGCACGGCGACGACGAACAGTGCGAGCAACGCCGAGTTGAGCTGTCTGCCGCCGAGCGAGACGGTCTTGTCGAACCACGGGATGCCGTAGCTGGAGACGTACCACCAGCCGTTGATGCCGGAGAAGGAGAAGGCGAGCACCAGCAGCAGTCCCGCCGCGAACATGGTGCGGTTGCGGCGCGAGCGCAGCGCGGAGGCGGAGACCGCGACCGCGGTGAGCGCGGCAAGCGAACCGGCGATGCCCGCATACGCACCGAAGTGGTGGGTCCACTTGGTGGGGTTGAACATCATGAAGAAGATGGTTCCGAACACCACGCCGAGCAGGCGCCAGGACGGGCCGACCGCAGCACCCGGGATCTTCTTGCGCCGCAGCAGCACGAACAGGGTGGTGAACAGGCAGAGGATCATCACCAGGAACGCGAACCGGCGGGCCACCGAACCGTCGACCGTCTGCACGAACAGGTAGTAGTACCGGAGGAACTCCTCGTACCAGTTCATGTTCGGCCCGATCAGGCTGCGCACCCGGGTGGCCTCGCGGACGCCTGCGAAGGTCTGGTCGGCGAACACCACGACGAGCACCACCGTGCCGGCCGCCATCAGCGGGGCGACGAGCGGCCAGGCGCCGACCTCGCGGTGCCGGCGGACCAGGATCCGGACCATCGGCCGGGCGCCGGCCAGCAGGGCCGCCACACACATCAGGCCGGTCGGGGCGGCGCCGAGCGAGAACGCGGCGATCACGATCGCGACCGCGGCGGGCAGCAGTCGGCCGGTGGCGATGGCGCGCTCGACCGAGCACCAGGTCAGCAGCGCCCCGAGGGCCACGATCGGCTCCGGGCGCAGGCCGTTGTTGTAGGCCATCCAGAACGCGAGGAACACCAGCCCGCCGGTCCACACGGCGGCGGAGCTGTGCCGGACCGCCCGGCCGAGGCGGGGGATCACCTCGCGGCTGATGACCAGCCAGCAGAGGATGCCTGCGAGCAGCGCGGGCAGTCGCATCCAGGGGCTGGCCGTGGAGATCTTGGCCATCGCGGCCAGCACCTCGTAGTACCAGCCGAACGGGGCCTCGGGGACGCCGAACCAGCGGAAGTAGTTGGCCATGTAGCCGGCATGCTCCGACACCCGGGCCATCGTGAGCAGGTAGCCGTCGTCGGCGGTGTTCGCGCCGATGAAGTGCCAGAGCGCGAGGATGCCGATGACCGCGCCGTCGACCGGCTTGAACCGCCACCAGTGCGACGGGAAGAAGCGGCGGTGGCCGCGGCCGTCGGTGCCGTCGAGTTGGGCGAGCGCGACCAGCGAGGCGATGGTCAGCAGGACCGCGAGCACCATCGCAGCGCTCTTGACCAGCGTGGGCGAGGAGGTGAAGCGGGAATCGATGTTCGCCGTCAACGAGAGTCCGGCGGGCGCGGGGCCGTCCAGGCTGGTGAAGACGCCGACCACCTGCGGCCGCAGGTCTCCGGTGAGGGTGCCGGTGACCGGGCTGCCGTCGATGGACAGCCCCTCGAAGGTGGCGGTGGTGCTGTTGATGTCGGAGCTGAAGGTGATGGCGCTGCAGCCGCCCGCCTCGACCCGGGCCCGCGGGGCCGATGCGACGACCACGTTGCGGTCGAGCACGTCCACGGTCTCGGCGGTGACCCGCATGAACATCGCGTTGAGCGGCGCGTCCGTGCCCTGCGGCGGGGCCGTGGCCAGCAGCAGGCCGCCCTCCGGGGGCAGGTCGCGGACCAGTGCACACGGAACCGACGCCTGCAGATCGATCGGCACCTGGGCCATCAGCGGCGCGTCGACGCTCGCGGTGACGCCCGCCTGCGGCCAGTTCAGGGTGGACGTCGTCTGGCTGACCGGCAGGAACGGCGTCGCCACCGCGAACAGCGCACCGAGCAGACCGGTGACGACCGCGATCAGCCGCGCGGTGCGGTACTTCGCTCTGAAGTCGACCGGGGGCGGTGCGGAAATGACTGGTTCAGGGGCTGTCACGACGTCGGGCACGGTTCACGATGGTAGGCGAGGGTCCGTCGGCGTTCACATCGCTACGGAGAATCTCCGTAATCGGTGATCCACGCGCCCGTGGCCCAGCACCCAGGCCCAGGTCAGCAGCCCATGCGGTCCGCCAGATCGAGGAAATCGGAGGCGTTCACGTCATAGCGGTCCTCGTAGGCGACGTCTACCTTCGCGCCGGGCCCGAATTCGAGGGGCCGCGCGACGAACGCGGTCCGGAATCCGAGTTCGGCGGCCGCGTCGATGTCGTACTTGTGGCAGGCGACCATCATGATCTGGGCGGGTTCGAACCCGAGGTACCGGGCGGCGCCGAGGTAGACGGCCGGCTCGGGTTTGAAGGTGCCGAACATCTCGGCGGCGAACACGGCGTCCCATGGCAGCCCACCGGCCTTGGCGATGCCGATCACCGCCCCGACGTCTGCGTTCGACAGGGTCGCGAGGGTGTACCGGGACCGGAGGCGCGTCAGCCCAGGGACCGTGTCCGGCCAGGGGCGCAGCCGCTGCCACGACTGGGTCAGCTCCTCACGCTCCGGTTCGCCGAGCGAACCGAGTCCGTGTTCGGCGAGTAGTTCGTCGAGCGCCGACCGGTACACCGAGTGCACAGACGTCCACGCCGCCTCCGGCCCACGCGCCGCCAGGCCGGTCAGCGCCGCGAAGTAGGCCGCCCGCCACCGGTCGACGAACGGACCCCAGTCGACACTCCGGTCGCCGACGATCCGCTCCGCGGACTCGATGACCGTGGAGCGGAAGTCGGTCGCGGTGCCCTGTACGTCGAACAGCAGGGCCCGCACGTCCCCCTTGACCGTCACCGCGCCGGGATCGGGCCAGGGGTCCACAGCCCGGATCGGGTGACGGTCGCGGTGTCCACCCGTGCGGGCACCGCCGATTCGTCGAGTGGCGTGAACCGCTCCAGCGAGCCCCAGTCCCGGTCCCAGTCCCGGTCGAGGTAGCTGGGCATCGTCTGCGCCGCGAGCAGCAGGTCGGTCCAGCCGAGCGGTCCGCCGCCGAGGCTGTCCTGCCAGCCGTTCGTGGAGTCGGCGCCAACCCGGTCCGGCAGGATCCGGTACTCGGGCGCCTCCGCGACCCCGTACTCGTGGTCGAACGGCCGCTGGCAGGGGAAGGACAGGCCGACGGACCAGTCCAGCAGCACCGGTGCGCTCGAGCCGACCACCTCGTTCAGCGTCCGCAGCTGCGGTACCCGGGGCGGTGTGACCGCCAGCCACTGCCGCGGGGAGAGGTCGTGATCGTTCGCGACCAGCCGCACGGCGGTGGCGTCGGCCGGGATGTCGGCCATCGGGACCCGGAGGTTCCGCCACGACGGCGACGGCCCGATGTCGATGGGCAGCAGGCTGCCGCGTGCCTCGATCGTGCCGTCGGCAGCAGGGACGCCGTACTCGACGACCAGGTCCTGGCCGTAGGTGACGATGCCGTCGGCGTCGACGGACCTGATCCGGCCCGCGGCGGTGACCACCAGGATCGGGGCCGCATCGCTCCGCTCGGGCAGCCCGTACCACCCGGAGGTGAGCTTCGCGGTGGCCTGCTCGCCGGTCTGGTAGCTGCCGAGGACCGGGGTCCGCGCCGGGTCGAGCCCGAACGGCAGGGCCACGGAGCTGCCGTTGATGCCGGTGCTGCCGGTGCCGCCGCCCGTGCCGGACGCGGTGCCCGACGTGGTGGTGGTGGCGTCGCTGTCGACGGTGTTCGCGCCGCCCGCGGCCTTGCTCTCCTCGTCGGCGGTCAGGTCGACGGGCACCCCGTTGGGGGTGAAGCCGGCGTCCGCGTCCGCCCCGAGCGGGTTGTCCGAGGGGCTCACCGGGGTGAGCATCCCGGCGTTCGCGTCCGACTCGACGAGCACGTCGTCGGCCAGCGCGCAGGTGTCGCCCGCCATTGCCTCGATGTTGGACCGGGCCACCGAGTACGCCGGATACTGCGCGACCGCGGCCTTGGCCAGGGACAGCACCTCGAAGAGCACCACGAAGGCCGCCGCGAGGGTGAGCGGGGAACCGAGCAGCGCGCGGAGCCCGCGCGGCGGAGCGGCCTGCTCCTCCGGCCGGTACGGGGCCCGCAGGTGCTGCCAGCCCGCCAGCAGCAGCGCCAGCACCGCCAGGCCGAGCAGGGCGGTGGAGAAGGCGTTGCCGCCGATGGACGGCGGCTTGTCCCACCACGGCACGCCGTAGCTGGAGACGTACCACCAGCCGTTCGATCCGGTGAAGGCCAGCGCGAGCAGGAACAGCACGCCCGCCGCGAACAGCGTGCGGTTGCGGCGCGAGCGGAGCGTGGCCGCGGCGACCGCGACCGCGGTCAGCGCGGCGATGGAAGCGGCCAGGCCCGCGTACACACCGAAGTGGTGGGTCCACTTGGTGGGGGTGAACATCATCAGCACCAGCGAGCCGAACACGATCCCGAGGATGCGCCGCGACGGCCCTGCGGCGGCGCCCGGGATCTTGCCGCCCCGGCGCAGCATGATCATCGCGCAGACGACCAGGCAGAGGATCATCGTGAACACGCCGAACCGCCGGGCCAGCGACCCGTCGGGGGAGACGTTCATCAGCGCGTCGTAGCGGTGGTATTCGTCGAACCACTTCACGTTCGGGCCGACCAGCGTGCGGACCCGGGTCGCCTCGAGCACGGTCGCGAGCGTCTGGTCGGCGAAGACCACGGCCAGCACAAGGGTGCCCGCGGCCACGATCGGCGCGAGCAGCGGCAGCCACCCCACCTGCCGGGCCCGGTTGACCAGGATCGCCGTGATCGGCCGGGCGCCGACGATCAGCGCGGCGACGGCGATCACGCCGGTCGGCCCTGCCGCCAGCGAGAACGCCGCGATGAGGACGCCGACCGCGGCGGGCAGCAGTCGGCCGGTGGCGATCGCCCGTTCGATCGAGCACCAGGTCAGCAGCGCGCCGAGCGCGATGATCGGCTCGGGCCGCAGGCCGTTGTTGTAGGGCAGCCAGAACGCGAGGAAGACCAGCCCACCGGTCCAGATCGCGATCCGGTTGTGGCGCACCGCCCGGCCGAGGCGGGGGATCACCTCGCGGCTGATCACCATCCAGCAGAGGATGCCTGCGAGCAGCGCGGGCAGCCGCATCCAGGGGCTGGCCGTGGAGATCTTGGCCATCGCGGCCAGCACCTCGTAGTACCAGCCGAACGGGGCCTCGGGGACGCCGAACCAGCGGAAGTAGTTGGCCATGTAGCCGGCCTGCTCCGAGACCCGGGCCATGTTCAGGAGGTAGCCGTCGTCGGAGGTGTTGGCCCCGATGAAGTGCCACAGCGCGAGGGTGCCGATCACCAGGCCGTCGACGGCGGTGAAACGCAGCCAGTGCCGGGGCAGGAAGCGGCGCGCGGCGCGGCCGTCGGTGCTGTCGAGGCGGTGCAGCGCGACCAGCGCGACCAGCGTGGCCAGCGTCCCGACGATGATCGCGAGCAGCTTGAACAGCGTCGGGCTGGAGGAGAACCGGGAATCGATGTCGGCGCGGACCTCGAGGCCAGCCGGCGCGGAGCCCTCGAGGTCGCTGAAGATGCCGACCATCTGTGGGCGCAGGTCGCCCGCGACGTCGACGCTGAGCGGCTCGCCCGCGTCATCGGTCAGCCCGGCGAAGGTGGCGGTGGTGTGCTCGGCGTCCGAGAACACGGTGATCGCCGAGCATTTCGCGGCGTCGGCCAGCGGTGCCGAGAGCAGCACGCTGTTGCGCAGGATCACCTGCACCTGGCGGCCGGTCTCGCTCGCTGGGTCGCCCGCGACCTTGACGGTGAGGCCGTCGAGCTCGGCGTCCGTCGCCTGCTTCGGGGCGGTGGAGAGCAGGACCTGCCCATCGGGCGGCAGCTGCGTCGCCACCGCGCAGGGGATGTGCGCGCTGATGCTGAGCGGTTCGTAGCTGACCAGCGGCGCGGACACACTCGTCAGGGCGCCGTTCTGCGGCCAGGACACGCTGGCGGTCGTCTGCTTGACCGGCAGCAGCGGGGTGAGGACGGCCAGCAGCAGCCCGGCCAGACCCGCGACGACCGCGATCAGGCGGGCGGTGCGTAGTGAGGCTCGGTCGGCTGGCGTGGGTTCAGGCGCGTCGGACACAAGGTCCGATCGTATGGGACGGGGTCCGGGTCAACGTCCCGCGGCGACGAGGGCACGCACATCCCACACCCAGACGTCGTCGGCGGCGTGACCGCTGTCACCGAGCAGCTCGCTGACCGTCTCGCGGAGGACCTGACGGTTCTTTCCCGGCGGGAGGACGACCGCGTCGGCCCGCCAGAACCTCAGGTCCGTTGCCGCCTGCGCACGCAGCTCGTCGGTGATCGCGGGCGCTGTGCCGGTCTTGTCCGCCTGGGCCAGCAACAGAGCCGTCGGCCGATCGTCCGGGCCGTACTTGGCCTTCTTGGCGGCGCCGACCGGTCCCACGAAGTAGCCGCCCGCGAGCGGGAAGCCGAAATCGGCCTCGGCCTGCCAGGACAGCGCGCGCGCATCCTCGGGCCTCGGCAGCGGGACCGTCACGATGGAGCCGTCGTCGACGTACCCGCTCCAGGTCCCGTCGGTGAAGAACTCGGGAGCGGGCTTGCGGTCGACCGCGGGCAGCGGCATCGGGGTCAGCGGCAGCAGGGCGAGCACCAGGCAGATGCACCAGGGCACCAGCGTTGCCCGCTCACGGAGGGCGCGGTCCGTCGCCATCGCCAGCAGCAGTGCGATCGCCGGGACCGCGCCCATCGCGAACCTGGTCTCGAGCACCGACTCGAGCAGCGGGACGTGCTCGAACCACGCCCACGGCAGCGTGATCCCGGTCCGGCTCCGTCCGACGGTCAGCTCGGACCCGAGTGAGAGCACGCCCATCACGAGCGTCGTCACCGTCGCCGCCCGCGCGAGCGGCGCCCGCCACAGCCAGGCGGACGCCGCGGCTACGAGGGCCAGCAGGGGCCAGCCGAAGTAGGCGTTCTCCTCGGTCGCGCCGATCGAGACGTCCTGGCCGGGATTGGTGCGCCCACCGAGCGATTGCGCCGGGAACTGCAGCAGCGCCTTCAGATCGTTGCCCATCGCCCCGTGGTCGATGACCCGGTAGCTCTGCGGCCCGAAGAACTGCCACCACAACGGGATCGCGGTGATCGCCAGCGCGATCGCCGCCGCCAGCAGCAGCGGCCGCCACGCGGATCGCACCGCGGCGCGGGCGAGCTGCGGCCGAAAGGCGAAGTACGCCACCGTGAACACGGCGAAGGACATGGCGCAGATCAGCAGCGGTTCCTCGCCGAGCAGGATCTGCGCCGCGACCAGCAGCCCGAGCGCGATCGCGGTCTTGGTGCCCGCGCCGCGGCTGAGCCGGATCACGCAGCCGAGGATCAGCGGCAGCAGCGCCAGCGCAACGAAATTCGGGTGCCCGTTGGCGTGCGAGATCATCCCGGGGGCGAACCCGCAGAACAGGCCGCCGACGGCCGCCGCTGCCCGCGACCGCACCGCGAACCGGGACAGCAACCAGTACCAGGCGAAGGCGGTCCCTGCCAGGCCCGCGGTCAGCACCAGCGTCCAGGTGGCGGTCGGGCCGAACAGTAGCGTGACGGGCGCGAGCGGGATGCTGACCCCGAACATGGCCGTGTTGGCCATCAGGTTCACGCCATCCGGGTAGTTCTGCAGGAGCGTGCCGAGGGGGTTCTCCAGCCGGGTGACCGAGTGCGCCGCGACCGCGAAGAACCATTCCCACATCCGCTGGTCCTGGCCGCTGCCGATCAGGTAGCCGACGGTGGGGGAGCGCCACTGGCGGCCGAGCACCACCATCGCGAGCACGGTGAACCCGAGCGCGGCCGCCACATCCGGCCCGGCCCGGTGTCCCCGCAGGCGTCCGACGACGGCGCGCGCGGACCTCGGTGTGGTCGAGGTCCTCGCGGGGTCCGCCAGCATCGGTGCCTGGGGCATTGCACGTTCCTGTCCGTCGGCGGGCCGACGGATTGCCGGGCCCTTGGCCTCGGCCACCGTACTCACCGGCCCTGTGAGGTTCCTGTCGGCGGTCGGCCGGGCTCAGGACCTGGCGGCCACGAAGCGGTCCATGCAGCGCTCCGCCACCGCGGTGATGGTCAGCGCCGGGTTGACCATCGCGGACGATCCCGGCAGCAGGGCGCCGTCGACGACGAACAGGTTCGAGTAGCCGTCGACCTGGCCCTCGTGGCTGCACGCCCGGCCCATCACCATGCCGCCGAGACCGTGCCAGGTGCACCCGGAGCCGAAGTCGCTGAGCCGGGTGTAGACGGGGATCCCGGTGGCGGGTGAACCGAACCGGGTCTCGGTCCGCTCGTGGAAGCGGCCGGCGAAGTTCCGTCCGCGCGCGTCCACGTTGCTGTTCGACTCGCCGAACGGATAGTTCAGTTCCGCCCGCCCGGTCGCCGGGTTGTAGTCGATCGAGCCGCGTTCGTCCGAGATGACCTGGATCAGGTTCGCCATGTTCGAGCCGCCCGCGATGTCGGGGAACGGTGACGCCTCCCAGGAGATCGAGATCGGACCGTCCGGATTGTCGTCGTCGTACATCACCGCGACGCCGGGGCCGCCCTGCTTCGCGCCGCAGTCCCTGCGCAGCAGCCCGCGGGCGATCAGGAAGTCGCCGTTGTTGCCGTACCCCTTGCCGACATGGTCGTTCAGCCGGGTCAGCGTGCCCTTCGCCTTGGCGGTCGTGAGCAGCGCAGAGGTGTAGTACGAGCCGGCCGCCATGAACACGTAGTCGGCGACGAGCGTCTTGTGTTCGCGCACCGCGCCCGACTCGTCGATCCGCTTGACCACGACCTCGAACCGGTCCTGCCCGGAGATCTCCCGGATCTCGATGACCTCGTGCAGCGGGAGGATGGTCACGTTCCCGGTGGCCTCGGCCGCGGGCAGGTAGTTGTGGTCGACGCTGTTCTTGGCGCCGGAGTTGCTGCCGTACGGGCCCTCGCCGATCGAGTACGAGGCGGGTGTGCGGCCGGCGAGTTCCTCACGGACGACGTCCCAGTCGACGCAGAAGTCGTGCAGGACGGGTTCGCCGCCGAAATCCTCGATGTAGTCCAGCCAGGCGCGCGCACCCCGGTAGGCGGGGTTCGCGAGGAGGTCCGCAGGGAGGGGCGAGGTGCCCAGCATCATCTTGGCGCGCGGGTAGTACGTCCGGTCGAGTTCGTCGTAGTCGATCTGGGCGGGGAAGACCGTGGCGAAATCCTTGCGCCGGGGCTGCGGGGTGAACGCGCCGAACGCGAGCGAGCCGCCGCCGACCCCGACGCCGTAGATGGCGTCGATGCCGTTGCCGTAGACCCGGTCGATGACGCCCGGGTACCTGGCGATGGACTGCAGCCGTGTCAGCTGGTTGATCGGCGGGTGGTCGGCGAACCACGCGGATCGGCCGTCGGGTTCGTTGATCGTGCAGAAGGTCGTGCCGTCCGGGTTGACCGGCCAGCGCCTGCCGCGTTCGAGGACCGTGGTTCGGACGCCCGCCTGGCCGAGCCGCAGCGCCGCGACCGCGCCACCGAACCCGCTGCCGACGACCACGGCGGTCTTGCCGGTCAATGCCGTCGGGGCGGCGCCCGCACGCGCGGCCGAGATGGGGCCGAGGGCCGCACCCGCGGCCAGCGCGCCGACACCGAGGGCGGCGCCGCGCAGGACGGACCGTCGGTTCGGGCGGGGTTGCGGCGCTTGCTCGACGATGGTCACGTCGGCAACCTACGCGTCCGCCGAGCAAACGAACAGTTAAACGATAAACGGGCGAGCGCGGCTGAGGGGCAACGTGTCGCGGTCGTATACGTCCTTGTAGTGACCGAGCTGACCGGCCGCGTGGAGCATGGCGAGACCCTGAGCGGTGAGTCGTCGTTGCCAGTCATCCAGTGCCGCGGCCAAAGCGTCTGTGCCGCCGGCTCTTCCGATCTGTTGGACCACGGTGGCGATGTGGTCGAGCGGATAGCTCCCGCGTCGGAGGAGATGGGCCAGCTCGGCGTCGCGGACGTCGCTCGCGCGGTAGCGGCGATATCCGGTGGCCGGGTCGCGGGCCGGGGCGAGGATGCCTGCGTCTTCCCAGTTGCGCAGCGTCGCGGGGGTGACGCGGAGGTGGTGCGCGAGCTCCCCGATGGTCCGGGTTTGGGCGTCGTCCAATGGGCCTGTGGCGGTATCGGATTCGGCCGTCAGGTGGTGCGCCGCTCTCCTGACGGCATCGAGGGTGTCCCGATCGCGGAGCGACTGGCCGTGGGCACGGTCGATGATCATCAGGAGGTCCTCGAGGTCCCCCTCGTGGAGTGCGTTCATGATCCGGCCGCCGGCCGCGTACCCGTACGCCGGGATGAGCGAGAGGTAGGTGCGCAGCGCCGCCGCATGTACCTCGCTGTAGACCCGGTAGCCGCTCGGTGAGCGCTCGGCGGGCGGGATGAAGCCGTCGCGCTCGTAGTTGCGGACCGCCTGGGTCGAGATGCCGTGCTCGCGGGCGAGGTCGGATGGTCGCAGGGTTCTCACTGGTTTGAGACTCTACCGCCCATCCGACCGGTCAACGCCTCAGAAGTTTCAACGGGGCTTTCAACGATACGATTGAGACACATGAGCCAGGACATTCGAGACTTCGTACCCACATCATGTGACCTGTTGGGGCTCGGTGAGCCGACGCACCTGGAGCCCGCCTCTGCGTGGGTCCGCAACGAGCTGTTCGCCGCGCTCGTCGACCACGGCTTCCGGTCGATCGCACTGGAAACCGATCGCGTTGCCGCGCTCGTCGTGGACGACTTCGTCCGGGAGGGCATCGGAAGCCTCGACCTGGCGATGGGCGAGGGCTTCTCGCACGGGTTCGGAGACCTGGACGCCAACAGGCAGCTGGTGGCCTGGATGCGCGAGTACAACGAGAACCGTTCGCCGGCAGAACGATTGAGCTTTCACGGCTTCGACACTCCGACGGAGACCACCAGTGCGCCCAGCCCGCGAACCCATCTCGAATACGCCCGCGACTATCTGGGGCTCGACCTCGACATCGCGAGCCTCTGCGGAGAGGACGACCGCTGGAGTCGGACGGAGGCGGTCATGGACTCGGCCGTGTCCATCGGAGCCACGGCCGAGGCGAACCGGCTGCGGTCGGTTGCCGACGACATGCTCACCATGCTCTACGCGCGGGCGCCGGAGATGATCGCGACGACCTCCAGGGCCGAATGGCTCAGGGCAAAAACGTATCTCACCGCCGGCCTCGGTCTGCTCCGGTATCACCGCCAGGCGGCGCAACGGATCGGCGAGAGCGCGCGGGTTTCGCTCCTACTGGGTACCCGGGATGCGCTGATGGCTCGGAACCTCCTCGACATCCGAGGTATCGAGGCCGGGCGGGGAGCGACACTGGCCTTCGCGCACAACCGCCACCTGCAGGAGAACCCGAGCACCATGCGCATGGCGGACATGGACCTCGAGTGGTCCAGCGCAGGCGCCATCGTGGGCTCGCTGGTGGGCGACCGGTACGCCTTCATCGCAGGCAGCCTCGGTCACAGCGACGCGATCGGGCTCGGAGAGCCCGAGCCGGACACCTTCGAGGGCTTCCTCCAGGCCCGGATCGCCACCTGGGGCCTGATGCCCGCCGCCGCGGTCCCCGCCGCCCGCACCCGCACCGACACCACCCCGGCGCAGGGCTACTTCCCCCTCGACCAGACGAGTCTCGACACGGTCGGTGTGATCCTGCACGTCAATTAGGTGACACGGTCTCGTCGGACGCCGTCGGCTGCGAAAGATCGCGCATCGCCGAGCAGATCGATGCGTGGATCGCCGACTCCTCGGTGGCCGCGTCGGGATCCCATGTCGGCTCCGGTGCGCCCTCGATCGCCGGGCCGAACAGCCACCACACGTTGTGCCATGGGTCGACGAACCGGGCCAGCGAGCTGCCCCCGTAGAACGGCGTGGTCGGCGTGATCACCCGGGCGCCTCGGTCGCCGGCGCGCCGGAGTACCTCGTCGCAGTCGGTGACGTTCACCTGGAGCAGGGCAGGGGTGAACGCCCAGTCCGGCTTGGAGTCGACGACCATCAGGCACGAGTCCCCGATGCGAACCTCCGCGTGGATCAGCAAGCCGTCGGTGTCGACGGTGTGCGCTTCCTCGGTTTCTCGCCCGTCGAGAACCTCGGCGAGGAAACGGATGAACGCGCGTGCGCCCCCATGGCCTTTCACCGCCGCGAAGGCGTTCACGCTGCCGTAGCCGTTGTGCAGGTCGGAATCGGAGCGGATCAACTGTCTCGTGGTCATGCCCGCGAGGTTGCCATCGAATCCGGTCAGGTTCTGACCGCATTTGCACAGCTGCGTGACGGGAGTGGTCCTCGGCCCCGTCGAGGCCCAAGGTGTCAACCCGGCGCGAATACTGAGCAGCGACGGATCCGCCTACCAGCGCAAGATGGCCGAAGGCACGACCTCCCATACGAACGGCTGGCGCACGCCGTACCGGGCAGGGGATGTCATCAGGCAGGGGTTGAGACCGCAGCATCGTCGGCGCGGTCGGCCGGCTCGATGCTCCGCCGCTTGAGGAGGAGGATGATCGCGAGGATCGGGTAGGCCAGGATTGGGGCGAAGGTGCCCAGGTATGCCTGCTGGTCCAGCAGGATGACGGTGCCACTGAGCAGCGAGAAGTCGAAGAGTCCGTGCATGACGGAGTTGAGTGCGTTGCTGCCCGAGACACGGCGCGTGAGGTAGAAGAAGTACCCCGCGACGCTGACGATGGCAGCCTGGGCGATTGCGCCTGAGCCGCCACCGGTGAAGGCGTTCGACAGGTGAACCACGCCGAAGATGAGGCTGGACCACAATGCGACCTGGCCCTCGCGCAGGCCGTGTTGGCGCAGCACGGTCACCCCGATGCCGCGGAACATTCCCTCTTCACCCCAGCCGACGAACTGTGTGGCGATCAGGAGGCAGACGATGAACAGCCAGCCCTTTTCCGACAGCGCGCTGTAGTTGATTCCCAGCAGGATTGCGCCGAGGAGGATCGCGGGCACGACCCAGACCCATCGGTTGACCGGTCGGTCGTCCTTCGTCACCGGCCGCCACCAACCCAGCGCGGCGATGACCCCGTAGGTGAAGATCACGGAGAGCCCGAGCGGGATCAGCATCGTGAAGACCACCCCTCGGGTGGTCAGGGTGTCGTCCTCGTCAGCCCAGCCGCCGCTCAGCAGCCCACTGATCTTGATGATCGCCAGGTAGGCGACGACGATTACGGCGAAGGCCAGGTAGGAGAGCCGGCGGCCGGTGATTCCCGACGAGGGCACCTCGTGCTTCGGTGTATTCACTGCGCAAGAGTAAGCAGACAATTGACCCACTCGCGAGATTGAAACAAAGTGTCGCGGGCGTGAGTCGACGCTCAAACTTGGACCCGCACCGAGTGTTTGAACGCTCCTCGGCTAGACCGCGCAAACAGGAACCCTCGTCGAACCAACACCGAATCGGTGGGCGCGCGCCCGCGGTACGAGTCGGCGCCGTTGTGACGGCTACGAGGCCGCCTCGCGGCGCGCGGGCGGATCGGCTAGCGCCTCGGCGACCAGGTCCAGCGACAGTCCGAGGACCTGGGCGATCGCGGCGACGGTGAAGAACGCGGGCGTCGCTATCCGTCCGGACTCGATCTTGCGCAACGTCTCCACGGAGATGCCCGCGTCCAGCGCGACCTCGACCATGCTGGCCTCGCCGCGGGCCCCGCGCAGCAGTTCGCCGAGCCGCCTGCCCCGTTCGAGTTCCTCCGCCGTCAGCGGCACGCGCACCATGGCCCCTATAGTAATACCGGTATAGTTATTCGTTAACGAAGGTGAGGTTGGCATGGTCGAGATCAAGACCGAGGACGAGGTGCGCTCGATGCGGGCGGCAGGACGGGTGGTGGCGCAGGCCCTCGCGGCGGCGCGGGCGACCGCCGCGGTCGGGGTGAGTCTGCGCGAGCTGGACGCGGCCGCCGCGGCGGTGATCCGGGACGCGGGCGCCACCCCGGCCTTCCTCGGCTACCACCCCTCCTGGGCGCCGTCCCCGTTCCCCGGCGTGGTGTGCGCCAGCGTCAACGACGCCATCGTGCACGGCATCCCGTCGGACTACCGGCTCGCCGACGGCGATCTGGTCAGCCTGGACTGTGGAGCATTCCTCGACGGGTGGTGCGGCGACTCGGCGATCAGCTTTGTGGTCGGCGCGGCGGACCCCGAGGACCTGAGCCTGATCGCGGACACCGAGGCGGCGCTCGCGCGGGGCATCGAGGCCGCGCGGGTCGGGAACCGGATCGGTGACATCGCCGACGCCATCGGCGCCTTCGCCAGGAGCAGGGGGCGCGGGGTGCTCGCCGATCACGGCGGCCACGGCATCGGCCGCGTCATGCACGAGGGACCCGACGTGCCCAACGAGGGGCGGCCCGGCCGTGGGATGAAGCTGCGCGCGGGCCTGGTGCTCGCCCTCGAGCCGATGCTGATCGGCGGCGGCACCGACGACTACCGGCACGACCGGGACGGCTGGACGCTGCGCACCCTCGACGGCACCCGCGCGGCGCACAGCGAGCACACCATCGCCATCACCGTGGACGGGCCGCGGATCCTCACCGCGGCCTGAGTGTGCCGAAGCGGGTGGTTCTCACTCATCGGGACTCTTCCGGGTGGGGCGAGCAGCACCGGTGCCCAGGCCTGGCGAACCGAGTTCGCTAGGCCTGGAGCCGATTACGTACCGGTGCTTTACTTGCCCCAGCGCAGCCAGCCCGAGACGGTGCCGTCGACAACGGCAACCGGGACGCGTTCACGTGACACCACCGATGCCAACTCCCCGACCGTGCCGAGTGTCGCCGGACGTCATATCCGCTCGATGATTGCCCCGCTCGCCATTGCGCCGCCTGCGCACACGGCGACGACCGCCCGCTCACCGTCACGGCGTTCCAGCTCGTCGATCGCCGCCGCGATGAGTCGCACGCCGGACGATCCGACCGGGTGCCCCAGCGCGATCGCGCCGCCGTTGACGTTGAGTCGGTCCTCGTCGACGCCGTGGACCCGCGCCATCGACATCGGGACCGCCGCGAACGCCTCGTTGACCTCGAACAGGTCGATGTCCTTCACCGACATCCGTGAACGCTCGAGCAGGAGTTCCACCGCCTGGACGGGGCCGTCCAGCAGGAAATGGGTCTCGGCACCGATCAAGCACTGGGTGATGATTCGGGCCCGCGGACGCAGGCCGAGTCCTCGCGCCACGGTCTCGTCCATCAGCACCGCGGCGGCCGCTCCGTCCGAGATCTGTGACGAGGTACCCGCGGTGTGCAGACCGTCGTCGAGCACGGGCTTCAGGCGGGCGAGGGCCTCCATCGACGTCTCCCGCAATCCCTGGTCGCGCGCGACGACGGTGGCTGCGCCACCGTCGGCTTCGGGCGCCTTGACCGGGATGATCTGCCGGTCGAACCGACCCTCCTCCCACGCGAGCGCGGCCCGCTGCTGCGATCGGAGACCGAATGCATCCAGCTCCTGCCGGGTGAAGCCGCGGCGCCGCGCAATACGATCGGCGCCGAGGAACTGGGCGGGGATGTCGACCGTCCATCCCTGCGGCCGGGGATGGCCGACCTCCCCGGAGATGTTGGACAACAACGGAACCCGCGACATCGCCTCGACGCCGCACGCCATGCCCGCCTCGATGACGCCGGCCGCGATCTGGGCCGCGATCAGGTTCACCGATTGCTGTCCGGAGCCGCACTGCGCGTCGATCGTCGTCACACCGGTGCGCTCGGGCAGGCCCGCGTGCAGCCATGCGTTGCGGCTGACGTTCGATGCCTGCTCGCCCGCCTGTGTCACACATCCGCCGATGACCTGCTCGATGGCGTTCGGGTCCAGCTGCAGGCGTTCGAGCAACCCCGACTGGACGGCCGCCAGCAGTTCCGCCGCGTGCAGTCCGGACAGCCAACCACCCCGCCGACCGTAGGGCGATCGGGCAGCATCCACGATGACCGGATTACCCACAATTTCTCCTTGCGCATTGGCGACGCCCAGCTCGTGGACGTCGTGTCGTTTGTCCGCCCATCACGTGATCGGTGGACGGCTTCTGGAATCGGCGGCCGGTGTCACTTTCCGGGCTCGGGGTCTCGGGGGAGACCGAGGAGTCGCTCGGCGATGATGTTCAGCTGCACATTGGTGGTGCCGCCCGCGATGGACAGATTCTGCGAACTCAGGAACATCCGCGTCGCGGACCGGCCCTGGTCGCCGAGCAGGGCTCGTGGGCCTGCCCAGTCCATCGCGACCTCCCACACCTGTTGGATGTGCTCGACGCCGAGCAGTTTCGCGATGGACGATTCGGCGCCGGGCTGCCCCCCGGCCAGCGAGCGAAGCGTCGTGCGCAGCCCCAGCAGCCCACCGGACTGCGCGTCGCACAGCACCTTGCCGAGAACGGTCATCTGTTCGGCATCGAGCCCACCCGGGATCTCGGCGGCCAGGTCGAGCAGCGCCTCGCCACCAGAACCGAGGGAGGAGTCGTTCGACAGGGACACCCGCTCGTTGGCGAGGGTGGTGCGGGCCAGCTTCCAGCCGTCGCCGGGCTCGCCGACCAGGCATTCGTCGGGGACGAAGACGTCGTCGAAGAACACCTCGTTGAACAGGGCCTCGCCGGTGATCTCGCGCAGCGGGCGGATGTCGAGCCCGCTGCCCTTGATGTCGATGAGGAAGTAGGACAGGCCCTTGTGCTTGGGGACGTCGGCGTCGGTGCGGGCCAGGCAGATGCCCCAGTCCGCGGTGCGGGCCATCGACGTCCACACCTTCTGCCCGGTGAGCTTCCAGCCGCCGTCGACCTTGGTGGCCTTGGTGGACAGGGCGGCCAGGTCCGAGCCGGCACCGGGTTCGGAGAACAGCTGGCACCACACGATGTCGCCGCGCAGCGACGGCGGCACGAAACGCTGCAACTGCTCGTCGTTGCCGTGCGCGATCAGCGTCGGGATCACCCAGTTGCCGATGATCATGTCGTGCGGCACCAGGTCGGCGCCGCGGAGTTCCTCGGCCATCACGAGCTGGGTGACGGCATCGGCGCTCTTGCCCCACGGAGCGGGCAGATGCGTTGAGGTGTAACCCTTCTCGGCGAGGTACGCCTTGCGCTCGGCGCCCGCGAGAGTGGTGGCCGGGGCGAGCTCGGCGCGGACGTCGGCGCGTATCTGCTCCGCCTCTGGCGGCAGCTCCACGCTCAGGACACGCCGCACACCGTCCAACGTCAGTTGCGCGACGCGGCGTCGCCAGGATGCGGTGGAGCCGAGCAGGATCCGCAGCGACTGCGCACGCCGCAGGTACAGGTGTGCGTCGTGCTCCCACGTGTAGCCGATGCCACCGAGGATCTGGATGCAGTCCTTGGCGACCTGGAACGCCGCCTCCGGTGCCACCGCGCCTGCGACAGCAGCGGCCAGCGAGGCCTCGGCCGCGTCGACGTCCTCGCCCAGCGCACGGGCCGCATCCCACGCGGTGACACGGGCCTGCTCGGCCTGGGCGAGCATCCGGGCGGCCTTGTGCTTGACGCCCTGGAACTGGCCGATCACCCGACCGAACTGCTGACGCACCCGCGCGTAATCGGCGGCGGTGGTGGTGGCCCAGTCCGCGAGACCGGCGGCCTCGGCCGCGAACAGCGTCGCCGCGATGTCGCGGACGCGCCGCGAATCCAGTTCCAGCACATCACCGTCGGCGAGTTCGAGGCCGTCGACGATGATCTCGGCGTTGCGGCGCACCACATCGTGGCTGGGGAGGTCGGTCACCTCGAGACGGTCGCGATCGACGAGCACGAACACGAGGCCGCCGGTGGTGTCGGTGGCGGCGAGCAGGAACACGTCGCCCACCTGGCCGCCGAGGACATGGCTCGACGTGCCCGACAGTGTCAGTGTGCCGCCCCCGCGCACCAGCCTCAGCCCGCCGGGCTGCAGTGACACGGCACCGAACACGGTGCCGTCGGCCAGACCGGCGAGTTCGGTGGTGCGGCCGGCCTCGTTCAGTACCGCGGAGACGATCACGGTCGGCAGGAACGGGCCGGGCACCATCGCGCGGCCGAGTTCCTCGGCGACGATGGCGGTTT